>JANQOV010000155.1 GCA_028285645.1 Hyphococcus sp.
TCTGCCGCTCCCTGCAAGCAGGGCGCTCGACTTGCATGTGTTAAGCCTGCCGCCAGCGTTCGTCCTGAGCCAGGATCAAACTCTCAAGTTGAGTTTGGAGCCTGACCTGCGGAGGGAAAACTCCGCATAAATCACTGACAAGTAGTTCGTCACAAAACAAAACTGCGTATTCCAAAAGGAAAAACGAAGTTTGGTTTGTAAACTGAAAAACGTCAGTGATGGTCAGTCCTGTCGGCCATAAAATGGCCTAATGAAGCAAAAGCTTCTCGCCAGGACGCCGCCGCCCACGTTTCTCTTCCTCAAATATTCAATTGTCAAAGAGCCCGCCCCGCATCTCGTCCGGTAAATTCAACCCGAAAGGGAAACGAAGCGCCGACTTAACCTCGCCTTAACGAAATCGAGCCGACAAAAAACCGACACTCCCGAGACCGCCCCTGGAACCCGCCGAAACCGGCTCCCGGCGGCCATCCCGGCCGCGTCGGTGAGCGGCGGATTTAGCCATCCTGAACCGCCCTGTCAACGCAAAAGAAACAACTTTTTTCGCGGTCGGATTTGGGTCGTTCCCGCCCCCTAAAAATCGAGAACCGGAACCAGCGAATCGCTCGCGACAAAAACCCCGTCGAAGCGCCCCAAAAACTGCGAAGAACCTTTATTTATAGCGGTGTTCGGGGCTTTTCAAGCCTTCAAACCTTATCGGTTCGGTAATGCGGAACGACGCGCAAAGCCACGCGCTCCGCCCCAAAATGGCTCACTTTCGTCGCAGCTTGTGGAAAATCACCACATTTTCAGATTTCAAATACCCATTGGAGTGATAATGGCGCACCAGAATGGAAGCAGCTGTAGACATAACCGGCCCATCCGACCAGTCCGAGGAGGCGCAAACCCAGCAGCCCGGGCCCTCTATTGGCCTGGCGCTCGGCGGCGGCGTCGCCCGCGGCTGGGCGCATATCGGCGTCGTCCAGCGCCTCGATGAGCTGGGGATTCGCCCTGATGTGGTCTGCGGCACGTCGATCGGCGCGCTTGTGGGCGGCTTCTGGCTTGCTGACCAGCTCCCCTCCCTTGAGCGATGGGCGCGCGCCATGACAAAGCGCCGTATGCTGAGCTATTTTGACATTGTTCTCAACGGCTCAGGCCTGATGGGCGGCAAGCGCCTTGAAAAGGCGATCCATAAAAACCTTCCGCAAACGAATATTGAAAATCTGCGGCAAAAGTTTCTCGTCGTCACATCGGAACTCGCCACCGGCCACGAAATCTGGCTGATGGAAGGCGATCTTGGCGAGGCGATCCAGGCGGCGTACGCCCTGCCCGGCGTGTTTCCGCCGCGCGCCGTAAAAGGCCGCTGGCTGATCGACGGCGCGCTTGTGAACCCGCTGCCGGTCTCGGCCTGCCGGGCGCTCGGCGCGCGCATTGTAATCGCGGTGGGTTTACATGCAGATGCATTCGGCAGAGCCGCGACCGAACGCCGTGAAAGATACGACAACATCACCGAAGCGAGCGGCGAAGGCTTGGAGGACGCCGCCAAAGGCAAGTTCGCCGAAAAATTCATGATGCGACGGTTGTTTCATCCGAGTGCTGACAATGCGCCCGGCGTGGGTTCGGTGATGCTGGCGTCATTCAACATCCTGATGGACCGCATCACGCGTTCGCGCCTTGCCGGCGAACCGCCGGACGTCATGCTGACGCCGAAAGTGGGACATATTCCGTTGCTTGATTTTGACCGCGCCGACGAACTTATCAAGCTGGGGCGCGAGGCCGCCGACAACGCAATGCCCGAGATTGAACGGGCGATGAAGTTTCTGGCCTGAGACCTACGCTCACCAACAAAGGGTGCGGAGAGGTCCGAACGATGAACTAACCCTCGGACTCAATTTCCTCAGGAATGATCCGTGCGAGTCCTGGCCGGCCGTCTTTCATCTTAGCCCTGCGTAAGACGTTGGGAAAACAAGTTGGCAGCGCCCCGAGAAAGCTATCATCATAAGCCGCGTTGATATTTTTACGGATGCGCTCATGCGACATTAGCGTAAAGTCCTTCGCTGTCAGATATGCGACTATCTCATCACGCGCCGTCTCTCGGCGTTTTGACCGGTCCGCGCCCACGAGCATTAGCACGATGCCGACTACATAGCCGATCAGCATCACCGCAAGGCCCCATGGCTTGCTCCATTCTAGTTTTTGTAAAACATCAACCCACTGGTTTGCGATAAAGGGCAGCAGCAGAAACGACACTAAGAATATGTCAAAAAGCGAAGCCTTGCGCAGAATCTCAAGAATGGCCTCAGGCTTCATATAGCCTCTTCGCAAACGGCGATCGGTCGCGTTGCGCCCAAAACTAGAGTCCGAATCGGAAAAACTTCGAGCGAATTCCCGACTCTCGATTAAGACGCAATATAATCTTTCAGCGCCTCGGCTTCCTGCTCAGCCTGATCAATCTTGCGTTTTACAACATCACCAATTGAAACGAGCCCGATCAATTTGCCATCTTCCATGATCGGCATGTGACGGATGCGTCGCTCCGTCATTTTGCTCATCAATTCGTCGACCGTTGTTTCCCGCCCGCATGTAATGGGGTCCTTGGTCATGCAGTCTTTGATGCGCATCTCAAGAGCGGCGTTTCCGTTCTCGCCAACGCGCCGGACAATGTCGCGCTCGGACAAAATACCCACAACATTGTCGCCGCCGTCCTTTACGACCACCGCGCCGATATTCCTGTCATTCAACACGCTGACAGCGTCGGAGATTTTATCGTCGGCGCGGACGGCGAACACATCAGTTCCCTTCGCTGAAAGGATTTGCTCAACTTTCATAAGTTGTCTCCTTCTCCCCGCATTGCATTATGTTGCGGCGAAACTGCCTCAGGAACAAGGGGTTGCCTTAAGCCTCTTTACGTTTTGCGGCAGCGCAACAAAGCGACATGGTTAACGGATAGCGCGCGCTGTTTGATCAAAGCCTGGGTAAAACAACAGGCCGAATAGATAACCGCCAATATGCGCTTCCCAGGCGACATTGGCGCCGCCGCCGGGAAACGCCTCGCCAAAAACGCCAATGCTAACGTTCAACAAAATCACCGCAGCGCTCCATGCGAGAACACTCGGGCTCAGTAACGGGCTAACTTTTGCGTATTCAGGGCCAAGCATTGTCGATCTGTTAAAAGCAAATCGCACCAGCGCGCCCAACAAACCGGATACGCCGCCCGATGCGCCAACCAACAATGTCATTTCATTCGTATGCGTTGCAATATATGTGAGCGCGCCCGCTGCGCCGCTTAAGGCGTAAAAGGTCACGAACAATGACGCCCGCGAAAACGCGCTGAAGGAC
>JANQOV010000024.1 GCA_028285645.1 Hyphococcus sp.
TCAACCGCCTCGCCCGCTGGCGGCGGCGTCGCATTGCGTTCCGCGTCCGGGGCGCACCCCAGCACCGCTAACGCCATCAGCATCATTACGATTACCCGCACCATGCCCCCTGCTTTATTCTGCACCGAATTTTTGACGCCACGCTTCGACCTGTTCGTCTTCGATCTTAGCGAAGAGAACATCCGACGGCGTAAACGCTTCACCGCCTTTGAACCGTGACAGCGCCGCCGCCGCGCCTTCAGGCCAGTGTGATGCTTCCTCCGGGTCAAGACCGAAGATCGCAAACATCTTATCCGCGGCGAACGGAATGACCGGCCGCGACAGCGCGGCGAAGAGAACGATCAGGTTCAGCGCACACCGTACAGATGCGGCAGCCTTGTCTTTATCTTCTTTGATCATCGTCCAGGGGGCGGCACCCTGTAGATATTCATTTCCTGAGACCCAGATCGACCGCAGTTCGGCGAACGCCTTTCTGAACTCCATCTCTTCCAGATAGCCCGTGTAGGCGCCGATACGCCGGTCTAATTCCGTGATCAGCGTTTTTTCATTGTCGCCGTAAGTTCCTTCGGCGGGAACTTCCTCACCGAACCGCGCCTTGCAGAACCGCGTGATGCGGTTGACGAAATTACCGAGTACATCCGCCAGGTCCTTGTTCACGACACCGGCGAAATGCTCAAGCGTGAATGATGCGTCGTCCGACTCAGGCGCATTCGCCATCAGGGTCCAGCGCCAATAGTCCGCCGGCAAAATTTCTAGGGCCTGATCCATGAAAATCCCGCGGCCTTCGCTGGTCGAGAACTTGCCGCCATACCAGGTCAGCCAGTTCAGCGACTTCAACGTGTCAACAGTTTTCCACGGTTCTTCCGAGCCCAGCAAAGTCGCCGGAAAGCTCACGGTGTGGAACGCGACATTGTCCTTACCCATCACCTGAACATATTTGACGTCTTCGGCGCCCTTGTCCGTCCGCCACCAGCGCTCCCAGTTTTCATTATTGGCGAGCGCCCATTCCTCCGTCGCCGCGATATAGGCGATCGGCGCGTCAAACCAGACATAGAAAACCTTGTTTTCAAAGCCGGGACGCGGTTCGCCTTTATAGGCGACAGGAACGCCCCATTTGAGGTCGCGCGTGATCGAGCGGTCGCGCAACCCTTCCTTCAACCACTTGCCTGCAATGGATTTTGTTAGTTGCGGCCAGTCTGTTTTCGACTCGACCCAGCCTGCAATACGGTCCTGCATCTTCGCTTGCAAAAGATGAAGGTGTTTTGTCTCGCGCACTTCGACATTGTGTGAGCCGGAAATCGACGAGTACGGATTTTTGAGATCAATCGGATCGAGCAATCGCCCGCAGTTGTCGCATTGATCGCCGCGCGCTTTTTCATAACCGCAATGGGGGCAGGTTCCTTCAACATAGCGGTCCGGTAGGAAGCGTTCATCATCGATTGAATAGATTTGCCGATCGATGCGCTCTTCGATCAGGCCGTTGTCTTCAAGCACATGGGCGAAATGCTGGGTCAGCCGATGATTCGGCGGATTGGAAGATCGTCCAAAATGATCGAAAGAGAGGCCAAACGCCTCACCGGCCTGGGCCTGTATTTCGTGCTGTTCGCGGCAATAATCGGCAACATCCTGCCCCGCCTCGCGCGCCGCGAGCTCCGCCGGCGTCCCGTGCTCATCGGTCGCACAGATGTAAAGCACCTCATGGCCGCGCTGGCGCTCGAATCGCGCATAGACGTCAGCTGGAAGCATCGAGCCCACAAGGTTTCCCAGATGCTTGATTCCATTGATATATGGAATAGCGGACGTAATGAGAATTCGGGCCATGGGGACTTTCCGCAGGTTGCGGGCCGTCTATAGCGGCAAGCGGCCAAGCGCGGCAAGACGCGGCCCATAGAGAGCCTAAACACTCTTCAGGCAAGCGCCCCCACAACGCCTGCCTGAAGCTTCTTCCTCAAGACAACAGATCGCCTCAGACGCTTTCCGTTACTGGAAGCGAGCGCAACGCGCCCGAAAGCGTCTCAAGGACTGACGACAACATCAGGATCATATCGTTGACAGAGTACCCTTGTGCATAGGCGACCATGAAGGCGATGAAGCCGACAAGACCGATCATCTTCGACATCGCGCGCCGAGCTGCCAGAAACAGGGCGACGCCGCCAATGAGTTCGATGGGTCCCGCCAGACCGTTCGCCGCTAGCGAACCCCACAAAGTATCCAGTACATCAATTTCACTCGATAACGTGGCGAACTCGCCGCTTCCGCTAGTCATGTGCATGGCGCCGAGCATGCCGAGAAAGCCTGAACAAGCGCCCTGGCAAACATCTTTTATGCTGCCAATAATGCTGCCAATCAGCCCCCCGTTAAAACCGCCATATTCTCCAGCCGGTCTTGCGTCGTAATAGCCTGTCCTTCCTCTTGTTGCGATCGCCATGGCTGACTCCATCTTTCTACATTACATTTCGATCATGGCGATGCTTCGGGGATAAACGACGACCAAAATGGGGCCGAATGGCGCCACACGTGATTGTGATCTGACACGCAGCCTGTCGTGATGACGTCACGCTTTATCGATTAGCCCGTGCCGCCGAACCGGTAAAAGCGCACATTATGCCCCACTCTATGCAACGCACAAAAAGGTGGTCCTTCCTATGAAAATTTTTCTATCCATTGCAGCAGCATGGGCGACTGCGATTGCAGCCGCGACCGCTGCAGATATTCCCGCCAATATCCAGGCGGGGATCGATAATCCCAATCGTACAGAGGCTAACCGCGAGCGCGATGAAAGCCGTAAACCTGGCGAGGTGCTTGCTTTCTTCGGCGTTGAGGAAAGCATGACTGTTATCGATATGGCGTCAGGCGGCGGTTACTTCACTGAGATTATCGCAGGAGCCGTCGGTCCGGATGGCAAAGTAGTCGCGCACAACACCGCGGGACAGCGCTTTGATGATCAGCGCGAAGCGCTGGAAGCGCAATATGCACCGTTTGGAAATATAGAAATCGCCGCGG
>JANQOV010000063.1 GCA_028285645.1 Hyphococcus sp.
CCGTAAGGGTCGCAACCGTCGCGCCTGCAGCGTTCTCATCAACAGACGTACCGGAGAACGCAATGTCAGTAGGCCCTTCGTTCAGGTCAGCAACATTGCTGGTGACCGTTTCCTGATAGGTCGCGCCAGCACCATCTTCAACTTCCAGCGTCAGCTCATAAGAGTCCTGCGCCTCATGATCGAGCGCAACGCCCTCTTTCAGCTTCAGCTCATTGCCCACAACTTCGAACAGGCCTGAGGCGTCATCGGCAAGCGAGAACGTTGCTGTGTCGCCGGCGTCGGGATCAGTCGCAGTGAGCGTCGCAACCGTCGCGCCGGCGTCATTCTCGTTGACCGTCGTGCCTGAAAGATCGATGTCGACCGGGCCCTCGTTGACGTCTTCGACGTTGACCGTAAAGGTCATGTCCACGCTGAGGCCGCCTTGATCCGTAGCAGTGACCGTAACCTCGATTGAGTCTTCTTGTTCATGATCGAGGCTGACGCCATCTTTTAGTTTCAACTGGCCGTCTACGACTTCGAAACGATCATCGGAAATGAGAAATGTGTGCGTGTCGCCCTCATCAGGGTCAATGACATGCAAGTCGCCCACTGTCGCGCCGGCTGCGTTTTCATCGACGCTGACGGCTTCAGTTACATTATCAACGGCTGTAAGTTGAACGTTGTCAAAGTTAACTTGCCCGCCGCTTTCTTTCACCAGCTCGATACGCAGGTTCTCGCCAAAGCCCGCAAAGTCTGCAGGAAAGTCTGCGCCGTCAATTTGCAGCGTCACGGTCTGCCAGCCGCCTTCAGCCGGCGCGCCGCCGTCCGCCGCGCCAATTAATTCGTCGCCTGCATAGAGACGAATTTCGTATTCGCCGTAACCGCCAATGTCCTGGCGATTTCCAACGTCCACGGAAAGATTGTAGCTCGTGTCCGCTGAAAACGCTTCATCGACCTGTTGGGAAATGCTGCCGCTATTGACAAACGCGACATTGTCGCCTTCGGAGGCTTCGGCGGCAAGACTGCGCGCTGCGGGATTCCAATCACCGCTTGAGCCTGTTGCTTCCCAGCCGGGCGTGTTGACACCCCAGTTTTGATCGCCATGGGTGCGCTCTTCAAAGCCCGCATTTTCAATCGCGATTTCGCGCGGCGGATTAAAGGAGATTGAAGTCGGCGCTTCGTTGACGTCGCCGACATCGATTATGAATGTCTCGCTGGTTTCAAGCCCGCCTTCATCGGTCGCCGTTACCGTAACGTTGACCGCATCTGCGTCCTCATGATCGAGACTGACGCCGTCCTTCAACTTGAGCTGCCCATCGACAACTTCAAAGCGATCATCCGACACGGCATAGACATGACTGTCTCCAACGTCAGCATCGGTGACAGAAAGATCGCCGATCACGGCTCCGGCAGTGTTCTCTGCAACGCTGTTACCGGACAAAGTAAGGTTGTCAGGCGCTTCATTAACGTTTTTCACTGCTATGGAGAATGACTGGTCGTGGCTAAGGCCGCCTTCGTCTGTGACGGTGACAACAATATCAACGCTGTCGACCTCTTCATGGTCCAGAGAAACGCCTTCTTTCAGTTTCAGTGCGCCGTCAACCACTTCGAAGCGATCATCAGAAATCGTATAGGCATGCGTGTCGCCTTGATCAGGATCCACCGCCGACAATGCAGCAACTTGTGCGCCCGGCGTGTTTTCCGGCACGGCAAGGTCAGCGTCAGGATCCGTCACGGTGAGCTGCACATTGTCGAAATTGACTTGTCCGCCGCTTTCTTTCACGAGCTCGATGCGCAAGTTCTCGCCAAAGCCCGCAAAGTCCGCAGGAAAGTCAGCGCCGTCGACTGTGAGGCTTACCGTCTGCCAGCCGCCTTCTTCCGGCGCGCCGCCATCCGCTGTGCCGATCAGTTCATCGCCGGCATAGAGACGGATTTCGTATTCGCCATAACCGCCAATGTCCTGACGATTGCCCACATCAACGGAGAGCGTGTATTCGCCGCCTTCCGAGAACGGCTCATCCAGGGTTTGCGCAATGCTGCCGCTATTGACGAACGCGACATTGCTGCCTTCCGACGCCTCTGCTTCAAGGCTGCGCGCCGCCGGGTTCCAATCGCCGCTTGAGCCGGTCGCTTCCCAACCCGGCGTGTTGATCCCCCAGCTTTGATCGCCATGGGTGCGCGCTTCAAAGCCTGCATTTTCAATCACAACAGATCGTACCGGTGTGACATCAATGGCGATCGGCGCTTCATTGACGTCGCCCACTTGGACTGAGAATGTCTCGCTAACCTCAAGCCCGCCTGCATCCGTCGCCGTTACCGTTACGTCGATTGCGTCTGCTTCCTCGTGATCGAGACTGACGCCGTCCTTCAGCTTCAGCTCGTTGCCGACCACTTCGAAGCGATCATCGGACACGGCAAACGTATGGCTGTCGCCATCGTCTACATCAGCAACGGAGAGCGTACCGACTACCGCGCCTTCATTATTTTCGTCTACTGACGAACCTGAAAGATCAATGTCCGTCGGACCTTCATTGAGGTCAGCCACGTTGATGGTGACGGTTTCCTGATAGGTCGCGCCAGCACCATCTTCAACTTCAAGAGTCAGCTCATAAGAGTCCTGCGCTTCATGGTCGAGCGCAACGCCCTCTTTCAGCTTCAGCTCATTGCCAACCACCTCGAACAAACCGGACGCGTCATCAGCGAGAGAGAACGTCGCCGTATCGCCAGCGTCAGGGTCTGTTGCCGACAGTGTAGCAACGGTCGCGCCCGCAGCGTTTTCATCGACCGTGGTTCCTGACAAGTCGATATCTGTCGGCCCTTCATTGAGGTCTGCGACGTTGATGGTCACCGTTTCCTGGTAGGTCGCGCCGCTGCTATCTCCGACTTCGATGGTGACGTCGTAGGAAGCCTGCGCCTCGTGATCCAGCGCGACGCCGTCCTTCAGCTTCAGCTCATTGCCGACCACCTCGAACAGGCCGGAGGCGTCGTCAGCCAGCGAGAACGTCGCCGTATCGCCGGCGTCAGGATCGGTTGCGCTTAGAGTGGCGACCGTCGCGCCCGCGTCATTCTCATTGACCGTGGTGCCCGAGAAGTCGATGTCCGTCGGGCCTTCATTGAGGTCGGCGACGTTGATGGTCACCGTTTCCTGATAGGTCGCGCCTGCGCTGTCCTCGACTTCGATAGTGAGGTCGTATGAATCCTGCACTTCATGATCGAGGGAAACGCCGTCCTTCAGCTTCAGCTCATTGCCAACCACTTCGAACAGGCCGGATGCATCATCTGCGAGAGAGAATGTCGCCGTATCGCCGGCATCGGGATCCGTTGCGAACAACATCGCCACAACAGCGCCGCTTTCGTTTTCAGAAACTGATGTATCCGACAAGTTAATGTCCGTCGGCGCTTGGTTGACCGGCGGGTTATCCCCATCGCCGCCATCACCGCCGCCCTGTCCCGGTTCGGAGTCCGTTTCACCATCCGACGACCCCTCGCCGCCGGCGCCTGCATTCTCCCCGCCTGCCGCGTTTTCGCCGGGGGCCGTGCGGTCAACGATAGCAGTTTCCGGCGCCGATACCGGCGCGCCGGTCTCAGCTTGCGCGCCTTGTCCAGGCAGTCCCGAAGAAGGACCCGTGGGCGCATCTGGCGCTTCATTTTCAAGCGTTTGCGCATCACGGTCTTCATCCGCCAACGACCCATCCCGTGTCTGCTGGCCGGTTTCTAGACCGAATGTTAACGGCGCCGCATCCGCAGCGCTTATTGGCGCAGCATCAGTTTCCGCGTCGCTGCGGGGACTCGGCGCGTCAGCCTCAACCCTGTCCGCATCCACCTCAGCGGTCTTGGACGCAGAAGCGCGCGCCATCGGCGGATCTTGTTCGACGCCATAATGCAGGTTTTCGTAGCCGTTCGCGCCATCGCTTTGACTTGACGATGTCGCCTCCGCCTCACGGGCTTTTTTGAGCGCCTCGCGCTCCTCGTTGAGCTGATGCGCTGTCTTTGCGTCAACGCCCTGCTCTTCTGAGCCGCCCTGGCGGGTTGCTTCGTGTTGGCTGGAAGGTTTTTCTTCTTCGCGCGCCATAACTGCTACTCCAGGTTGTTTGAATTTAAACAAACCTAACAGCAGAGCCTTAATCACTGACTTATAAGATTAGTTAATCACTCATTTTTCTATATATGCGCGAACCTCCCGCCCAACTTAGAGTTTATCAACATTTTAAGCTTAATCAGAATGATCGTATCGGTTGTTTTTTTGGGCCCTTGTTGAATGCTGCGCGCATCTCACAAATTCGCTGAAAAGCTGCGCCGCGCCTTCGGCGACGCTGAGTTCTGCTCGCCCTATGCGCCGGAGCCTGAGACGCTAAAAGTCGTTTACGCAAGCTCGATGGTTATCAACCTACTTGCGCTTGCATTGCCGTTAACGATTTTGCAAGTCTACGACCGCGTCCTGCCAAACGCCTCTTTTACAACGTTGAACGCGCTTCTTGCAGGCCTCATCGCTGTCATTCTCATCGATTTAATTTTGAAATATGCGCGGTCCTATGTGGTTAACTGGGCCGGCGCTTCATACACCCATAAGACATCTTCAAAAGCGGTTAATGTCATTTTGAGCACCAACCCTTCGCATTATCACTCAACGCCTGTCGCCCAACATTTAAGCCAGCTTTCCGCCATCAATGGCGTCGGTGATTATGTCAGCGGTCTTTCGCGCATTGTAAAAATCGACATGCTGTTCATTCCGGTCTTTGCGCTGGTGATATTCATTATTGGCGGACCGTTATTACTCGTGCCGGTAACCCTGTTTACGGTTTTCGCGTTTTTCTCGATCAGGCAGATGCGCCAATTGCGCACCATTATTGAGGACCGCGAAAAGGTCGATTCCTACAAAAACGACTTCATCATCGAAGCGTTGACCTCCATTCCAACGGTGAAATCCCTATCCATGGAGCCGTCCATGATGCGGCGGTTCGAACGGTTGCAGTTAAGGGCAAGCGATGTCGTAAGGCGCATGGTTGAGTTTACAAGCGCAACACAAACATCGGCGACAATGTTCTCTTCGCTGTCAACGGTTTCCATTGTCGGATTTGGCGCGATCCTTGTGATTTACGGTCAGCTCACGCTGGGCGGTCTTGCCTGCTGTATGCTGTTGTCGTCGCAGCTCATTCAACCGCTGACTAAAATCGTATCCGCCTGGAATCAAATTCAGTATACCGATTTTCATCGGCAGGAAGTGCACAAGATTTTTGAAAATCATGCGGAAGCCGCAGCTGCGCCGCCGCCGGCTGCAATCCGTATTCCTCGCCCCGCTGGGGTCGAGATCAAAAATATGACCATTCAATACGGATCGGCAAAGCCGCTATTTGAGAATATCAACGTTGCGGTCGGCGCCGGTGAGTTTGTCGCCGTTCGCGGCGGCGACGGCAGCGGCCGCACCAGCTTGTTGCGCGCCATGTCCGGCGCTGTCATTCCTGCAAAAGGCGGCGTACGCATCAACGGCGTCCTTCTCACCGAGGAGAACGCGCCGGCCATACGGCAAGCTGTTCGCTATATCAGCCAGGAACCGGCGATTTTTCGGGGAACGATCCTCGAGAACCTTACCATCTTCGGCAAAACGCCGACCGCAACTTGTCTTGCTGCGTCAAAGCTCATCGGATTGGACAACGAGATCATTCACATGCCGCTGGGCTATGACACAAAGCTGGAAAACGCTACCGGCGGCGACATCCCTGCGTCCACTGCGCAACGCATCGCCATCGCCCGCGCCCTGGCGCTGCAGCCTTCGGTGTTGATTTTCGACGAGGCGAACACATCGCTGGACATGCCAGGCGAAAAAGCGCTTCTCGTCGCATTGCAAAAGCTGAAACGCAACATGACCATCATCATGGCGACGCATCGTCCGTCATTGATTGGGCTTGCAGATCGCGCTTTCGAAATTGTCGATGGAAGCGTTGTTCCATTCGGGGCGAGCGAACCACAGCAGAAAGCGGGCGCGATATGAGCCGGCCGCAAATCAACCTCAATGCGTTGCTTGAAAATTTCTCAGCAGCGCTTCCTGACGCTGCGTCAAACAATCCCGTAAAGCACTTGCTGGGACGCCTTGAAACGGCGTTTGTCGGCGAGCCGGACAATGACTGGCAAACGCAGAACGACGACTGCAGGGCGACGCTCGATCGCTTTTTGACGATTACCGGTCAGCATCAGCAGTCGCGGCGCGTTTTCGAAGCGATGCCGCATCTTGATCCGCTTGACAATGTCCAAACCTTCCGGTCGGTGTTGCTGCGCCTTGGGTTTTTGACAACCGTCGAACCATTCAAGCCGGAAAAACTACGAAGTGAGTTTCTTCCCTGTTTCCTACTGGGCGCTGGCGGCGCCGTCACATTGGTGGAAGGCGTTGCGAAAGACGGCGGCGTTATCGTTTTCGAACCAGCCACTGGCGAGCGCCGAACCCTGACGCTAGATGCGCTCGATGGCGTCATCATCTTTCCGGAAGCCGTCGATACGGAAGCAAAAAAGACAGACACGGCACAACGCCGGTGGTCAATGGACGCCTTTCGAGCGTTCAAGCCGGTGCTCAAGTCAATCTTTCTGCTCGGCTTCGCTATCAATCTTCTGGCGCTCATTCCGCCCTTGTTTGTGATGCATGTTTATGACAAGGCGATCGGCGCCAATGCGCTCGATGTTCTGATCGGACTGACGGCCGGCGTAGTGATTGTGCTCGGCGCTGAATTCGGTTTCCGAATGGTCCGCGGCAAGTTGCAGTCTTATCTCGGCGCAAGGCTCGATAATCAGATTAATGAGCAAGCCTTTCATCACTTGCTCTATCTTCCCATCACCTTCACGGAGAGCGCGCCCGTCGGCTCGCAATTGGTGCGCCTCAATCAAATCACGTCCATACGCGATGCGTTCATTGGCCCGCTTGCGACGGCGATTTTTGATCTGCCGTTCCTGTTTATTTTCATCATCGCGATCGCGCTCATTGGCGGGCCGCTGGTGTTTGTGCCGGTATCGCTGATTGTCGCGTTTGTCGCGCTCGCCGCCTGGGCGGCGCCCGCCACCAAGCGACTGGTCAAGCTTTCCGGCGACAGGAAAGCGCAACTGCAAAACTTAACCGTCGAATTGGCGTCGCACCAGAAAGCCATTTACGATCTCAAGGCTGAAGACATCTGGCTGCAAAAGCACCGCAAACTCTCCGCCGAATGCACCATGTCGACCATGAAGGCGCGACAGCTCAATAATCTCGTGCAGACCGTTTCCCAGTCCTTTGTCACTCTGGCGGGCGTCATGACGCTGGCGATTGGCGTCAATATGGTCGTCGCAGGCGACCTTACCGCCGGCGCGTTGATTGCGGTGATGGCGCTTTCCTGGCGCGTTCTTGGACCAATCCGCGGCGTATTTTTGAGTTCGCTCACCCTTGGTCAGACATTGCGCTGCATCGAACAGATTGATCGCCTGTTACGCATTCCCTTGGAGCGCGAGCCAAATGTTGCGCCTTCCATTCCGCGGACTTTTGAAGGACCGATCGTCTTTGACCGCATCAGTTTTCGTTATCCAACGCAAAAAGAACCCGCCCTGCGATCGGTGTCGTTCAATGTGAAGCAAGGCGAGCTTATGTGCATCTGCGGCGCAAGCGGCTCAGGCAAATCAACGACATTACGCATGCTGATCGGTCTTTATCAGCAACAGGCCGGATCGATCTTTGTGGGCGGCGTTGACCTTCGCCAGATTGACGCCGGCGAATGGCGGCAGGCCTTGGGCGTAGCGCCCGAGACATCCGATTTGTTCTTTGGCACTGTTACGCAGAATTTTCGCCTTGCCGCTCCGTCCGCAAGCGACGCGCGGATCGAGGAAATCGCCGCACATTTCAAACTGGAGCAATATTTTGGCGGCGCTCTCAATAACGGGCTTGAGACCAAAATTACTGGAAGCGCGCTTGCGACCTGGCCGGAGGCGCTCAAGAAGCGTCTTATCCTCTGCCGCACCTTCATCTCCGACCAATCGCTTTATCTCTTGGATAACCCGGCGGACAATCTCGATGACGAAGGCGAACAGGCGTTGCTTAAGATGATTGAGGAGCGGCGCGCCGCAAGCAAGATCATCATGACTACCCATCGTCCCAGCCATATGCGCCTCGCAGACAAACTCATGTGGCTTGAATATGGCGCGATCCGCGAAATCGGCGCGCCGAATGACATCGTTCCAAACTTACTCGCCGCGTAACCGGCACAGCGAAAACAGCATAGAGAACCCCATGGCGAAACGAGAAAAAACTGTCCCACTCGGCAACCGGCAGAGCCTTGCGCTGCCGATCGAATTGGAAGAGGGCGCTCCGCCTATTTATTACCGCGGCGCGCTTGGCCTCTTCAGTGGACTAATTATTATGCTGCTCATCTGGGCGAATATCGCGCAGGTTCGCGAAACGTCCCTTGCCGTCGGTCAGATTACGCCGTCCGAATCCGTCAGACAAATCGCCCACCTTGAAGGCGGAATTGTCGATAGTGTTGCGGTATCGCAAGGCGACTCCGTTGAGGCGGGCGATGTTCTGATGCGCCTGCGCGTTGAAAGCGGCGACGGCAGTTTTGCACAATACGAGGCAAGACAGGCTGACTTGCGCGCGCGCATTGAACGCCCCACCGCTCAGGCGGAAGGCCGAGAACCTGACTTTACTGCGCTCGCCAAAGACTGGTCGTCCTTCGTCGCGGACCAGCGCGC
>JANQOV010000095.1 GCA_028285645.1 Hyphococcus sp.
TTAGGCTTTACACGCAGAACCGAAACTTCAACGACAGCGCCAATGGGCGGCGCCGCGCCGGGGACGGTCTCGCCAAGAGGAACGCGCCAGATTTTGCCGTCAGCAGCGTCGATGAGAATGAAACGGCGATCGCGTAATTCGTCTTGGGGTCCCGAGGCGGCGACGCGCCCCAAGAGTGGTTTTTGGCCCGCGTCGTCAGCGGCCCAAATAGCGATGTCGCCATGCTTTAATTGACGGCCTGTCTCTGCGGCGATGGTTCGAATGATGTCGCCGCGTTGGCCTTGGGTCTTGAGGCGATCTTCCCAGCCCCGCGCCATACGCCACCGGGACCCGTCGATTTTTTGTGCGAGGCCCGCTTGTTCAAGAAATCTCAACCGGCGAAGGTACAAGGTGCGATGAAAGCGGTTTTGGGCGCCGCTTGCGGGCTCAATTTCAACGACGCCGTCGCGGGTGATGTCGGCAAGCTCCCGGTCGAGATTTGTGTAGCGTTCTTTTCCCGCCTCGTTCGCCATGGCCCGGGCGATTTCCATGTCGCGGCACGGCCCAAGTTCTGCGCTCACGATTTCTTGGGCCCGGGCGCGTAAGCCTTGGGTCAGATAATCGGGGGCGATGACAAGGTCCTTGCCAGAGGAATCCTTGCCGCGAATGACAATATGGGTGTGCGGACGGCCAGTATTGAAATGATCGACGGCGACCCAATCGAGCCGCGTCCCAAGGTCCTTTTCGACCTGACCCATGAGGTTTCTTGTGGTTTTTTTCAGGCTTTCCAATTGCGCGCCGTCTTCGGCGGAAACAATGATCCGAAATTGATGGCGGTCGCCGTCGCTGCGCTCCAGGAATCCCTTGTCGAGAACCTTCTCCTTGTCGCGCGTGTAAAGCTCGCCCCCTTCCCGCTCGTTCTCATTCGTTCCGCGAACACCGTCGCGCTGAATATATTTGATATGGGCGCGAAACGCCGCCTTGCCGATCCCCTGACCGGCTCTTGCGATATGGGATTTGACGATAACCCGCCGCATGCGCGAGCGGGCGAAGCCGCTCACCCTTAGTTGCGTCATGCGCGCAGGAGCGGCGCCGCAGCCCGTCCGCGCACCTGTAAATCCTTTCTTGCCATTGGGTTTTAGAAGGCGCGCGCTCGCGCGTTTTACGCGGGCGCCATAGCGCTTAATGGCGCTTTGCCCGCGATCGCCGGGGCGTCCAAGGCGCGGGGTGAAGTCGTCAGAACGCATAGTATTCTTGCGAGCGCTTATGGCGCCCCCAATTCAGTCTACAGATCAGTGGTTTATCAGAACAGCAGCGCCACAATTCCTTGAAGCTGGCGCTCGAAAAAAGATGTGCAGACAATGGATTAGGCGCCCCTTGGCGCTGTTCGTTTAATCTTGCCTTCCAGGTTCGCATTTCTAGCCCCATGCACCGCTTTCTGTCCTTTTGGAATGTTTTCTATGCGTATTAATTGCTGATCTGAAAAAGGAGACGGGCTCTGCCCCTCACATCGTCAATTTTTGTTGCACCGAAATACCGACCATCCAAAGAATGAGGATGGTCATTTAGGAGAAAAAACGCGTCATGTCCGACCACAAAACATCCCCGCCAGGCGGGAAGGTCGTCACCAGCGCCGTCACGAATCAGAGCGACAGCCGTATATTTTCCGTTTATTGTTACCGCCTGTCCCGTGCGGCAGACTTCGTCGCCGGGGACGCCAACGACGCGCTTAAGAATTGGCCATCCATGGGCAAGATAGCCATTATCGGCGATCCAAATTGGCGACGCGGCATCAGCGGAAACAACCGCCCACTCGCCTTTTTCAGGAAGGCGGTCCTGTCGCCAATAAACTCCGACCGGCGCGCTTTCCGTTCGGTTAAAGATGACCCTTCCGTCGACGCTCATGACGCTTACGCTCAAAACTGCGATGCTCGCCGTAGCGGCGACACCAAGCAAGCGAAGCCTCACGTTGCAATCCGTGTCGCCGTGTCTTGATATTGTCGGGCGCTAGACCAAGCGTCGAGATCTTCCTTCGTATAAAAGACACGGCCCCCATGTTTGCGATACTTGGGACCGCCCCCAATCCAGCGATAATGGTCAAGGGTTGAGCGCTTAAGACCGAGATATTCGGCCGCTTCTAAAACGGTGAGAAAGCGGCATTTGGAGTCATTTTTACTCATGGTGAACGCCTTTAGAGTTTTCTGAGAAACTTGGAAAAGCTTCTGACAAATGATGGCGTTTACGGAAGGGACGCTTTGGAATTTTGTGAAACCGTCCCCCTTTTTTCAAGTGCGCTAGATCAGACTTTGATACCCGCCTGCCATCAATTTTTCGCCCTTTTCGACGAGACGTTTGGTCTTTTTCTTGAGCGTTTCATCGCCATTGTTCCAATCTTTTCGAACACGGTCCTCACCGAAGACGACCGCCGCGATCTTTTGCCGCTTGACGTTCGCTAGTTCACCATCGAGCGCAATAAGCGCGTTGCGGAGTTTTTCCGGGCTATTGCCCCTTATGGCTCTCACAGGAACTGAGCGACAGGCGCAATAGTCGGCGAATTCTTCCACGTATGTAAAGTCTTTGGTCGCGAGCGCGCCCGCGGTAAGCTTGAGGGAAAAATACTTAGCCCGAGGCGCCGGAACTGCGTCTCCTTCAATCGCAAGCTGCGCGGCGTAACGCTCCTTCCTGACCACAAGTTTGGTGCGCCTTCCAGGCCCAATCAGAAAATGCCGGTCGCCAGGGAGATGATCCATGCGCAATCTTTCGCCCTCACGGCCGGCAAAAGACTCGAGCTCTATCGCTGCATCGAGGCTCGATGATGAAACTTCTGGCAACCAAAATGGCGTCGTTTTGAGGGCCGAAAGCTCAGGGTCCGGAAAAAACTGAAGTCCAAAACGTTCCGCCTCCAGGCACCGACGCCGGATGCGTATCACCGCATCGCCATCGCGACGGCGAATCCGGCATGGCCGATAGCGGCGTGCTCTATTGGCGGCGGAAATGAGCATTGGAGATCGCCGCGCAAACTCCCATGCCCACGCCGACAAGGGCAGCGTCAAAAGGCTGTCATATTTGCTGCGATTCCACATTCATTCCCCGCAAAAGCGCATGGGGCGCACCATGTTCGCCGCTCAATTCGCGAGGAATTCTTTCAATCGCTATGCCAGGTGGGACGGTCGATGGTTGAAATCGGTAAAGTTTTTTGCCGAACAGGGTGTTGACGCCTCGAAATTGCGGTTTCGGCTTCCCAAATCGGTTAATGGCGAAATGGGCGGAGGCGGAGTAGGAAGAAGGCTTGAATGTCGAACCGGTTAATCCGGTTAATCCGGTTAAAGATAATGCACCGGCTGAAGCCAGCGCATTAGATCAAGCGCCGAAGGGTTAGATAATGGCGATGATCAGCGCCACGACGGAAACGAACAACGTGACCACCGCGACGAGCCCGTGGAAGCCGGGGTCTGACGCGATCGAACGCCCGCGCTTGGCGGCTTCTTCAAAGTTTTTTGGCATTTCGCGCTCTCCAATCTCATGCATTCGAATTCCCGATGCATCTCAATTTCGGGGCGCACCAGCCGTTATACAAAGCAATCATTGTCAGACGCCAGTGGCGCCGCGCGATGCGGCAAGCGCCCGGCGCCAGTCAATGTTTGACATGCACTGACATCAGACCGGGGGCATATATATGTCGATGATGCGTTCTTTGGCGGATGAGTTGAAGGCGGCGCGTAAGGCCGCTGGGTTCACACAAGAGAGTTTAGCCAAGGATTGCGGCTGCTCTCGGTCGTCGATTGCCGCCTATGAAGGCGGAACAACGCCGACGGCAGATGCGATGAAAAACATATTGAAAGCGCTTCCTGATGAACAAGCAGACAGACTGCGCATTCTGCCCGAGGTGAAACGCATAGTCAGCGCGCCGAATGTGGAACCAAATTCGGGGTTGCTGGCGGATGGTGTAAGCGAGGACATGATACAGAAACTGATGTCAATGCGGCGAACGACGGAAGTCGACATTGCGGGTAAATGGAACGCAATGTGGCTGACGACGCGAGACGGCGCGGAGAATCGCAATCGCGAAGTGATCGACATTCGCCGCCGTTGGAACGGTTCTTGGCAGTTAAAGAACGAAGCGATCAGCGATGATAACCCCGACGGCGGGTATCTCTGGATCGCGCGCCTTGAACTCTTCGACAACAAGCACCTTCTTGGACATTATTGCGCCACCGAGCGCACCGTTCTTGCGAAAGGCGTCTTACACCTTGAACTGCAAACCGACGGCCGGGAAATAATCGGCGTCTGGGACGGCATTAATTTCGATACGACGTGGGCATCAGGCATGGTCGCGCTCTGCAGCCAAGTCCCGAATGCCCGCGATCCGGAAGTGGCCCTAAACGCGTTTATCGGGTCGCGTCCAAAAATGCCATATTAAAAAAGGAGCTGACAATGCAAACTCAACTCGTGACGATCATGACGACGGTGGAAACGGAAGCCGACGCTGCGACGCTTGCTGACAAGTTGATCAAAAATAACCTCGCCGCTTGCGTTCAAGAGATCAAAATCCGCAGTCACTATAATTGGAAAAACGAAACCAAGAACGATCCGGAAATCTTGTTACTCGTGAAAACTTCGGCGCCGCGCGCCGAAGAAGCCGTTGCCTTTATCAAGCGCAATCATAGCTATGACTTGCCGGAAATCTTGATCTTGCCTGTCGCCGGCGGGCTTGAGGACTACATTCATTGGGTTCAATCGGAAACAAAAGCGATAAGTTAGTTATGAATGAAATCGGGACGTCATATTGCCCCGTATGTTGGGCGCCCACCCAAGGTTGGTTGGAAATCGATGAAAGCGTATATCTCGGCCGCAGGTGTAACCAACACGGCGTTATGCGCTCTATGATATTTTCGTCGGCAGACTATTTTGATGCGGCCGAATCCCTTTCGAATTCTCAAGTTTTGGTCAGCGACAGATGTCTTGTCGTTGAAGTGACTGAGCGCTGCGACGTCGGCTGCGCCACTTGTTCTGCTTCATCTGTAGATTTTGGTTTGGACGAAAGCCCTGCGGATATGGCCCGTGGCGTTAAACGGGCGGCGCTTTCCATCGGCGCCAGCACGATTGCGTTAAGCGGCGGCGAGCCGTTGATGCGTACAGATTTGTGGGAGCTGGCGGATGCTATCCGTGAATTTGCAGGCCGCGTCGTCCTGATCACCAGCGGTCGGAATATTGAGAGCGACAAAACGATCACGGCGGAGATGGCTGCTAGATCGTCCTGGCTTGAAGTCTATCTTCAATTTGATTCCTTCGACCGCAACATTCTGAGGGCGTTGCGCACTCCTCTGATTACGCCCGAATTGCGCGAAGCGCGTCTTAAAACCTGCATCGACACCGGCGCCGCAACGTGCGCCGTGTGCGTTGTCATGCCGGACACCCATGCCGAGGAAATTGAAGCGCTTGTTCATTACTTGAAAGAAGAAGACGCCGCCGGCGTCACTTTTCAACCCCTCCGCCGCCTCGGACGCTATCCTGTGCGCCCTACGCGCGATGAACGGCTATCAACGGTCGACGGCATTCAGCGCGTCGCCCTCGGCACCTTATGTTCTGACGAATTAGCGGATCCCTTCCCCGCCCAGCCCTTCGATATTTCAGTCGCCTGGGTTGGAGGCGACGACGACGCCAACCCGCGATCGTTTTTTAAGCCTGCACGCGCCAGTACGGAATTTCGAATTGCGACGTCTTCATACTGGGATGTAACCAACTACTTTCGACCCCATGCGGATCGGCAATATGGATATTTCTCGATGCGCAACGCCGAAAATGGCGCGGTATTGCTCAATCGACATTATTTTGACCAGGCGGAGGAAGAAGGTCGCGCTTTTTTCGAAAAGCAACAAACAAGGCCCTTCGCAGGGGTCGCCGCCCGCAGGTAATTGACAGATCTTTCAATCGCGTCACGCGAAACGCCCGGAATTTTCATTCCGGGCGTCCGGTCGGCGTCCCTTTCGGGCGCGCCTAGTCCTTGGGGTTCCAGAGGATAACGTGACGGCCATCCCGGTCTTTGACGGGCGCGAGGTTCGCGTAGAGCTTGCGGGGGCCGATGGCCGGGTCCGCAAGGGTGAGCGAGACATATTCGCGCCCTGAAGAGGCGGCCTTGCGCAGCCATCCGCCGCCAATATCGGCCCCGCGTTCACCGGCGAAGACCCGGAAGTCCGGCTGGGTCTCTTCGGTCTTTTCCGCATTCTTCACGATACGGATGGGCGCGTTGAGGCTCATCATTGCGAGGTTGCCCTCAAAGCCGGCGTCGGTTTCGGTCACATATCCAAGTGCGTTTGCCATGATTTTCATCTTCCTTTGTTTGTCACGAGAACCCCATGTCCTCGTCGACGCCGAACCGTTTGGACGGGCCTCGCGTCCGCGAACCCGTAATGAAATGAAGGGGCGCAGCGTCAGCGGAGCACCGGGAGCGCCGATAAATTTTGTTGCGCGAGGAGCGCGGCGCCTTGGCGCGCGCGGGGAAAATTTATCGGGGCGGACGGTTTCGCAAGGGCGCCGGGCGCCCGTCCAGGTTCAAGGCCGAAGACGAAACGGACATGAAGCTTCTTCCGTGACCCGCAAGGCAAGAAAATCACTGTGGTCAATCACTAATGGATATTGTGACCGGCGACGCCGCGATGAATGAAACGCGTGAAATGGTGATGCGCCTCCCGTTCTGTTCGTCCTCAAAAAGGGAAAAGACCGCCCGGCGAGTCCGCAGCCGGGCGGTCTGACGCCGTTGACCGGAGGCGTTGGTCACTCGGCGTTTGGCTGCGCGGGGTCCGCTTTCCGGCGCGATTTCTCGCTCTCTTTGAAAAGACCGGCGATCCGGCCCCACGCATCTGTGGGCGCGGACGGCGCGCCCTTGACGTAAGAACCGGGCGGCGTCGTCATCCAACGGGACCGCCAGTCGGGCTTGGCCGCGCGCCCGTTGCCCGTAAGACAGTCGCGAATGATCGCTTTCTGCGTCTTGGCGGTTTCCGTCAGCGCTGCCTTCGCCGCGCGGGTTCCCGCGATCTCGGCGACCATGGCGTTGATCGCGCGCTTGTCGCGCAGGAGATCAAAGAAAGCGTCATCCGGCGTCCACCATGCGCCGGGATCGCTCGCGGTCGCATGAAGCGCCGTCTCCACGGCGGCACCGCCCGCTTCCAGCGTTTCCGCCATGACAAAGGCAAGGACACGCAGGACTTCTTTCTCGGTCATTTTCTGCAAGGCGGCGAAAACTTCCGCAAGACGGTAATCATCCCCATTGCGGCGCAGCCCGAAGTCTACCCCGTTTGCCTTAAACAGCTTGTCGATTTCCAGTTCTTCATCGCTCATGGCGATGGCGGCCCGCCCGGTCATGACGCTTTCCGCCGTTGTTTCCTTTAAGGTCCGGGGCGCATGGGGGCGCACGTCCCACAACGCCGAGCCGGTCATCATGTGGGCGACGACAAAGCGCAGGGCGACCTGCGGCGCTTTCAGCAAAGCGGCACGCGCAACGCCGTGGCGGTGCAGAAGCACATACTGCGCGAGCGGGCCTGACATTTCCGGTTTGGCGGGGGCTGGTTTTTGTCCCGCTCCTTTTGTCGCCGCCGTCTCCGTGCGGCGATGTTCGGCGCTCGTCACATAGCCTTCGTGAAACGCGACCTCGCCATTATAGCGGATACTGACGAACACCTTGCCGCCGTTTTTCTTCGCGCGCTTTACATAATCCCATTGATGGAAATGGCTCCCTCGCTCCAAAATAACAACATCTTTCCAGCCGCGCTCCTGATACGCCTCGACCCGCGCCGCGACAGCGGCGGACTGGTGCTCCCAAAAGAGGTCGGCGTCCTCAAACTGGCCGTTTTCGCCAAACAGGTCTTCAAGCACGCGCCCCGGATAATCTGACATGTCAAACAGCGCCTTGTCGGTTCCGATGGCCGCGCCGCCCGAAAGCCAGTCCTTGAGGCGCTTGCCCAACGGAGCGTGGTCCTCCGCTGACTGATAAAGCCGCAGCCATTCGCGCTGCTGGGCCTCGCTCGCCATGGTGAGCGCCCGGATGGTGGCGACGTCAATGTCGTCCTGGCTGTAAAGCTTGCGGATTTCAGGGATGAGGTCGGCAAGCGCAAGGATACGCCTCACTTTCAATTCCGTGACGCCGAAATAGGCGGCGATGTCGTCGATGGCGCGGCCTTGCCTCGCCAGTCGTCCGAAGGCTTCATATTGCTGCATCTCCGTCGTCGGGAGATGGCCGGTGTTTTCGATGATCGACGCTTCCATGGCGGCGGCGTCATCGCCCGGCTTCATGATGGCGCACGGGCCTTTGACGGGCCTGCCGGTTTCCTTCGCCTTTCGGCGCAGGGCGTAGAGCCGCCGCCGTCCGGCGACGACGCCCCATTTGGCGCCTTCCCGGCGCACGAGCATGGTTTCATGCACGCCGGTTTTCAGGATCGACGGATAGATGTCGTCAATGTCCGGCGGCTTGCGCCCATGGCGCATGTTGAGTTTAGAGACTCTCAGGTCTTCGACGGGGATGTATTTCAGTTGATGCTGGGTCATGGGTTTGCCTCCTTTGAAGGGTGAGGCGATGTGATGGAAACGATCATCGGAGCGTCCGCCTCGCCCGCTCCGGTGAAAGAGCGGGGTCAGCGCACGGCCTTGTCCTGCAACAAAAGCGCATAAGCGCTGCGTGCAGCGGCTTCGGTCTCGAACAGGTGATAGCAACCCGTTACGAGCAAGGCCCAAGACCCAAGATCGCCGGGTTCAAGCGTGCTGCGGGCGATGTCCTCGGGGCTGATGCAGAAGGGCGGCAGGACAGTCATGCCGCCGCTCCGATCTGCCGAGTTTCGGTTTTTGCATTCGGATCAAAAGCGAGGATGAAATCCGCCGCTTTCGATGCGAGCGAGGCGGCGCGAAAGATCGCCCGCTTGTCCTCACGCAGCACTTCAAGCCATGTGGCGATATAATCCGTATGCCGTACGGTCGGGACAATGGACTGCGCCGCGCAAATGAAAGCGCTCGCCATTTCCGCGACCAGTTCCTCGCGGGCGTAATCCATGGTCCCGTAAACGCCTTTCACCTCACGGGCGAGGCGCGACTTGTGCCCCGTCCAGTGGCCAAGCTCGTGAAAACAGGTGCGGTAATAATTGATCTGGTCGTAAAAGGCCGGT
The DNA here is from genome assembly GCA_028285645.1 of Hyphococcus sp. Taxonomy (GTDB): domain Bacteria; phylum Pseudomonadota; class Alphaproteobacteria; order Caulobacterales; family Parvularculaceae; genus Hyphococcus. The sequence goes on from JANQOV010000095.1 coordinate 9,132, forward strand.
TGCGGCGGCACCTGAATGAAGTCTTTGGAGGGCACGTAAAACGCGCGGTCGCCGCCAATGCGAAAATCCGCCCTCGTTGCTTTAATCAGCGCCTCGGCATGGGGAATGGCTTCGCGTTCCGGCAAGGACGTGCGCCCCGCATAAGCGCTGCCGGGCAACCCCTCGCACTGGTCCACATTAAAGACGGTGTAGCGTTTCAGGAATCCGACGCGCTGCGCTTCTTCACCCGTCTGCGCCGCGCGCGCCTGCTCATCCTTCGGGATGAACGTATCCGCATAGACAACCATCATCCCGCGCTCGCCCTTGCGGACATTGCCGCCGAGCGCAAGCGCCTGTTTGAAAGTGAGCCACGTCTGGCATGCGCGCCCGTCTTCAATGGCCGCGCCCCAAAGCAACAGAATATTGATCCCGGAATAGGTGCGGCCCGTATGGGCGTTGACGGGAAGCCCGATGGCCGCGCTCACATGCTCGGCGCCCCAAGGCTGCGCCCATGGCGCGCGCCCTGCTTCCAGTTCTGCAATGATCTTGTCGGTCACGCGCTGATACAAATCTATCCGCGCGCGCGTTCGTTTCAGGTTCTGTCCCATGTCTCGCCTCCTTCTCACTTCCGCACCAATTTCCCCGGCAGGCGGGGGTGGGCGGCGGAAAGGAGGGTCAGGCCGAGGGTAATAGACGGGCGGGCAAGGGGCCCCAGGTAAGACGACTTAGATATTCAAAGAACGGAGAAAGCCCGGCCCCTTGCGCGGCCGGCGCCCTCGGCCAGACGCGCCGTCCGCCCACCCCCGACTGCCAAGGGGAAATCATGAAAGAAGTCGGCGCGTAAGCGCCGTCATGACCCTGCCCGGAGGGCAGGCGCGCCAGGGATGGAAGCCGAACGGCCGAAACCGGCGCAGCCGGGTTCGGTTCACGACAGCCCGGCCGGCGTCAGCCGGCGGCGCCGCTACTCCAGAAAGGCAGCGGGAATAGACGGTGCTAAGGACGCCTGACGAGCGCCGGCAATGATTTTGCGGCGCGCCAACGGACTGGCGACGCCCGCAAAATAGTATAGCAACTCTGCCGTTTCATTGAGGTCGGGAAACTTATAGTCGTCGCCCGCCGTCAAGTTTGAATAAAAGTAAGCAATCGGACAATCGATCGCCTGGGACAAAGCAATAAGCGAAGCGGGATAAAATTGCTCGGCGCCAACTTCAAAACGCCGATAATTTTCAACAGATATGTTGAGCGCCTTCGCAAGCGTGTTTTCAGAAATTGCCGCATCTTCGCGAAGCTGTTTTAAGCGCCTCCCCATTAATGTATTAATATTCGTCTCGGGCCTTATTGCTTTAGATGTCATCGGCCGTTCCCTTTCTGAAACTTCGGACTTCAAGAACGTCGGGCGCGAATAGCCGGACGTCGTCAGAACAGGGAACCAGAGGCGCCTGTGCGCAGTTTTTAGGTCGCCGAAGACGGCCCTGGACAGCACTGCGCCATCCGGCCTTATGCCGGATGCGCGAATTCGTCCCGCGTCCCCATGAAGGCCGTCTCTGGTTCAAAAGAAAAAGGGGCTGACGATCCCCTGACGCGTTCCGCTTTGCCGAAACACGGGTTTACGCTTACCTTGATTGCTTTTGTCAGGATAAGCAATTCATCGTTGTTTTAGCGGCGTACAGGATGAGGACGCGATAACGTTGCTCACGAAATGTGATCGCGCACAAAAACGGAAGTTCCCGCAAATTGATTGCGGGCTGCAAAAAACGACGAAATTAAACTACTCCTCCTTTTCGGTTTTTTTTGAAGAGCAAATGTGTACGCAACAAATCTTCAAGCGCCGAACGCTTATCGCGTTCTTTAAGACCCGAGAGAAGTTCCAAGACGACCTGGCGGCTAGTCAGAACGTTACCGCCGCATGACGTTATGCGGGCGAGAAAATGGGTGATGTACTCAGGATCGCCGGCGGCGACAAGGTCAGCAGGAACGAATACATCATAGCCGTCCATGAGGGCGTTTAAGGAGACTTGCGTTACGGCGCCTTCTAGGAGCGCGCCGCAAACAATCAAGGCGCGCCGCTTCATCGCCCTTATTTGATCGTTTAAGCTGTCATCAAGAATAAAGGATTGCGGCAGCCCCTCTTCAGGACGAAGATCTAGGACAGGAAGCGCGCCTGCGTGCGCAATCACAAGCCCAGCATCTGATATTTTCTGGTAGTAATCGTTGTGAACGGCTTCCCGTGACGGTTCATCCACAATTACTAGCGCTGTCGCCGCCATATATAACAAAGGTTCACCGGCCATGACTAGGAACCTTACGACACTGGCGCCATGCAACGACGGAAGTGGCGTTAGCGTTATTCATCAATTTTCTGTCGAAAGCGTATTGGAGCAAAGCGCCGAGAATTTCAGCGAAGGTTGCGCCAACAACAGCATTGGAAACTTCAGCGGTCTGTCTGGTGTCTACAAAAAGACCCATGGATGCATACTTCCAAAAAATTCGGCAAATTTTTCTCACGTTGACATGGAGTGCGGGTTTTTATGTAGGCCACGTGTCATGCCTAATCATCGGCTGCGCCTCCCAACGGCTTGTGTGCTCTAATTGCAACCGTTTTGTTGTCATTGACGACGTTGCCAAATTCATAGCCACCGTGTCCGACTTTTCGTGAATTGAAATCGGCAACTGAATAGCCGCTACACAACCGAATTTCACGGACACGGGAAAGCTCGTCCCTCCTTTTCGCTCAACTAAAAGAAGAAAAAGGCTTCACAGCAAACATAGTTCCGCAGCTTGCGTTTAGGCGAAAGATACAATTGTGAACGCGGTCATTACTTTTTTTTCGATCCGGCAGCGACAATTTCACATAGGCCGATCAAATGCCGCGTACTAAAAAATTGACCGTCAGACCTTTCGGGTCCAACGGCCAAGTTCCAAACGGAGACTCGGGAGGGATTACTCCGTTTACCGATTTCTTACATGTTGAATAATGTGCGCGGCGCCAATAGTTGTTGAATTCCTCAATTGCGTGACTTACTTGATTGAACACATTTACAATTTGTAGACTCCGATCAGTTTATCGGATGATCTGCGTCAAGTTCCTGATCTCCACACTCGATATTCACCTCATCGACGGACGCTTCAATCAAGTCGTCACTTTCCCTCTTTCACCCCACCGACGCAGGCGCACGTCAAATTCGGTTTCCGGATTCGCAGCCCCATCACTGGTTAGCCTCGAGCGTCTTCTTTGCGATTTCTATATTGACATACATGGCATCCGACGTTCTCCGAAATCCATATCATCAGCTTAGGCAACAATGAAAAAACAGAAGCCGCGCTTAGCATATCACACTGTCTACTAGCCGCTGCTAGTCGAGAGTATTATTGTCAATTGCGGCCAACACGGAACATACAATCTGGAAGGCGGTCATTACTTTTTTGGACAGCTCTTAATCTCTCTCGTACGTCGGTGAATAATGGCCTTGGACGCTAGTTCCTGAACGGCGTCGCTTTTTTGTCGCGCGAGATATCGGGTGCTAAAAAGGGAATCCTAGGATTGTCAGCGGCTTACATTAAGCTAGATAGAATACGCACAGCAGGACCGTATGTCATAGCGCGATAACTTCGGGGAAATGGCCCTATAGTGTTCGGCGCATTAAACTGGTTAGGGCGTGGCTAATGCCGATTCAACAGACTTGCGAGATAGACGGATTCTTTTGAGAGTATGACTAACGACCATTCAGAAGACCATCGTTGGACAGGGGGTTTTCTCGACCTTCTCATAGAGAACGGTGTTGAATTTTTCCCTTACGTACCAGACGAAGCGATCTGGCGTTTTTTGCAATTGGCCAAGGCGGACGAACGCACATCCACGGTCCTCTTAACGACGGAAGAGGAAGGCGTTTCAATCTGCGCGGGACTTGATCTCGTCGGCCGCCGCTCTGCTCTGGTGATGCAAAGCAGCGGCCTTGGCAATTGCGTGAATTTCCTCTCCATCACGCAAAGCGCCCGATCGCCTGTGCTGATGATTCTCGGGATGCGGGGTGAATATGGGGAGAGCAATCCGTGGCAATATCCCATGGGACAGGCAGTGCTGCCCGTGCTCAACGCCGTTGGCGTTATTCCATACGTGATCAGCAATGACGACGATATTCCATTAGCGACCAATGCAGCGGCGAACGCTGTTTTCAAAGGCCGCCGTTCAGCCGCAATCATATTGTCTCAAAAATTTCTCGGCGCGAAAAATCTATAGGGCACCGGCGATGAACAACGAAGAAGAAATCAATGCAAACAGAGCAAATATCGACCGGCGCAAATTGTTGCCCCATCTGTTTCCGAATCACGAAGAATATCTATTCGTCTCTGGTCTTGCGGGCGCGTCACGCGACGCCGCCGCGCTTACCGGCGACGGCGCGCATCTTTTCGCGCTAGGCGGGGTCATGGGCGCCGCGACGACGCTCGGGCTTGGCGTCGCCATGGGCGCACCGGACAAAAAAGTTGCCGTTATTACAGGCGATGGCGAATTAATGATGAATATCGGCTCATTGGTTACGGTCGCCACCGCAGCGCCGAAAAAACTCTCCATCGTATGCATCGACAATGGGCTTCACGGAGAGACAGGAAAACAACCTGGGCACACTGCTCAGGGCGCAGACATCGAATCGATCGCCAAAGGCGCGGGTTTTCGGTCCGCCATGACAATAAGAGACGAAGCAGAACTTACCGCGACCCGGGACTTCCTCGAAACATCCATTGGTCCGCGAATACTTGTGGCGAAAGTTCTCCCGACAGGCCCAACCAAATTCAAGCGCCTCATGGATCCGCCTGCCGTTCGTCTGCGGTTCCGAGACGCGTTCCTCGCCAACCAGCGGAAATCTTAATCGCCAAGAGCATTTTATGAATCTCACACGCTTATATTTGACGTCGGGTGAAGAAATACTCGCCGCGACCGCCGCCGAGGACCGCTTCGTGAACGTCAATGATCTGCCAGGGGATCAAGCGGCTAATTTTCAGGATGCGCTTAATAGAGGTCCTGACTACCTAACTTCGCTTTCGAATGACTTTGAGAAACATAGGCAAAATCTGACACCGATCGGTGCTTCAGATATCGATCATTATTTACCCCTCGTAAGACCAGATACGAAAATCTACTGTGTTGGATTGAATTATACGAGCCATGCAGAGGAATTGGGCGCCACTATTCCGAAGCATCCCTCGGTATTCGCGCGGTATGCATCGACCTGCGTGCCCCATGGCGGCAGTATTCTAATCCCCCGAGCGAGCGATCAAGTAGATTGGGAGGCGGAACTCGCCATTATTATTGGTGCGCCGGTGAAGAACGTATTAGAAGCAGACGCCATGAATTATGTGGCGGGCGCGACGTGCTTCAATGACGTTTCGATACGCGACTTTCAGGAGCGGCTGCCCAAAATCACCCTGGCGAAAAATTTTGATGCCTCTGGTCCGATCGGACCGTGGATGACGACACTGGAAGATATTCCTGATCTCGACAATCTGGACATCGAATTGCGCGTTAACGGCGAGACAATGCAGCAGGCGTCGACATCGGAATTCATATTTTCCGTGCCGTATCTCATAAGTTTAATTTCTCAGGTGTGCGAGTTGCGCCCAGGCGACGTGATTTCTACGGGCACGCCTGGCGGGGTCGCTTGGAAGCGGCCGGGTCAGCCTTGGCTAAAGCCAGGGGACACAGTCGAGGTCGAGATTTCTCATATCGGCGTGCTGCGCAATGGCGTGGCGCATGACTGGTAAACGCTGGAAAGAGACCCGGTCCGTGCGAGAAGCATTCATATGCGATGGGGTGCGCACGCCCTTTGGACGGTACGGCGGCGCACTCTCATCAATCCGCCCTGACGATCTCGCCGCAATCCCGATAAAGGCGCTGGTTGAGCGTAATTCGACGCTCGACCCTAACCGCATTGACGACATAATCCTTGGGTGCGCCAACCAGGCAGGCGAGGACAACCGAAATGTCGCGCGCATGGCGGGACTGCTCGCCGGGCTTCCTGACAGTGTCACGGGCGCAACGGTCAACCGCCTTTGCGGATCAGGCCTCGACGCACTCGGCGCCGCGAGCCGGGCAATTAAATCCGGCGAAGCCGATCTCATGATCGCCGGTGGTGTTGAGAGCATGTCGAGAGCCCCGTTTGTAATGGGCAAGGCGGACAAAGCGTTTTCGCGTAGCGCGGAAGTTTTCGATACAACGATTGGATGGCGCTTCATAAACCCATTGATGGCAGAATCGCATGGGACAGATTCCATGCCTCAAACAGCGGAGAATGTCGCCGAAGATTTTAACGTGTCACGGGAGGATCAAGACGCGTTCGCCGCCAGAAGCCAGGTGCGTGCGGCGAATGCACGCGAACAAGGACGGTTTGCTGAAGAGATCGTTCCCGTGAGTATACCCCAGCGAAAAAGCGCTCCCATCATTGTTGAAGACGACGAACACATTCGTCCAGTTACAAGCGTTAAAAAACTCGCAAGTCTGTCTTCTGTGGTCCGTGCGGGGGGAACCGTCACGGCCGGAAACGCATCCGGCGTGAACGACGGGTCGGCCGCGCTCGTCGTCGCCTCAGAGTGGGCGGCGGCGAGAGAGAACTTTACGCCCCGCGCGCGAATCCTTGGCATGGCGACCGCCGGCGTTGCGCCGCGCATTATGGGCTTTGGCCCCGCGCCGGCCGCAGAAAAACTCATGTATTTGCTTGGCCTTTCAATCAGCTCGTTTGACGTTATTGAAATAAACGAAGCGTTCGCATCGCAAGTGCTCGCCGTGACGCGCCACCTCGGCCTGCCCGACGCCGCAGAGCATGTAAATCCAAATGGCGGCGCCATCGCACTCGGCCATCCGTTGGGCGCTTCTGGCTCACGGCTGGTTCTCACTGCTCTACATGAACTTGAAAACCGCGGCGCTTCAATGGCGCTTTGCGCTATGTGCATTGGCGTTGGCCAGGGTATCGCGCTTGCCATTGAGCGAGTCTAGTCCAATGGCTGACGTTCTTGAAATATCTCGGGAATCCGAATCAGATAAAGGCTGGGTCGAAATCTGGCGGCTGAATCGTCCCGAAGTCCGCAACGCGCTCAATCTCGAACTTCGAAAAGCGCTCGCTAAAGCGGCTCATCGGGCGGCGACGGAGCCGAAAGCGCGATGCGTCATCATTACAGGCGACGACAAAGCCTTTGCTGCCGGCGCCGATATTCGGCTGCTTGCCGGCGCGTCTGCAAACGATGTAAAATCATTAAGTCTCCACCTTTATTGGGAGGCGATTACAGCGATGCCGCAGCCTGTAATTGCCGCGGTCGAAGGCCTCGCCCTCGGCGCCGGATGCGAGTTGGCGATGGCCGCCGACATGATCGTCGCCGCTGAATCAGCCATCTTCGGCCAGCCTGAGGTCAAACTCGGCATTATGCCCGGCGCAGGCGGCACGCAACGGCTTGCGCGCGCTATCGGTCTCAAAAAAGCGATGCGTTTTGCACTCACCGGCGAAGTTATCACGGGAACCGAAGCATTCGATTGGGGGCTTGCGAGTTATGTTACCGAGGAAGGTGCGGCGCTAAACCGCGCGCTTGATACAGCGAACGCGGTCGCCGCCCTGCCCGCCTCGGCTGTGCACGTCATAAAGCAAACCTTACGCAACGGTATGGACATGCCGCTCGATGGCGCCCTGGCGCTTGAACGGGCGCAGTTTCAGCTACTGTTCGATACTGCAGACCAAGTCGAGGGCATGGCGGCATTCCTCGAAAAGCGCAAACCACAGTTCGAAACATGACCGCCATTGAAACCATCGGTATTGTCGGGGCCGGCGTTATGGGGCGCGGGGCCGCACAATTGTTCGCTCAGAAGGGCTATCGCATACGCCTTTTTGACCGCCAGGACGGCATTGCCGACGCCGCGCGAGAAATCGCGCTTAAGCATATCGCACGCGCCGCCGAAAAAGGCCGCGTAGCGGAAGACGTCGCGGCCATTGCGAGCGATCGGTTGACGGTCGAAGAAACGCTGAATGAATTCGCGGATTGTGATCTCGTCATCGAAGCCATCGTCGAAAAGGTTCAACCGAAACAAGCGCTCTTCGCGGAGTTGGAGAGCATCGTCGGCGAAGAGTGTATTTTGGCGACCAACACATCCTCTCTATCGGTCGCCGAAATCTTAGGCGTATTGAAACACCCGGAACGTGGCGCGGGACTGCATTTTTTCAATCCCGTTCCACTCATGCGAATCGCCGAGATCATTCGGGGGCCGCACACCAGCGAAACTGTGATGAAAAGCCTGTTTGCGCTGATTGCCGAAGCCGGGCACGCCGCGATTGAGGCGAAGGATTATCCCGGGTTTCTCATTAATCATGCCGGTCGCGCATTTTCCACGGAAGGGCTAACAATCATTGAAGAAGGCGTATGCTCTCCCGACGCTCTTGATGGCATACTGAAAGAAACGCTCGGCTTTCGGATGGGCCCTTGCGAACTCCTTGATCTAACCGGGCTTGATGTCTCGGTTCCAGTGATGGAACAAATTTACGAAGGCTTTTACGAGGACCCTCGCCTCCGTCCCCCGGCTATCGGCAAAGCGCGTTTACGCGCCGGACAGCTTGGACGCAAAGCAGGCGCTGGATTTTATAGATATGACGACAATGGCGGACGATTTGATGCGCCGAAAGAACTCTTATGCGAACAAAAATCATCACGCGTATCTTTTGAGCTCGCCTGCGATGTGCGTTTCAAAGAAGCGCTCGCTGACTTGATTATTGAAAAAGGCGGCTCAATTGTTGAGAGCGGAGGGGATATCGTCGTCGTAGCTCCACTCGGTCGAGACGTCACCGATGAATGCATCACCCGCGGCCTTGATACGGCGAGTGTAATAGGCATTGACGCCTGGCTTGGCCTTAACGATGCGCCGGCGCTATTTGCGACTCCCGCGACAACGAGAAGAGCAATTTCAATAGCGCAAGGTTTTTTCTCGACTCCCAAAAAACGCGCTGAGGTTTGTGCCGATTCAGTAGGCCTCGTCGCGCAGCGGATCCTAGTGCTCATTGTCAATCTTGCTTGCGACATCGCTCAAAAACGCATCGCTCGTCCCAGAGATATCGACAAGGCGGTGAAGATCGCCCTTGGCTATCCCAAGGGACCGCTTGAATGGGGCGATGAAGCCGGGCGGGACCTAATCCTCGAAGTATCATCAAATCTCTTTACTCTGACGGGCGATCCTCGATATCGGCCCAGCCCGTGGCTTCGGCGCCGCGCCCAAGTTGATCTCAGCCTACTAAGCGAAGACCTATGAGTGGTGCCATGATCTCGGAGCAGCAAGCTGATGGGGTGCTTTGGCTGCGCCTTAATCAACCGGAAGTACGAAACGCATTGTCTGTCAAAATGCGTGAGGCATTGATCGACGCATTTATTCGCGCGCGTGATAACGAAACCATTCGCGCAGTCGTTTTGACGACATCGGGCCCGGACTTTTGTGCGGGCGGTGATATTCGCACCATGGGCTCGCTGACCACACAAAAAGCGCGCGAGAGAATGGCGGCCGTATCCGAAGCTGCGATGATGATCGCAATGTATCCCAAACCCGTCATTGCTGGCGTTCGTGGCCACGCGGCCGGCGCAGGGGTCAGCCTTGCGCTACTTGCGGATTACATCGTTGCTTCCGAAGATGCGGTCTTCACCTTCAGCTTTATGAAACTCGCCCTGGGGCCCGACTGGGGGCTAACAGAAACGTTGCCGAGGCGGGTCGGAGCTTCAACCGCCAAACGCCTTTTGTTGTTTGCTGAGAGGATCGATGCGGCAGCCGCGCTAAGAATGCGCCTTATTGATCACAAGACGTCAACCGAAGGCTTTTACGAAGAACTGGCCGGCCACGCACTTACCGCCGCGAGCATTCCTCTTAAAGCCTATGCAAGCGTCAAAGCACAGTTCGATAATTCGACGCAACTAGACGCAGCCTTGCAAACTGAATCAGAATTGCAAACGTATCGCTTTGTTAGCGACGAGCATAAACGAGCATTCGAAAAGCTAAAATTGAAGTAACTATGCCCAAAACACTTTATTCGTGTCGAGGCTAGTTCGCAATAATTATGATGCGTTGAGACTTTGGAATTTGCGCCGCGGGCTTTCCAAGCCGAAAATCCGAAAAATTGCTTAAAAACACGGTGTTCGCTCCGCACCGGGCGCGCTATTTGAGGCCTCCATGGATTTTCATTTTACCGAGGATCAGAAATTATTCTGCGAGAATGTTGCTCGCTTCGCACAGCGAGAACTCGCCGCCGATGCTGTCAAAAGAGCGAACGCCGAAGAATTCCCTTGGGACATCGCGAAAAAGATGGCTGCAAATGGCTTGATCGGTATTTCATTCCCAGAGGAAATCGGCGGCATGGGCGGCACGCTGATGGACTGCGTGATCGCCATTGAACAGGTTGCACTTTCTTGTCCGCGAAGCGCCGACGTCGTTCAAGCCGGAAATTTCGGCGCTATACGGACCTTCGTCGAATACGGAACGCCCGGTCAAAGAGAACGCTTCCTTCCTTCGCTGCTTTCTGGTGAAACAGTGATTTCAGTGGCCATGAGCGAACCCGACGCCGGCTCCGCTGTGACAGAACTGACGACGGCCGCCAAAAAAGATGGAAATGGTTATCGGTTAAAGGGCTCGAAAGTCTTTGGCACCAATAGCACCGATGCGGCCCTGTTTCTTGTTTATTGCCGGTTTGGTCCTGGTACGAATGGCATTGGCTCCGTTCTTGTTCCGCGTGACGCTGAGGGTATTGAATTTGGCGCGCCAACGAAATTCACAAATGGCGAAGCCTGGCAGCCGATCTTTTTTGACGATGTCTTTGTGCCGGATGCAGACGTACTACTGCCGGCCGGCGGATTTAAAAAACAGATCACGGGCTTTAATGCCGAACGTCTTGGCAACGCCGCGCGCGCCCTCGCTGTTGGCCAACATGCTTTCAATGTTGCGAAAGAACACGCGCTCGTCAGAACCCAGTTCGGGCGGACATTGAGTGAATTCCAGGGCATTCAGTGGAAATTCGCTGACGCAATTACTAAATTAGAAGCGGCACGTTTGCTTTTGTATCGCGCTGCGGCGAGCGCCGGCAATGGGCTGCCTGATTCATTCGCAACGTCAGTGGCGAAACTGGCTTGCAATCGCGCCGGGTTCGAAGTTTCCAACGAAGCGATGCAAGTGTTGGGCGCCCTCGGATTCTCGGAAGAAAGTATTGTCCAGTATTGCGTTGGACGAACAAGAGGCTGGATGATCGCTGGCGGCTCGATCGAGATGATGCAGAATCGAATTGCTGAGCACGTGTTCGGACGACGTTTTCCGCAACGCGTAGAGTAGGTATTCTGATTAGATCATGGCCCCGAACACTCTCACGTTAAACTGTCTTTTGGAACCAAATTCGGTCGCAATTGTCGGTGCGTCTTCAGATCCTGGCAAAACGCCGGGGCGTCCTGTTGATTTTCTGAAGAGGCATCGATTTGCCGGCGAGATACTTCCAATCAATCCCAATCGAAGCGAGATACAGGGCCTTGCTTGCTATCCTTCGCTTCGCGATCTGCCGCAACGACCGGATCAAGCGTTCATAGCACTTGATACAGACGGCGCCATAGCGGCAGCCGAGGAGGCGGCGGACCTCGGCGTGCCGTTTGTCGTTATGCTAGCAAATGGATTTTCCGAAGTTGGCGCTGAAGGCGTCGCACGGGAAGACCGGTTGCGAGATATTTTAGAGGGATCATCAACCCGGCTTTTGGGACCAAATAGTCTCGGTCTTGTGCGTCCCCTCAACGGCCTTTTTCTAACTGCGAACGCGGCCTTTGCGGTTGATGACATTCCGACGGGCCGCACTGCGGTCATCTCTCAAAGCGGGTCGGCGATCGGCGGATTTGTTTCACGCGGCCGGGCACGCGGCATTGGTTACTCGGTCGTCGCATCCGTCGGCAATGAAGTTGATTTATCAGTCGGCAGTCTAGGCGAAGTCATCGTCCAGGATGAGCACACGGATACGATTATACTGTTTTTGGAATCTATTCGCCGCGCAAAAGATTTGGAAAGGCTCGCCGTCGCGGCCCGAGCCGCCGAAAAGGAAATCCTTGTCTATAAGCTTGGCCGTTCGGACGTCGGCGCGGGTCTTGCGGTTTCCCATACCGGCGCCATTGTCACATCCGACGCCGCAGCGGACGCTTATCTTAAAGATCTCGGCTTCCATCGCATGGAAACCTTCGAAGCAGTGTTTGAAGGCGCGGCTCTCTTTAGCAAGACTTTTTCTTCGTCTCCCCGTCAACACCCTGTCGCGGCGGTGGTTTCCACGACAGGCGGCGGCGGCGCGCTCGTCGCCGACCGCCTCGGCGTTAACGGCGTGCGTCTCCGCGGCGCAACGGTGGGGGTAAAGGAGAAAATCAAGGCGTGCGGTATTGAGGTCGGCGGCGGTGCCCTTATCGATCTGACCCTTGCAGGCACCAAACCCGACGTCATGCGCGCCGCGATAGGGGCCGTTCTGGATGACGACGCCTATGATGCCCTTATCGCCGTCATCGGTTCGTCCTCGGAGCATTTTCCTAAACTTGCCGTTCAGCCTATTGTTGAAATCGTTGAGGAACGCCGCAATACGGGGCTGAAACCCCTTGCCGTTTTCTGTCTGCCCCAAGCGACGAAAGCACTCGAATTGCTGCAGCAAGTGGGAGTTGCGGCGTTCCGGACGCCGGAATCCTGCGCCGACGCCATGACGGAGCGCCTCCGCCCGGCGAAAGCGAATCCAAACCGCCTGATTGATTTTGTATCCCCATCGAGCGCGACAAAAGATCTGTTTACAGTGCTTCCCGACCGTGTAACGGAAGGGGAAGCGCTAGACTTTTTTGAAACCATGGGCGTTCCGGTCACCGCGCGCGCTTTTCTCAGCGCGGTAGAAACGCGTTCAGGCGCGGGCGATCTCTCAAGCCTCACTTACCCGGTTGTTGCAAAGGTCGCCTCGCCTGATCTTGCGCATAAAAGCGAATATGGCGGCGTTGTGTTAAACTTGGGCGACGAAGATGAAGCGCGGACCGCCGCCAACGCAATCCTTGAAACCGTTGCGGAGCGGGCGCCGAAGGCGCAGATTGACGGCGTACTCTTTCAACATCAGGCTAAGGCCGTGCAGGAAGTCATTCTCGGCCTCACGCGCCACGCCGAAATGGGCCCCCTGGTGACTATTGGCGTCGGCGGCGTATTAGCCGAGATCTACGCCGACGCAGTCACACAGCGCGCCCCGGTAACGCCTAGAGAGGCCCGGGACATGATCGACGCCGTTAAGGGCCTCGCGATCGCCCGCGGCTATCGCGGCGGCCCGCAAGGCGATCTCGATGCTCTTGCCGACGCGATTTCGGCTTTCTCGCAGCTTGGCGTATTTCCAGAAATTAGGGAAGCGGAGATTAATCCTATAATGGTGACAGAAAATGGGGTCGTCGCCGTCGACGGCCTCATGTCGATCCGCCGCAATCGAGGAGATGACGATGTCCATCGAGATGCGTGACCAAACCATCGACCGGCGTTTTGCTGAAGCAGCGGTCGGCTTTGTAATTGACAAAGCCGATAACCGTGCCGTCGCGGCGGCGGAACGATGTTTCCTGGATTGGCTCGGCTGCGCCATCGGCGGTTCGGAACATCCGGCGACCCTCGCAGCAATGAATGCGTTCGCCAGCGATCTTCGGCGCGGCCCTTCGCTAGTGTTTGCAACCCATCAGGGGGCGTCGCCAAACGTTGCGGCGTTCGTCAATGGCATCGCTTCCCACGCAGGAGAGCTGGACGACATTTATTCTCCTGCTCTTTATCATCCGGGCGTCGCCGTCATTCCTGCGGCGCTCGCGGTCGCGCAAGCCGAACACAGAAGCGGTGCAGCGCTACTTGAAGCGATCATTGTCGGTTACGAAATTTCCAACCGGATTGGCGCCGCTGTAAATCCGATCCACTATGATTTTTGGCACACGACCGGTACGGTCGGTACACTGGGAGCTGCAGTCGCGGCGGGCAAGCTAAAACGACTTAACACTGATGAAATGACCGACGCGCTTGCTCACGCGGCTTCAATGGCGGCTGGACTACAACAAGCTTTTCGCAGCGACGGCATGACCAAACCGCTACATGCGGGCCGCGCTGCTGAAGGCGGCGTTCTTGCCGCGCGCCTCGCCGGCGGCGGGTTCAAAGGCGCCGCAGATATGCTCGCCGGGCCGGTCGGATTCGGCGCAGCGATGAGTCGAGATATCGACTGGGATGCAGCGCTTGATGGAATTTTTGAAGAATTTACAATCGACAATGTCACTGTGAAGCGCTTCGCAGCTTGCGGGCATACATTTGCACCCGCCGACGCCGCATTGGACCTCATGGCGGAAAAACCCGCCGATCCAAATGAGATTAAGACGATCACCGTTCGGACTTATGGAAAAGCGATCGACGTTGCCGGTACAACAAAGCCCGCAACGCCTTTTGAGGCGCGCTTCAGCATTCCCTTTGCTGTCGCCGCATCCTTGCATGGATTGGACCTGGCCAACGCAGAGACTTACGATACAGCTTATATGCAGCGGGATATTCGCCAGACCATGGCGCGAGTTTCGCTCAAAAAGGACGTGGATTTCTCTCATGCCTTTCCGCACTTGCGCGGCGCCGCCGTTGAATTAACGTTAGCAAGCGGTGAGGTGCGCAAGGCGACTATAAACACCCGAAAGGGTGAACCGCTCAATCCCCTCTCTGATGACGAACTTGAAGTGAAATTTGCGCGCCTTATCGACAATTCTTATCTTCACGGGCGTGCTGACGAATTAATCGCATGGGTGCGTGATTTGAGGAACGGCGCTGGCGTAAATCGATGCGACATACCGGGCATGGAGGGAAGCGTAATTCTGCCACTGGCGAATTGCGCACGATAAGTTCATCGTAATGATAAAAACAGCGTTTATTAATGGCAAATGGATAAAGCTGTCCGGCGAACCGGCGCCGGTGCTCGATAAATACCTTCTTGAGCCTTTCGGTGGAGTCATTCGCGCTGAATCGGATACGACGGCGTTGGCGGTTCAGGAAGCGCAACGCGCTTTTGAGACGAGCCCTCTCAGTCCGGAAGGACGTTCAAAGATTCTTGAAAAAACCGCCGATCTTATTGACGCCCGTTCCGACGAACTAGCCGACATCATCATTCGCGAAGGCGGATTCATGCGCTCTGAAGCTTCGAAAGAAGTCAGCCGCGCCGCGCTCGTTTTTCGACATTCCGCAGAAGAAGCACTCCGTCTCAACGGGGAAATGATCCCGTTTGACGGCATTCCCGGCGGCGCTGGAAAGACCGGATTCCTGCAGCGCCATCCGATTGGCGTTATTTGCGCGATTACGCCCTTCAACGGGCCCCTCAACACGCCGGCCCACAAGATAGGTCCGGCGATCGCGGCGGGGAATACCGTCGTCATCAAACCGGCGCGCGAGACGCCCTTCAGCGCCTGCGCGCTGTGTGACATATTGCAAGAGGCGGGCTTGCCCGACGGCCATCTAAATCTCATTAACGGGGAAGGAACCATTGTCGGCCAGCAATTGCTCGAAGACGACCGTATCGCCTTTTATCACTTCACTGGCAGCACTGCCGTCGGTCGGAGAATCGCCAACACGGTCGGTTTGCGCCAAACATCGCTCGAACTTGGCAGCGTCGCCGCGACAATAATTTGTGACGACGCTCACCTTGAAGCAGCTTGCGCCGCCTCTGTCGCGGCCGCGTACGCGAAGGCGGGCCAAGTCTGTACTTCAACACAAATTCTCTTCGTTGAAGCGGGTGTCGCCGACGCGGTGCGCGACCGCGTTGTCGAGATCATCAAACCACTGACGGCCGGCAATCCTCGTGATGCGAGTAATCGGTGCGGTCCAATGATTTCTGAAAAGGCGGCTGAACGCGTCAGCGCATGGATTGAAGCCTCTATCGACAAGGGCGCACGTCTCTTATGGGGCGGCGCAAGAGAGCGTTCCACGCTGCAGCCGACTTTGCTGGACAATATTCACCCCGAGGACCAGTTTTTGCGCGAAGAATTGTTCGGACCCGCGATGTGCATCGTCCCTGTCGCAAGCATTGATGAAGCGATCGACCGCTACAATGCAGGGCGCTACGGCCTCGCCGCCGGCGTGTTTACCCAAAGTCTTGACAAGGCTTCCAAAGCCTCAAGACGATTGCGCTCGGGCACGATCCACATCAACAACGCCTCCAGCGGGCGTCTCGACCCCATGCCATTCGGCGGCGTCAAAGACAGCGGTCACGGCAAAGAAGGTCCGAAATACGCTGTCGAAGAAATGACAGAGCGGCGTCTTGTGGTCTTGCACGGATTTTGATTATTCGGCTGCTTCGACCACTGCTGGTTCCTGCGCGAGCCCTCTAATCCACTCGACGGTCTCCTTAAACGGCCGGTCAATTCGTCTGTGCTCGGACCACATGCACCAATAGGCAAGGTTGCGCTGAATCCGGCATTTGAATGGCAAAACAAGCGATCCGGACTTTATATCACATTCGATTAAATAAGGCTGCGCCATGCACACGCCGATGCCCTCGCGCGCTGCCGCATATGTGAGTTGCGAGCTGTCCAGAGAAACAACGGTATTCTCGCGAATATCGACCTCAGCTTCTTTGGCCCAGTCGCCCCAATCCGAATGACGATATTTAGATGCCAGCAGCGTCAAGCCCGATAAGACATCCTCCGGATCGCTGCTCTTTTTCTTGATCATATCAGGTCGCATAGCCGGCGTGATTTCATCCTGAGCAAGCTTGAAGCCTTTAAAGCCTGCCGGAAGGGCTTGGGTGACGCGTATAACAATATCCACCTCGTTTGGCGTGAATTCATCCGGTCTTACAGCAGACCGAAAATTCAACTGGGGGGGTTTTGCGCCCTTCATAAGACTTTTTACGTTAGGGATGAGCTTGAGGGCCGTGACAGTAGGATACGCCTGAATCGTTACGCTAAAGGAATCGCGACGCCGCAAAAGGTCCTCAGACGCCCAGCCAATGGCCTCAAAAGCCGGCGCGACTTCGCGGTAAAGCCGCTTTCCATCCGCGGTCAGCGTTAATTGGCGCTGGTCTCGGTCAAACAGCTTCACGTCAAAAAAATTCTCAAGAACGCTAATCTGACGGCTTACCGCTGCCTGTGTGACGGAAAGCTCAACTGCTGCTTCGGTGAAACTCTCAGACCGCGCGGCCACTTCAAAAACCCTCAAGGGATTTAAAGGTGGCAGACGGTTCGACATCGACGTATCCTTCAAACGGTTAATAAATACATGGCCTTAACCGCCGATGTTAGCAATTATCATGCAATCGAACAACAACGCGCTGAATGTGGCCGGAAAACAAGAACCTCTGGATCAACTGTTTCTCGGATCGCTTCCTGTCAAACTCGACTCGCAACAAATGTTGCAGTTCCAAATTGCCGAGCTCCCAACTCTCCTTTATTTGCCGGCGACCCGGCCCCGAGCGTCAAAACACCTTGTAATTTATCTTGCTTGAACGCTCCATCGAATTCATAGAACATGCTAACGCCTTCAAACGGTGCAGCGGACATCACTTTAACACGCTCGCCACTTACTTTACCCGCCAATGACGTTTCAAATCGGCCGCCACAATGCTCTCCTTTAAGACGTGCGCCCATCTGCTGAATTATCAGACGGTGCGTCGCGAGCGAATAGGCAAACGCAATTTCGACGTTCCATTCGCCGCTGATATCAACACGGGGCTCCTCACAGATTTCTGGGGGCGTATTTTTCAGATTCTCAAAATGACTTGCAATCGCATTAGCAACGACGACGCACTGATCCTCGGTAAGGCTGAAAGCATCAATAAGAAATGAGGTTTCTGTCTGCTCCAAGTCGTCCACGTTAACTCGCGGCTCGCTCGCTCGCATGGCGTTTCGAAAATCATCTGCGTGAAGGTGCCGCGCGGATCTGGACCAATCAACTCGAAGCCGCGGCGTTGGCCAGTTGGATGTTTCCTCGATGGATAGCATTAGCCCTGGGCTGCCTGAAAGGCCTTCGCGAATATTCTCAAGATAGCGGAAACATCGATGTATCTCTGTTTCGTATTTCTTGTTTGTGAGCCAAGATTCCACAGCGACGAGGCCGCCTAACATCTGGTCTTGGCCAGCTTTCATGGAACGACCGGACGCTTGTTGCGGAGAAGCGTTGCGCCACGCCGCCTCGATTAAGTTAGCGCGCCCCAGCATGATCCCACTGCCCTGCGGCCCGCGTAAAAATTTGCTTCCACTGTAGAGAACGATGTCGGCACCCGCCTCCAACCACGGATTTGGCGCGATAAGAAACTCCGACGCGGCATCCACTATCACTGGGGCGTTCGCCGACCTTGCAATGTCAAAAAATACTTTTGTTACCTCGGGAGTCTGGTTTGCCTTGTATCCCAAGAGAGAAACCATCGCAACAAATCTAGTTTTTGCGAGACACTGCGCTTCTTCCGTACTCGCCTCAATCACTTCAAGCCCACACAACCTAAAGGCATGATCGTAGCTAAAGCGCTGACCCTTGGGAATCAAAACCACAGGCCGATCCTGAAACGTTTGCGGCAACAACAGGATTCGTTCGGGATCGTTGCCGGCGAGAATACCGGCGGCACAAAGATAAAGCGACGCCGCTGTCCCGCAAGTCACTAGCCCGGCTTCGGCCCCGGTTAGTTCGGCAAGCCGTTTGCTGATTGCCATTTGAAGTTCATCCATTAAAACAAACGAACTTGCAATTTCTGCCATTGCGTCGCGCACCTCGGGAAGTACAGCAGTGTTGCCGTAAAACGACCTAACAGCATGACAATTGATGAGGGGTTTAACTCCCAGACTATGCAAATAAAATGTCATCTACTGAACTCGCGAATGGCAACAACCCCTATCACGCAAGAGATCAGATTAAATCGCAAGGTGTTTTCCAAATCGCTGATAAGTACGAAAACCGTAATTCGACGGACAGCTTAACAAGTTCATTTGGCTCAATCATTTCTGTCGCAAAGCTGACGCAAACGCATCGCTAAGATAGTCCAATGTCTCCATTCGCATACCGGCGATAGAAATACGCCCGTTTGGTAACAAGAAAACGCCTCGTTCGGACCGAAGCCAGTCTGCTCGCTTGCCAGTCAGTTTCGTGAGGGCAAACATTCCGTTGAAGTCACGAAGACCAGGAAACGCTGACATGTCAACACCCTCAGTTACAAGCGCCCGATCAAGCGCGTTCCGCATGCGCCGAAGTCGATCCCTCATAGAACCTACTTCCTCAAGCCATTTTCGATGGAGTGTAACGTCGGATATAACAGTAGCCACAATGCGGGCTCCGTGAGCTGGTGGCGACGTATAGATGCTACGGATATAGGCCTGCGATTTTGTCTGGCAACGATGAGAAATCTCGTTTGTTTCGCCAACAAAAGCCAATATTCCCGTTCGCTCTGCATAAAGTGCAAAATTTTTCGAAAATGAGATAGATACAAATCCATTTGGGCAGGCTTTGAAAACAGTATTCACTCCAAACGAATCTTCTGCCACACCATCCGCGTATCCGAGATATGCCAGATCAATAAATGGAATAAGATCGCGCTCTGCGAGAAAATTAGCTATCTTGCACCATTGATGCTGGGTTAGATCTGCGCCGGATGGATTGTGACAGCACCCGTGCAAAATCACTACATCCCCTGCTTTGGCTGCGGACAGATCTTCCAACATTTGATCGAACGTCACGCGGCCCTCATCAATACTAAAGTATCGATAGTCCGCGCACGACATACCTACTGCTGAAAATATTCCCTTATGGTTCGGATAAGCAGGAGCGCTTACCCATATAGTATTGTCCTTGAAATGCTCCGCAATGAATTCAGCGCTGATGCGCAATGCTGCTGTACCTCCCGGGGTATGTACTAGTGATACTCGATCAAGCAGCTTATCTTCAAATACCAATGATTTTGCGGCATGGAGAAACGGCGCTTCCCCCGAGATGGGTAAGTATGCTTTCGACTTTTCTGTCTCCAATAGTCGCTTTTCGGCTTCTTTGACTACTTCAAGCACGGGACTGCAACCTTCGTCATTCTGGAAAACACCGATAACGAGATTGACTTTGTTTTTTGCTTCGCTCTCGCGAAACGCCAAATCCAACGCCATGATAGAATCAAGCGGCGCTGAATCAACGTTTGCAAACCTTGTCATTTATTCTGCTCTTCCGATAACTTTCCAATCCACAATCCGCGATAGACGGCAGAATCAACTCTGATAAAATCAGGATAAGTAGCATGCCAAACAAACCCAATTTTAAGTTGTGTTTGCAGCCCCCATCCTAGAACTTGTTATATAACCCAAATACAGTAACTTATCATGATTTCGAGTTCCAATTCATATTTCGTATCACACTATGACCATTCGTGCCGACACTAAAAAGCTATGGCCTTTCGCTCGTCAGCTATAGTCTCCACGCTCCAAAAAAATCGTAAGTACGTCCTGCACCCACCTACGCAAGGTAGTTTGCGCTTACGGTCAAATTGTTAGCGGGCGACAATATTGTATAATTCTTATCTCAAAGTACTCGCTCACATGTCGACATATGAAAAGAGAGTGAGAGTAGAATTTGTGCCTGTGTAATCTGAAGGCAAACAGGCGCAAGGCAAATGCGGGCGGCCG
This sequence comes from Hyphococcus sp., assembly GCA_028285645.1. Classification (GTDB taxonomy): domain Bacteria; phylum Pseudomonadota; class Alphaproteobacteria; order Caulobacterales; family Parvularculaceae; genus Hyphococcus. Next base: position 29,739 of record JANQOV010000095.1, read on the forward strand.
ATGACATTTGATCACAAACGTAGTTCGTTCCGGCTTTGTTATTCACAACGAACTGTTATTAGGTTACATGTACAAGCCGCCATTAATATCCAGCACTGCTCCGACCGTGTAGCCCGCATCTTTACTACAAAGGTAACGAATCCCCGCGGCCGCCTCAGTGGTCGTTCCAAAACGCTTTGCAGGTATGCTATTTTCGAACATGCGTCGGGACTCGTGGGAACGACTGTCCCAACCAGCTTCAACCCTAGGTGTTGAAATTGGCCCAAAGGCGATTGCATTAACAGTGACGCCATATCCCGCCATCTCCGCCGCGCACTGTTTTGTAAATCCTATTACTCCCGCCTTTGCTGCAACATAAGCTGCATTTGAATTCGTTGAAAGCGCATGCGTTCGACCGGCAACAGATGCAACATTGACGATTCGGCCCCACCCTCTCGCCATCATACCTGGCGCAAACGCCTTAGTGGAGTTGAACATGGTTTTCAGATTGAGCGCGACGATTTCGTCAAACGTCGTATCAGTCATTTCAATCGCTTGATCGCGGACAGTGCTTCCGCCAACGTTATTCACGAGTATATCAACATTGCAGTTGTCAGCAGTCAGATCATTGGCTGCATTTAAAACTGCCGGGGCATTACGCAAGTCGACTACCAAGCAACGAACATTCTGTTCTGAACTAAAACACTCTTTTGCCTTGGCGAGATTCTCAATATTAATATCCAGCAAAATTAGATCACAACCTTCTTCCGCGAGCATCTTTGCCGCTTCAAGCCCGATACCACTTGTGCCTCCTGTGATGAGAGCAGATCTATTCATATTACGCTAATCCTCAAAGAAATCCTTGTATACAAATACCCCAATCTAACCACTCGCCATATTCGCGAGCAGTACCGACAACCCGATTGGTATGTATGTGCCGAGCAAATAGCCGGCAACCCCAAGAAGAGCGCCTAAAGGTAAAAGGGACTTCTCATAAGCTGCAGCTGCTACGCTTGCACTAACTACACCGCCAACGTTGGCCATGCTACCAGTAGCTAAAAAGAAGGATGGCGCTCGCAAAAGGCGACCGCCGATGAAAAGCACCACAATGTGAACCACCATGACAATTGTAACGGCCAACAATACCTGCGGCGCCTCTATAATCGCCGACACGTTTGCTTGAGCTCCGACTGCCGGCACAATAAAATAGAGAAAGGCGTAGCCGAATTGGCTTGCTCTGATTTCCTCTAATTGTTTTGCAGGTGTTATTGATAGACCCACCCCTAACGAAACCGCAATGAGCATTGTCCACGTCGATGCACTAACAATAACCGGATCCCCCAAAACAGGTAAAACTTCTGAAAGCAACCGTACCGTTATGGCAATCGCTATCGCACCACCACTAATCAATAGAATATCATAAGCGCCAATGTCCTGCGACGTTTTCGTTTTTGATTCAAATCTCTTTAGCGCTTCGTCGAGTTTTGTACGATCAGCCTTCAGAATATATTTGTCAATTTTTTCCTTGTAAGGACTTAGTAACAAAAGCATTGCAAGCCAACTATAACCTACAATTGTGTCTGCAATCACAAGAGGTCCGATTATCGAAGGGTCTGCCTGTAGGCTTTGTTGTACAGCCAAAAAATTCGCTGACCCCCCAATGAAATCAGCACTAACCATAGCCATCATCTGCCAACCATCCGGAGGAAGTATCGACTTGGTCAGCAAGAAAGAAATTATTGTTCCGAGAGCAATGCCCACCGTTCCGAATAACAACATTCCAACAGCAGTCCCACCAACTCGTCTAAGCGCGGGGATATCGACGCTTAGCATAATCAACAATAGTGAGGCCGGAAGTAAGTACTTTGCGAGCCAAGAATAAACCGGACTACTTGACGGCAAAATGCCGAACTCCGAAAGTACCATGGGAAGCGCATACAACCACACAAATGGCGGGATAATATTAAAAATAGCGGATAAAGACTTTATTCTTGACGCCCAACTAACCAGCGCCACAACTCCGCCTAAAATGGCGAGCACTTCCATATCATCTACAATCATTCCGCGCTCCCCTTAAAATGGAAAACGATGGCGAATTCGCGATTAAGACTCATGGGCGTCATTCCGTACGCTTGTCGGCCTATCTTGACCCGACAAGTGATGCTAACTCATCTGCTACTTTCATGGTTTCCACTATCATTCCCTGCTCGTTAAAGCCGTGTCCAGCATCTGGAACTATCCGAAGCCTGGCGTTCGACCAAGCGTCCGCCAATTCAAATGCATTACGGATCGGACAAATCATGTCATACCGTCCGTGTACAATATATGCGGGTAAATGCGTAATCTTCTCAAGATTTTCAAGCAATGACCCTTCGTTCATGAAACAGTTATTTAAGAAATAGTGACATTCTATTCGTGCACCGATTACTGAAGCAAGATTATCGAATGCCTCATCGCTTGGATTGGGAGGGATTAGTGAACCACATTTTGCCTGATAGATTTTCCATTGGATCGCCGCCTCACGCATACGAGATTCATCTAATAGTCGCTGATAATATGCGGCGAGTAGACCCTTCTCTTGCTCTGCAGCCGGAATAAATTCTCTGAACTTGCGGACGTGATCCGGGAATACGGCTTCTATTCCGTTGAGCCACCAATCCAGTTCCCATTTTCGACAGAGGAAGGATGCTCGAAGTATGAATGCGCGACAATGATGCGGGTACGCCTGACCATATGCCAGTGCCAAGCTTGCGCCCCATGATCCTCCAAACAAAACCCATGTCTCCAGGTCGAACTTCCGGCGCAGCGCTTCGATATCCGAAATCAAATAAGCTGTTTCGTTCCGGTCCAAAGAGCCGTTCGGAATAGATTTTCCGCATCCGCGCTGATCAAAGGCAATAATTCGATAAATTTTTGGATCGAAAAGCCGACGATTAATTGGGCTGGATCCACTTCCTGGCCCACCATGCAGTAAAAGAATGGGAATACCGTCCGGATAGCCGCTTTGCCGCCAATATATTTGATGTCCTTCGACGTCGAGCATACCCTCGTCAAATGGCATCTGATCTTCGAAAAGCCTTGTCATAAATTACTTCCATTGCGTACCCGCGTCACGCTTATAACTACTTCTTGCGGTCGTCTAACGTGCGTGCGAACAACGACACTGCCTCAAACGCTAAGTACACGGATAACTCGGCCGTAATTCCTCCGATGTCCTGGGGTGGTGAAAATTCTACTATATCCGCGCCGACGACATTCAAACCGTCAAGCTTGCGGATCATTCGAATAGCTTCATACGAAGTGAAGCCCCCTGGCACCCTTACGCCGGTGCCAGGAGCATATACTGGATCAACACCATCGATACAGAATGAGATATAGGCGGGGTGATGACCGATTATTTCGTGTGCTTTTGCGACTGCGCCATCAGTCCCGAGGTCGTAAAGCTCGTCGATATCAATGATTGTTACACCAACGCTTTTAGCCCAATCGATATGGTCACGTCGCCCCATCGCTCCGCGAATACCGATTTCGACTACGCGCCTAGGATCAAGTACGCCTTCTTCAATAGCACGCCTGAAAGGCGTAGATGAAACAAGATTGCTCCCCATTGATATATCTACCGTGTCCGGGTGTGCGTCAAAGAGTACAAGCCCAAGGGGCCGTTTCCGACCGAGCGCACGCAATATAGGCAATGTAACAAGATGATCGCCGCCAAGCCCTAACGGAAGCGCGCCGGCATCGACGAAATTGTTATAGTAAGCCTCGATGTCTTTGAGAGCCGCTTCCTTATCAAAATAGTCGAGATCAAGATCGCCTAAGTCTGCAATTTTGCAAATGTCAAATGGTGATTTCTCCATCGACTGATGATATCGCCGCGGCCAGGCCATTCCGGCCTTGCGAATCTCCAAAGGGCCAAGGCGGGCCCGCCCACCACTTGTCGTGCCAAGGTCAAAAGGTAGGCCAATAATACCCACATCGAGCTCACTGGGATCGTCAGCATAGGGGATTTGCAGGAATGTAGGCACCGGTCTCATTGTCATGCTTTCGTGTCTCTTTTTCGACTTCCCTCAATGTACAATTTCTTTTCAGAATTAGCAGCTATAATTACCGTAGATCGGTTCGTCGTCTCCAAACTCTCCCGACGATAAACCATTGTTACACTCCAGTACTTCAATTGATTTTCTATTGGACATCAATCATTTCATTTTCGCAAAACATTCTTCCCCTCCCTGAACTAGCGCCGCGAAATACAAAGATCGCGGTAGGCGAACCAAAATGCGCGCAGCAATTGGAGCAGCCGGTGAATCATAAATCGAGGCGAATTTCCGCCCCGAAATATAAAACCCTCCCCCGAACAATTCTTGTGCGAACTTGTTGGGGGAGGTAGCCAAATTTCCGGTATTAAAAAGCCAAAGCGACAAGCGGCCTGGCTCTGAAGTCGAGGTTACCTAGAAAGAGAAAGTCGCGCCGAACTTGAATAATTGCCGATCAATGAGCGTTATGCCGAATGTAGGAGAGCCCTGCTTTTGCACTAGTATATCTTCATCCGTCACATTGATGGCGTTCGCGTATAACCTGAGCCCTTCAAGCGCCCCTGTAAAACCCGCATAGGAGACATTCAAGTCTAACCGCGTGTGGGCACCATCGATCAATGATGCAGGCGTCTCGCCAACTGGACTGAATGGTGGAAGACGTCGTAGCGCATCGTTAAATGCATAATCGCCGCTTACTTTGATTGTACCGCCTATTCGAAGGCCGTCTAATGGACCATCAAGAAACTCATATGTCGTCGTCAAAGCACCCAGATGATCGGGCATCGATCGTGGCGTTGCAAAGAAAGGAAACTGCAATTCGCCAGTAGCGGGATCAATCGTGTCATCGGTAATCTCACCGTCAAACCACGTGTAATTAAATGCGACGTTCCAGCCTGGCAGCACTTCGCCAATCAAATCAACCTCAACACCTCGACTCTTTTGTGTCCCATTGGCTACTGGAAACTGCGCGTCCGCAAAGTTCCCAACTGCCGAACCTGCTGTGTTGATATTTTCGATGTCATTATCAAAATACGCAACTGAGAAACCAGCCGCCCCCTCAAACAACTCAGCTTTAAGACCGAATTCGTATGCGTTCATAGTTTGAGGAAGAAATCTCACAACTCCGTCGCTGTCAGTGACGATTTGCGGCTGGAAACTTTCGGTATAACTGAAGTAGGCTTTCGCATCATTGACGAACCCTACATCGTCAATCACGTCATATGTTATGCCGGCACGAGTAACGATTTCCCTGAATTTACCATCTGGGGGCGTTCCACCCAAAGGCGCTCGTCGAAGGTCGCCATCATGAACTAATAGCCCTGCCAGCACCTCTACCCGATCAATCGGTCTTAGGAGCAGTTGAAAACTACCTTTGAAGTCCGTAGATTCTGTTGTCGCGCCAAACGTACCTTGTATTGCGGGATCTCTCTCTGGAGAAAAGACGGGGACAAAGGGTGTCCCATCAACGAAGCGTGGTTGTACCCCGTCAAAAACGCCATCAGCATACAGGTCAACACTTGCAACCCCCACCCCAACAGAATTTAGGCTCTCAAAGACGTTTGGTCGGAGTGAATCATTGTATTCAAAGGCCGCGAAGAAACTATGCTCGCGACCCAAAAGTTCAAAATCGCCCCCTAAGCTGAGATTGAAGGAAAGTTCCTTGCTGCTCCTATCGGTGTCATAGGTATAGATCGCCAATTCATCGAGCGCACGCCCGCCACGACCAAGGCCAGTTCCATAGAACATCGTGACGTCCCAATCGTTCTGAGATACCAATGCTGATGCTGTCGCGACCCAATCGTTGCCAAAGGTATGTTCAATTTCGGCCAGAACGTGATCGAGAACCAACTCCTCTCGAGATTGATTGGGATTGCTGAAATACCAAACATCAGCATCAAAATTGGGCAAAACCTCCTGCGGCAAAGCAAGGCCGCCATTGGGTAGTGTGACTAACGAGCCGCCGTCAACCGGATCGCCGTTCAGCTCCTGGTGATAATACCACACGGTGGCAGTTGTTTGCGGCGTTATATCCCAAGCAAGGGACCCTAATACCGTCGTTGTCTCCTGCTCGATGTTAAAATTCTCAATGTCATATGGTAAATTCAGATTGTCATATCTGATTGTGAATCTGCCCCTTAGCGCGCCGTCAGTGCCCGGCAATTCCCCGGTAGTATCCAGCTTATAGCTTTGCGAGCCGTAGTGATCAAACTCAGTGCCGAATTCTGTAAAGCCATCCGCCCTTGGCCTCTTCAGTACACTGTTGATTTCGCCACCGAAAGAACCAGTAACGCCATACACCACACTCGCGGGACCGCGTACTATTTCGACCCGCTCGACCATATATCCTTCAACAGAAGTAGCGTCCAAGCTGTTCACAAGACCGTTGATGCGCTGATTTACGTTGATAATACCGCGCAGACTTATTTGCTCATTGCCAAACCCAACACCACTCTTTTGCACACCCGGCACAAGATCTGTTGCATCGTAAATATTGATTGCCCCAATTGTATCCAACAATTCCGGAGTGATTACGGAAATAGATTGCGGCGTGTCGACCAGCTTCATCTTCAGCCCAGTAGCCGCATCTGATTCATCGGGCCGAAACTGTCTAGCAATGCCGCGAACAATAATCTGATCAGTAGGTTGGTCGGCCTCCGATTCTGTGTCCTGACCAAAGGCGTGACCGCTCGCAACCATTTGCGCTGAGACTAGAGCCGTTGATGCAAGAAGAGCTTTAAAGCGGCGCTTAGCGCTCACCGAATTTTCTCGCAAATGAATAGCCGTAGCAGCTCCAGAAGTTTTCTCGGTTGTTATCTTTAGCATCGTTCTAAATCCCCTCGCTTCGCAAACCAATCAGCCATCCGGTCACTGCGATAAGTCAAAACAGCGACACCACTTTATTGGCTCAAAATCGTCAATCTGCGTAAAAAATTGATCGATTTAGCGAAGGTGAGAGTTTTGGTGATATGGGTCAACGCATCAAAATTCATGGCGCTATGATACAAAGTTAAGCAGAATACCGGATAGCGTTAAACGCCCTAAAAAACATAGTAGCCATGGCCTTTGGCGGCCGAAACTAGCCTTGCCAGAAGGGGCTTCGTAAAACCCTTGCGGTTTCCACAACATACCCACTTCCACCAGATCCATCTTTCGGACAAAGATAAATCATGTTTACATAAAAACCATCGACGCTATCGCGATTTGCAGACATGTTGTCGTTGGATATTTTTTCAAAATGTTCCCTCGGCAAAGTAAAGGCTCGCTACGAAATTCCCGCGACTGATTTGGTTGAAAACAATACCATGACGAAAAACCCGACAATTAAACAGGGCATTGCATTGCAACGTGAGGGAAATCTTCGGGGCGCGGCTAGCCTCTACCGCGAAGTGCTTAATGCTGAAAAAGAGAACGCAGAAGCACTACACTATCTAGGTCTAGTCCACTATCAATTAGGAGAGTTAGACCAAGCGGACACATTAATTACCCGGTCGCTAGATATCGACTCGTCATGCGCCAACACCTGTAATGATTTAGGTATGGTTAAAGTTGCGCTAAAGCAATACGCTGAAGCTTTACCGCATTTCGCGCGCGCACTGAGACTCAAATCAAATCATACTGACGCTTTAAGTAATCTCGCTATCGCACTCAAAAAGTTGCACCGTTTTGAACAAGCCATTCCTGTGTGCAAACGTTTATTAGAGCTAAATCCACAATCAGCTCAAACTCACTGCGATCTCGCCGAAGCTCAATATCATACTTCTCGCCTGGCTGACGCTATTCACAATTACAAAAAGGCCATTGAACTCGATCCCGATTGTAAGCAGGCGCGCACTGGACTCGGTGAAGCTTTAGAATCCGACGGCAAATTTAAGCAGTCGAAATTGCAGTACTTAGCTGTCCTGCGGCGAAATGCACATGATCCCGGAGCATTGGCAAAGTTGTTACAATTGCGCGAGGGAACTATTGACGAGAAGTGGGTCACATGTGCGCGTGATCTGGTGAATAGCGAAACGATTGAACGTGAAGACAAAACTCGCCTCTGTATTGCTTTGGGGCATTACTTTGACAGAAACAAAGCGTACGATGATGCTTTTCGTTACTTAGAACTGGGTTACAGTGCCCAACTAGAAAGTGAGCCAGCCTTCAACAGTGCTGAATTTTCGAAGGCTGTTGAGATCCTAATTGAACTTTTCTCAAAAGAATTCTTTCAAACAGCCCCTACCTCTCAAGTTGAGAGCGATCGGCCCATATTTATTCTCGGTATGCCACGATCAGGCACGACTCTTACCGAGCAAATACTAGCAAGTCATTCGAATGTGGTCGCTGCGGGGGAATTATCGATGTTATCGATCGTCAGCCATCAAACACAAGAATTCTCGATGAATAACCAACCATATCCATATAGCCTTATCAATATTGATCACGCTGGCCTATCGAAGCTTGCTACAATATACTTAAACCGTCTTAACGAAGTTTCCTCGACTGCACCTTTTGTTACAGATAAGTACCCGTTCAACTTCATGCTTGTCGCAGTAATTGCAGTACTGTTTCCAAAAGCGAAAATTATTCATTGTCGCCGGCACCCCATCGATAACTGCTTGTCGTGCTATTTCACGAGCTTTGCTGACCAAATAAAATTCGCCAACAGCCTGGAAACACTCGGCCGCTACTATTTGGATTATGATCGTTTAATGAAGCACTGGGATGACGTGTTACCTGGCCGAATCTTTGAAATGCAGTATGAAGATCTTATCAACGATACAAAGGGAAAAATTCTGGAACTATTGGAATACTGTCAGCTCGAGTGGGAAGAATCGTGCCTCACTTTTTATGAGACCAAAAGAGGTATTCGCACACCTAGCCGTTGGCAAGTACGCCAACCCATATATGCCAGCTCTATGCAACGTTGGCGAAATTACGAAGAAAACCTAGCGCCGCTCAAACGCATGCTCATACCTTTGCTTAGCGAGAGTGGCTAGGGAGCGGGCGGGAATGAAGCCGTAAGGTCGACGTGAGATTTATGCACTCTTTTTGGCTAACGGGCCATTGACGTTTCAATAGTCTGCAGTGCGAACTTGTCACCCAGCCAAACTATCGGAGAATCTTGAGTGAATACGTCAATAGCCGAAAGAATCGTAGCATTTGCAAAGAACGCTTCGTTCGAAGCTCTGCCTATTGAGGTTGTTCAAAAAGCGAAATTACTTCTCCTTGATACGATCGGAATTTGTATTGGTTCGACCACGATGGACTTCGGTAAGGGGGCGATGCAAGTCGTTCACCACTGGAGTGGAATGCCAGAATGCACATTAATCGGAACAAACGATAAAGCCCCCGCCCACCACGCAGCATTCCTTAACGGAATTCTCGCTCATGGACAGGATTACGATGATACCCACACCAAGGCCGTTATTCACCCGAGCGCTGCAATCGTGCCCGCAGTTCTCGCTATTGCAGAGCGCAACAAATTAAGTGGAAACGATCTACTCTTAGCGTTGGTAATCGGCACTGAGATTGCAATCCGCATCGCCTTGCCAGCACGAGGAAGATTTCATGACCGTGGCATACACATGACGCCACTTTGCACTGTATTCAGTACCGCTCTCATCGCAGGCGTGTCACGTGGATTATCAGTTGGCCAAGTTGTTAACGCTATTGGGATATCTGGCAGTTTTGCCTTTGGACTCGCCGAATATATAAGAACCGGCGCATCCTCGAAACGTCTGCACGCTGGGTGGGCCGCTCACAGCGGCATCGTTGCCGCAGATTTTTGTGAAGTCGGGTATACCGGCCCAGAAACCATTATTGAAGGTTCCTTCGGCCTTTATGGGGCCTTTCTACATGGTGAAGACGATATTGAATTCGAAACAATATTTGACAGAATTGGTGCCGATTGGGAGATGCTTGATGTTCGTCCGAAACTTTACCCGTGTTGCCACTACTTGCAAGCATTTTTGGATTGCGCCGCAAACTTACGTGGCAATGGATTGAACCATAATCAGATTGGACGAATAGAATGTTACGTTGCGGAAAAGGCGGTTAGTACAATTTGTGAACCTTGGCATGCTAAATTGCAGCCAACAGATGGTTACAGCGCTCGATTTAGCTTGCCGTTTGCGGTCGCATTGATGTTCGAAAAGGGAAAAGCCAGGACTGCAGAATTTGATGGTGAGTTATACAAAGACGAAAACGTTCGCGGATTTATGAAGAAGATCTGCTATTCCGTCGATGCAAATCTAAATTATCGTGATATGCCCGCGCGAATAAAGATTACTTTCATCGACGGATCTAGCCGATCGTTTGCGATCGATGAAGTAAGAGGAGCTTCAAGCGATCCCTTTTCGCAAGATGAATTACTAGGAAAGTTTTTTGATACTACATCAAATCTGCACACTAAAAAAAGTGAGAGGCTTGCTGATTCGATTCTGAGGCTCGAACAACTAGACGACATAAATGATTTGTTTGCCGACGTGTTTTAATCATTATGTATGTTTGATGGGGCTATTATCATACTAAAGGGCTCACTCTCATTTTCCTAGATCATTCGCGTTTCACGTTCGATGATGATGTGCATGGAAATGTGCTTCAAGCGTGACTGTGTAATTGTGTCTAAACGGGTGCGCTTTATGGATAAAATACCGTTTATAATAGCTTGTCGCGGCCGCGAAGTTTATGTCTTCCAAGATAACTGATTCAACTTGACTTACAAATACTATCGAAGTCATTACATATCTCTAATTGCATAATATGATTTGAAGATTTCCAATTTCAGTGACTTTTGTTTTGCGTCCTTTGAAACTCCCGGTGATCTACGTTGACATTTGATACAGAATTGTTTTGCTCTCGGTATGTTTGCGACTCTACGGCCATAATAAAGACGCTGAGCATGTTTCAGCGTCTGCTCTTGGGTGCCGTAATTTCCATTATCGGATGTCTGGGCGCCAATGCCGATGACCGTTATAGTATTCATGCGATTCACGTCGCCACACTAAACGACCTGTCACTCGCAAGATTCATTGAGGGTGAAGATAAAGAAAAGAAAATCGATTTCGCCGTTTACATTTGGCTATTAAGATCTAACGAACGCAACATTCTCTTCGATGCCGGATTTTACAAAGATAAATGGTTTCATGACCGTGATATCTCTAACTACGTAAGACCCGATAAAGCAGTCGAGTTGGCCGGCATTACCGCTGACCAAGTAACGGACATTGTAATAAGTCATGTACATTGGGATCATATGGAGGGGACGTTCCTTTTTCCGAATGCCCAACTCTGGATACAACGTGAGGAACTCGAATTCTATGCTGGTCGCGGGTATCAGCTAGAAGAACAAGAAGTTGATGTCGACGAGATGGTACAATTAATTCGTAAGAATGCAGCCGGTATGGTCAAACTGATAGAGGGCGACAATGTAGAAATAATTCCCGGCCTGAAAGTCTATACTGGCGGAAAACATACTTACGGTTCCCAGTATCTACTGATAGAAAACGAGCAAAATTGGATTCTTACGTCAGATAACGCTTATTTGTATCGAAATATCGAGGACCAAATTCCCATTGGAGTCGCCGTCGATAAGAAGAGAAATCTCGCAGCAATTAAGCGAATGATTGGTTTAGCCGGCGATCAATCTCGGGTGCTGCCAGGGCATGATATGGAAATTCGCCGCCGCTTCCCAACATCGAACAACATAACTACCATTGTTGAGTAACTATATAGCCTGCTATTGTTTTAGGCGTATCGATAGTTCTTGTAAGTAAGGTTCATAATTTCGCCATCGCTCAAGCGACGTTGCGTAGATTGGTCGCCGCACTTGATTGTAGCTAGCACTAAAAACTGGCCCGGCCGCCTTATAAAACGACAAACAATTCGCTTCCCAAGGCAAGCCAATTGCATTCAACAAATTCTGAATGGTTTCCTCAGTGTTCGCGACAATATCTTCATAGTGTATTTCAAATAACGGTGGGTTGAGTATGGCGCGCCAATTTCTCATCAGTTGCTTATACACTCGACAATAATGAGCGAGATGCTCCAAAGAATTGTAGTAAGGATTATGCGCTTCGAAATTTGACGTGTACAAAGACCAGCATGTGGCCATGAGCTGGCGTTGGCTATGAATTATGATAGCATCGGGAAACAGTAATCGTATAAATCCCAATATTTCAAAGTTTCCAGGCAACTTGTCCGTGATGTATTCGCCATCGAAATCATACTTAAAAAGCTTATCCAAATATGCCTCTCGAGCCTCCAGAAGCAATTCCACCTCACTGTTATCCGTTAAGTTAACATGTTCGCCCTTTTCCATTTCCATACGACGCTTCAAGTATAAATTGTGGACATTGTGAGCAATCGATAATTCTCCGCCGCGAACAACTTGCGAATGTGACCCTAGGATCTGTTCAAGTAAAGTCGTCCCGGATCGTGGTAGTCCAACAATGAAGATTAACTTCAGGTCGATTGGTAGCGGCTCGATAGGGGCTGCATAGCAATCTGCAGGATAGAGACTAATGATTTTCTTCGCCCGTTCTTCAACGCGTATCGGGTCATAGATAACGTTTCGCCGACGCATTAGTTCTAAAGTTGCCTCATTCCCCCGCCGAAAATATGTAAATGCCCGATCAAAACGATTTGCCTTTTCATAAATTTTGGCGAGTGCAAAACTCAAATTTGCCTCGTCCTCCTTGCTGATGGTGTGCTGCCGACTATTGCGTTCAATGCGCTTTGTTAGAGAATCTTCTAAAGTTGGGGTGTCTATATCCACTAAGTTGTAAATTGCGGAAGCAAGGTTTGGAAATAGTTTAAGAGCATGTTGATAGGCTGCTTTTGCCTTTGTTATCTCTCCTTGCATCTTATGTAGATGTCCTAAAACGACATAAGTTGCCCCTTGCATCGGATGTTGCCGCAACAATTGATCTGCCGCGTCTTTCGCCTCATCTAAATTTTGCGCTGATAATGCTGATAATGCCCAACCCTCAAAATAAGCAACTTCGTGAACTGCCTGACCTGCCGCACGCTTATACGACTCAGCAGCTTTGTCCCATTGGGCCATAATGCGATAAACTGCACCCAATCGAGCCGAGACTTTGGCATTTTGGGGCTCCACTTTTAGCCACTCCTCCAGTGTAAGCACTACCCGTGTGAGGTTTCCTTTCGATTGTTCTATCTTGACGAGAAGGTTGTAAGCTGCGGAATACTTATTGTCTTGCTTCAAAATATCTATGAGGATTTCTTCTGCACCATCCGATTGACCGGCACGATGTAGGTCCAAAGCCCGACTATATTGAATATCAATATCGTTTCCGTCTTCCATGCTCGTACTTTCTTCAACGGTGGCGTCAAAGGCAGGCCTAATAGAATATATAGACGTTCCACTATTTCACGATAAGGGATATGCAAGACTTAGCCAATCGCAACAACCATGTCGTGACGTTCGATTGTTCATGGGTTGCAAAAGCGATGATGCTTGATAAGCGACTGATACGTACCATCAAGCCACGGCAAATTCTGACGACAGAGCTAAAAAATTAGTTGATTTTGGACAACTTAGAATTGGTGCGGGCGGCCGGACTCGAACCGGCACGAGATTGCTCTCGACAGATTTTCATACCCGGCTACGGCTTTCGCCGCCGACGCCTCCCCCAATTAAATGGGCGCCGTTTGGGGTCTGGACTATCCCTTCGTCGTAGCCGGTTGCCCGGCTTTAGACGCCGCCCGTCTAGTCTCTACACCTTCCGCCATACTCAACTCGGCGGCTTGGCTCGGGATCGGCATGAGTCCGTATAAGGACTTTTAGCTTTCCCCGAATTTGAGCGGTTCTACTTCCGCCGTTTCCAACGGAGCACTCAAAGCGTGGTTTAAGTCTGTTGCGTCTACCTGTTCCGCCACGCCCGCAATTTTTAAAATCCTAAGGGGTGATTTTCCCTCACGGGATATTGCGGGGCATTGTATTTCTCTTGCCCCCCAAATGACCCTCAGCGTCAATCACGCCTCGGTTTCTTTTTGTACCTCACCTCGTTCAACAATTTGTTTTTGCTACTCTATTTAACATTGCCGCAAACATGAAAAAAGTGCTTGCCGACAGATTTTAAGTTTGCACCTTTGTCTGCATTTTTGCGGCGATTTGCGAGAATCCCGCCTAGCCAGTTCACTATGCGCCCGTAACACTGTTCTGCGTGAGAGTTGCATGGAAGGATCGCCGGCGTGACGCACAGACTCAAGAAAGGCGGTCGGAGAGGGCTGCAAGGACTGGCCGAAGAATTGGCGGATAGACCCAAGTCAGAACTGCCACTCAACCGTTCTCAAACCCCGCTAAAAGACTTCTCATCGGAAATCCTGAAGCGTCAGACAGTCCGCCGAAAAGATCTTAGACGTTTAGTGCCGCTCTCGGACACCACCATCTATGAACTTGAGCAGAAGGGACAGTTTCCCAAGCGGTTCTACTTAACCCCCCGTTGCGCCGTCTGGCCCCTCGAAGAAGTCCTGGCGTGGGTCGATGAGCGACGCGCCGCGTGCGAGACTGGAATGGCGGACCGAGCGCCGCATCCGGATTACCGCCTGCGCAGCGCTAATGGATAGTTACCGTATACTGTCGAATTAAAGCGCGGGATTCGCATCGTAAACGGACATATCTTCGGGGATGTGAACCGGCTTTCGTTTCTTTCCGGCCGCCCAGGCGTCAATCATGTCGGCCCATTCTTGCATCATGTGACGGCGCTGGTCGGCATATTCGGCCTTGTTGTAGACACCTCTCGAAGACCGGCGATCTTCGTGAGCGAGGCTCTTTTCAATCCAGTCGCGGTTGAAGCCGAGTTCATTCAAAAGCGTAGAACCGGTGCGGCGGAGATCGTGAACAGTGAACGGCTCCAGCGGCAGCGCCGCTTCCGCCGCCAGCTCGTGAGCGCTGGTGGTGATCCGGTTAAAGGTCGCATTCGAGACCGGCCGGAATGTGTCGTAGCGCGACGGAAAGACATATCGGGACCCGCCCGCGCAGGTCTTGAGGGCGACCAGAATGTCGAGCGCCTGACGGGAAAGGTAGACATTATGCGGAAGGTCCGTCTTCATCCGTTCCTTTGGTATGGTCCAGACCGCATCCTCGAAATTAATTTCGTCCCAGGTTGCGTTGGAAACTTCGCTCTTGCGCTTTAACGTCAGTAGAATGAATTTCACGCCGAGTTTCAGCGTCGGGTTGGCCGCAATTTCCTCAAGCACGCGATAAAGGATTCTGATTTCCGACGGCGACAAGGACCGATCCCGCGGGCGCACCTTCGCGATCGAACGTGGATCGATTTCATCAGTGGGATTGTCGACCTTGATGCCGTGCATGTTTGCGAAATTGTAGATGAGCTTGATGAACTCGCGAACGTGCAACGCCGTTGACGGAGCGCCGCGTTTCCTGATCCTATCGCAAAGCGCGCGGACATCCTCCGGCGTCACTTCGCGAAGCGTGAAGTTCCCGAGGGCCGGGAGGAGATCGCGATTGACGATATGCCGACGCATGTCACGGGTGGATTCCGAGATATC
The DNA here is from genome assembly GCA_028285645.1 of Hyphococcus sp. Taxonomy (GTDB): domain Bacteria; phylum Pseudomonadota; class Alphaproteobacteria; order Caulobacterales; family Parvularculaceae; genus Hyphococcus. The sequence continues at coordinate 45,269 of JANQOV010000095.1, forward strand.
CTCATCGTTGAGCCATTGCGTCGCGAGTTCGCCGAACGTGCCCTCCGCCTTTGAGCGCGTCTTCGCGCGCTTCTTCTCCTTTGCCGGAGAGACGCCCTCCTCGATCATGCGCTTGGCGTCGATCAGTTTCTCTCGGGCGGCGGCGAGCGTAATTCCGTATTTGCCATAGCGGCCGATGGTCAGCGTCTCGCGCCTGCCATTGATCCGGTAGTCGTAGCGGAAGGTCTTCGTGCCGGTCTTGGAGACCGACACATACATCCCGTCGCGATCCGCAACCTTGTACGGTTTATCCTTTGGTTTCAGCCCCTTAATCGCAATGTCCGTAAGCATTTCACACCCGTCTGTCAATTTTTACCGTCAGGCCGAAATGGCCCCTTTTTCAAGAAAACTACTCATAATATCAGTGCATTAGTTAAATTTTTTACCGTCAGCCCCATTTGAAAGGGTGACGGTAAAACGGTTTTAGGGGGTGCGATGCAATTTGTATACCGTCAGGCGATACCGTCAGAATGGTCCGTTGGCAGGCGATAGAAGGCGATAGATACCGAGAGAAAATCGGTATCAACTCATTGTTTTTATTGTATTTATCGTGCGTCGGCGATAGTTCAGGAGAGACGCGGAATCATTCCCACTCGATGGTGCCGGGCGGTTTTGACGTGATGTCATAGACAACGCGATTAACGCCGCGGACTTCGTTGATGATGCGCGTTGCGCAGCGGCCTAAAAACTCATGACTGAACGGATAATAATCCGCTGTCATGCCATCCGTGGATGTCACTGCACGCAAACCCAGCACATAATCATAAGTGCGCCCGTCGCCCATGACGCCGACCGTCCGTACCGGGAGCAATACGGCGAAAGCCTGCCAGATTTCATCGTAAAGCCCCGCCTTTCTGATTTCATCGAGATATACGGCGTCGGCCTTGCGCAAGATGTCGGCCTTGTCGCGGGTGATTTCGCCGGGAATGCGGATCGCAAGGCCCGGCCCCGGAAACGGATGGCGGCCGACAAAATGATCTGGCAGGCCGAGCTCGCGGCCGAGCGCACGCACTTCGTCCTTAAAAAGTTCCCGCAAGGGTTCGACAAGTTTTAAGTTCATCCGCTCCGGCAGGCCGCCGACATTATGGTGCGACTTGATCGTGACCGATGGCCCACCGTCAAAGGAAACGCTTTCAATCACGTCGGGATAAAGCGTTCCTTGCGCCAAGAATTCGGCGTTCTCAATCTTGCCCGCTTCTGCTTCGAATACATCGATGAATGTGCCGCCAATGATCTTGCGCTTTTGTTCGGGGTCATCAACGCCGGCGAGCTTGCCGAGGAACAAGTCTTCCGCCTCCACATGAATGAGCGGAATATTGTAACTGTCGCGGAACAGCCGGACGACCTCTTCGCCCTCGCCAACGCCATCGATGTTCGCGCGCATCAGCCCTGTATCGACGAACACACAAGTCAGTTGCTCACCGATCGCTTCGTGGATGAGCACCGCCGCAACAGATGAATCAACGCCGCCGGAAAGCCCGCATATAACGCGCGCATCGCCCACCTGCTCTCGGATTTGCTCAATCGCTTCTTCGCGAAACGCCGCCATGGTCCAGTCGCCGGATAGACCCGCGATCTTTTTGGTGAAGTTGTCGAGGAGCTTAGCGCCGTCGGGCGTATGCGCCACTTCAGGGTGGAACATAACGCTGTAAAACCGCCGCGCTTCGTTGACCGCAATCGCAAACGGCGCGTTGGGGGACGTTCCCACCACCGAAAAACCCTCCGGCAATTTGGTGACGCGGTCGCCATGGCTCATCCACACGGGATACTTGCCGCCCACCTCCCAGACGCCTTCAAAGAGCGGGCTTGCCTCATGGATTTCAACATCGGCGCGGCCGAATTCGCGTTCATCGCTCGGCTCAACAAGACCGCCAAGCTGGGTCGCCATGGTCTGCTGGCCATAACAAATGGCGAGAATAGGAACGCCAAGATCAAACACCGCATCGTCGGCGCGCGGGCTTTCCTTGACGGTAACGCTCGACGGCCCGCCGGAAAGGATCACCGCCCTGGGCGCATATTCATCAAGGAACGCATTATCGACGCGATTGAAAGGATGGATTTCGCAGTAGACGCCGCTTTCCCGCAATCGGCGGGCGATCAACTGGGTGACCTGGCTGCCGAAGTCGATAATGAGAACGCGTTGGTGATGGGCGGCGTGGGGATCAAGGGTCATGGTCGGGGTCTTAGCCGTTTCGTTTCAGAGTCGCGACAAAAAAACCGTCAGCGCGCAATTTGTCCGGGGTGATCCGCAAGGCGCCTTGCGGCGTTACGCAAGGCTCAAGGGCGACGCGCCCTTCATCGGTGAGGAGCCCTGAGGCGTTGATGGCATCGAGCGCCGGGGTCACCGAAAAATCAGCATGGTCTTTCAAAAACGCCTCTAACCGGTCTTCGTTTTCCTCCATGAGGAAAGAGCACGTCACGTAGACCATTCGACCGCCCGGCTTAACGAACCTTGCCGCCTCGCGAAGCACCACATCTTGCTCGGCGATCCGCCGTTCGAGCTGTTGCTCCGTCAGGCGCCATTTCGCATCGGGATGGCGCCGCCATGTCCCTGCCCCCGTGCAAGGCGCATCGACAAAAACGACGTCGAGCTTTTCGCGCAAGCCTTCCAACGTTTCAGCGCCGGTTTTTGGATCAATGATCTGCAAATTGCGAACGCCCGCCCGTTTGGCGCGGGCGTAAACTGGTTTGAGGCGCCGCGCATCGCGGTCATAAGCGTAAAGCTGGCCGGTGTTTTCCATGAGCGCAGCAAGCGCCAGCGTCTTGCCGCCGCCGCCGGCGCAATAATCCATAACCTGCGCGCCTTTGATTGAACCCGCAGCAGCAGCGGCGATCTGGCTGCCAAGATCTTGCACCTCGACCCAGCCTTTGTTGAATGCCGGGATGATCGTCACCCCCGGCGCGCGTTCGCTGGGCGGCGGCGCAGCGATCCTCGCAGCGGTCGATAACACTGGCGCTTGTTTGCCCTTCACGGTCTTCAAGGCGGCAAGAGATTTTTCGGGCGCGACTTTTAAAGTGTTGAGCCGTAGGTCGACATCGGCCCGTTCGGCAAAGCTTTCCATGACTGCAACTGCGTGTTCGCCAAAGGCGCGATGGATATGCGGCGTCAACCATTCAGGATAGTCACCGGATATATGGTCCGCCTGCGCCCTATCCATCTCCGCAGCGGAAAGCGCCTTCCTCTCCGCTTCAGTTAAGGCGCCGGGGCCGTGTGGCTCTTCTGCCGCCGCCTCTGCGAGATCTTCAACGTCCATCCGCCACAGAAAGCGCAACGTCCCGAGCGCAAGCCCGCGGACGTCGTCTGCGCCCATTGTCGCGAATAAAGAATTGCGCCTGCGCAGCGCATCAAGACAAAGCCCTGAAATCCACGCACGGTCCTTCGCACCCGCATAGCGGTTATTACGCGCCCAATCGGCGATCGCCGTTTTCAAGGGAACCCGGCGGTTTTGAAAATCGCTCAAAATTTCGATTGCCGCCGCGAGACGTCCGGACATGCGCATGACCGACAGTATTCCTTTGTTGTAAGGCCCAACGACCGGGATGGACCCTAACCCCTTGTTTGCTTCGAACCACAACGCAGCGGCGCCCTATGCCTTGCCAGTAGTTACGGTGTCTTGAAGAATTGCTCTGGGTCGCCGGCGTCTAGGCCGTCAAGCTCACCGCAATACCGCCAACCTGACTTCTTTAGCAATGCACGCATTGCAGTATTGGAACGGTTGGTGGAGGTCCAAACTTCCCGCCCTCCCTGGCTGTTGAACGAAAGCAAGCTAGCTCCCAGGCCACGCCTCCTGGCTCTTGGGTCGACGATGAGCAAAGAAACAAACGGCTTCTCAAAGAAGTATTGATGGTCGAGACAGCAAAACGCGCAAATCTCGTTTTGTTGTAACGCCACGCTCAGGCCGCCGCGTGCGGCCACGGATGAGATGTACTGAGATCGGTTTTCCGACCCGATCACCATCTCATCTATTGCAATCGCGCGATCGATTTCGGCTTGCTCCGTTGCCCGTCGCGTTATCACCACACCACCCACAATTCGTTGGCGCCGCACCCACGCCAGAAACAAATCACCCTACACATCAACTTTGTCCGCATAGCTGACATCCCAGAACTAGCCTTTATTTCGCGGACCTCGCCTTAATCGCTTTTGTGGAAATTCTCGAATTTCTTCCACTCATATCGTCTAACGGTCAGCGGTCATGAATAGGTCCGGCACCGAATACGCGGGACCCTTTGCGGAACAAGCCGCCCTATTCAGCGATAGGCTTTTCCCGTTCTGGTTGTTTTTTCCTTCTGGCGCAACTCTTGCTATCCTCATGGTTTCAGATGTGGCGTATGGAGTCTGTCATGGGAATGATTGCGGCGTCGCTTTGGCTTTTGGCGAGCGGCGAAATTTACACAAGCTATCCGGCGTTTGGCGACGAGATTGAAGAGCAATATAGGAACTCCCGGGTCGAAGCGGTTGTCGATAAGGGAATCGTGCGCGAACTCATTATTGACTGCGGAAGCGGCGCGGAAGGCGTCATGGTGCATGATGTTGTCGGCGATGTTTTTTGCGACTCAAAAGATCAATGCCACGAAGGTTTGTCGACAGCGATTGAACGGACGTGCGCAAAGTAAGACTGCGCTCACGTCGGCATCGGATAGTTCGGCGCTTCGCGGGTGATCGCAACGTCATGGACGTGGCTTTCCTTGAGCCCTGCATTGGTGATGCGGACAAACTTCGCGCGGGACTGCATTTGCTCAATCGAGCCCGCGCCGACATAGCCCATTGAAGCGCGCACGCCGCCAACCAGTTGATGCAGGATCGGTCCGATCGGTCCCTTATGGGGAACGCGGCCTTCAATACCTTCGGGAACAAGCTTCATCTGTTCGGTCACGTCAGCCTGGAAATAGCGGTCGGCGGACCCCCGCGACATGGCGGTGATCGAGCCCATGCCGCGATAGGATTTGTAAGACCGTCCCTGATAAAGAAAGACTTCTCCGGGCGCTTCGTCCGTACCCGCCAGAAGCGATCCCACCATGACGCAATCGGCGCCGGCGGCGAGAGCCTTCGCCATGTCGCCGGAATATTTAATACCGCCATCGGCAATGATCGGAACGCCTGCCTCCCGCGCAGCGCGCGCGGCTTCGGAGACCGCGGTTAATTGCGGCACGCCAACGCCGGCGACAATCCGCGTCGTACAAATGGAGCCCGGCCCGATCCCAACCTTGATGGCGTCGGCGCCAGCGTCAACGAGCGCTTTGGCAGCGTCGAAGGTCGCAACATTGCCGGCAATCACTTGCGTTGCATTGGATGCGCGCTTGATGCGCGAGACCTGATCAATGACCTTTGACGAATGACCATGGGCGGTATCGATGACAACGACGTCGCAGCCGGCGTCCATCACCGCCTCAACGCGCTTGAAGCCGTCATCGCCAACGGAACACGCGGCGGCAACGCGCAAGCGGCCTTCTGCGTCTTTGCAGGCGAGCGGATAAGCCCGCGCCTTTTCGATGTCCTTAACGGTGATGAGGCCAACGCAGCGGTAGTCGTCATCAACGACAATCACCCGCTCGATCCGATAACGATGCACTAGTTTCATGACCTCTTCCCGCGAGGCGCCGGGCTTTACAGTGATGAGATTTTCCTTGGTCATCAGCTCGCTAATCTTCTGATCAGGATTATCCGCAAAGCGCATGTCGCGATTGGTCAATATGCCCACCAGCTTGCCGACCCCGTTGGCGTCAGGGTTCTCGACCACCGGGAAGCCCGAGATGCGTTTTTGGTCGGTCATCGCCCGCGCTTCGGCAAGCGTTGCATCCGGCGTCATTGTTAGAGGGTTGACGACCATGCCGCTTTCAAAGCGCTTGACCCGGCGGACGTGTTCAGCCTGCTCTTCGATATTGAGATTGCGGTGAAGTACGCCGATGCCGCCATGTTGCGCCATGCCGATCGCCATCTCTGCTTCCGTCACTGTATCCATGGCCGAAGAGAGAATGGGAATATTGAGCGTCACCTCGCGGGTGAGCCGCGCCGTAACGTCGACGTCCGACGGCATTACTTCCGACGCGCCGGGTTCCAAGAGGACGTCGTCAAATGTCAGCCCTTCACGGATTTGCATGATCTAGTTCTCCATCCTCAATAATTCGGCGCTAAAATATGCATACGGAATTTCATCCCGCCCCCTCGAAAGGTCCGATCAGCGCTTCGCCGGGACAACCCACATCAAGGGCAATGGCTGCGCCCACCGCATAAGCGACACGCTCCTTTGGCGACTTGCCGCCGCCTTGCATGGCGTAGTCAGCGCCGAGCGCATAATCCGCGCCGGAGCCGCACGCCCAAAGCCGTCCCGCCGGCACTTCGGAAATCGCAAGCTGGTTGTCGAAATCCCAGATGCGGCCTGACTTATGCGCGATAATGCCGTCGACGCCGTAAGAGGCGCCGCTGTCGGCGCCCTTTTGACCGCCAAGGCCAAACTCTTCGAAGGTCAGCCGCAGGAATTTGAAAACATCAAGCACATTGGCCGTTTCTTCGGGGAAGCGTTCGCCAGCAAGCTGCAGATATTGCTCGTAAACGCTTTCGTCGCCGCTAAGGCCGATCACCCAGTCGCCGAATTTGAGCCATTTCGACGCCGATGACGGCGACGGCGTATCGCCAATCGTTGCGCGATCATTGCATCCTAGCCAGAGTTCCTCCGTTTCCGGATCATAAAGCGCGCAAAGAATGGTCATGGCCGTGTTCCCTTGAACCCCATGGCGACGACATATTTTTCCGCTGAGTCCGAGCGGCTCGCTTTGGGTTTGGCGTGTTTTACGGTTTCAAAATTCTGCTTCAGCGTCGCCAGCAATTCGCCCTCGGCGCCGCCGGCAAAAACTTTCGCGACAAAGACGCCGCCGGGCGCCAGCGTATCCATGGCGAAATCAAGGGCGGCTTCAGCAAGGGCGATGATCCGCAAATGGTCCGTAGACTTATGGCCTGTTGTTGGCGCCGCCATATCCGACAGCACCACATCAGCATTGCCTTGCAATAATTCCCGCAGCCGCTCCGGCGCGTCATCGTCCAGAAAATCCATCTCCAGGATTTCAGCGCCAGCCACCGGCGGCATGTTTAAATAATCAACGCCGATCACCCTGCCCTTGCCGCCAACCGCCTTCACCGCAACCTGACACCAGCCGCCGGGCGCACAGCCCAGATCAACCACCCGGGCGCCGGGCTTTAGGAAACGAAATTTTTCGTCGAGTTCGAGGAGCTTGAACGCCGCTCGGGATCGCCAGCCTTCTGCTTTCGCCTTGCGTACATAAGGGTCGTTGAGCTGGCGCTTCAGCCAAAGCGTCGACCCATAGTCGCGGCGTTTGGCGGTTTTCACATGGACATTGAGGTCGCGCTGGGCGGCTTCGCCTTTCATGGGCGCAGATTTCTTGCGGCCGCGCTTTTCAGGCTCGGCGCCAAGGGCCGTCGTCGCAATGTTGGTTTGTTTTGCGCGCTTGCCGCCCCGCGCTGGCGCTTTGGGGGGCCGTTTGGAAGATTTTTGCCGCTCCATGGGCCTTAATAGCCGAGTCATTGGCCTAATCAACCGGTTTTTCGGTCAAATTGCTGCATTTGCGATATTGCGGCGCAGCTTGAGCCGCAGCGCGGACGGGGACAGACTTCGCGCCCTCACACCGGGGAGAGGGAGCAAAAGGAGGCTCTCATGGAAGGCATTGTTGCACTCATTATCAACCTGGCGATCGGCGCTGCCGGCGGCAATCTTGCCGGCCTCGCGCTGAAGGCCAAAAGTCTCGGCTATCTCTGGAACTCAGTAGTCGGCATCCTTGGCGGCGGGCTTGGATTTTTTGTCATGGGGCTGGTCGGCGCCGGCGGCGGCAGCATCATCTGGCAGGTCCTGGCGGCCTTCCTCGGCGGCGGCATTTTGCTGTTCGTCGTCAGCCTTTTCCGCAAATCCACATAAATTCGCCGCGGCGTTTGCCGCGGCGCATATAAACACTTAAGACCCTGCGGGCGGGAGAGGATCTCACCCGCTGACGCTTTTTCCGGGCTGGGGGCGAACCAGACTGGAAAGGTGGGTAACACGTAATGTCCTTAATGGATCAACTGACACAAGTTGTCGTTCAACAGGTGTCGCAACAGGCTTCGCAGAAGACCGGCCTTAATGAAGGCCTCGCAGAAAAAATGATGCCCATGGCGATGGCGGCGCTGATGGCGGGGCTCAAGAAAAATGCGTCGCAACCTCAAGGCGCACAAGCTTTGTCGAATGCGTTGGACCGTCATGACGGCAGTTTGCTGAACGACGTCTCGCAGCTCGGCAATGATGATGTTCTTGCGGATGGTCAGAAAATCCTCGGTCATATTCTTGGCGGCAAACAGGCGTCAACGGAACGGGCCCTTGCAAAGACCGCTGGCGTTGATCAATCGCAAATCGGCAACCTCCTCGCCATGGCCGCGCCGGCGGTGCTGGCGTCGCTCGGCCGTGCAAAACGCGAACAGGGATTGGACGCTTCGGCCCTCGCCGGGCTCGTCACTGAAGAAAGCGTTCGTGTGCAAAAAGCCGCGCCAAATGAGCTAGGCGGTTTGATGCAGTTCATCGACCAGGATGGCGACGGCGACATTCAAGACGACATTCTCGAAGCCGCGGGCAAAAAGCTGCTAGGCGGTTTGTTTGGCCGTCGATAGAAAACCTCTCACTGGAAAAGGAAACCATCATGCTATTTAAATTCGCAAAGGAAGCGGGCGAAAAGTTCCGCGAAGGCATTTCAAATATTTCTGAAGGCATCAAGGATCGCATTCAGGGCCACAAAACCGAAGTCAAGGAACTTGAAGTCGAAGAAAAAGACGGACGGGTCGTTCTCAAGGGTAAAGCCAAGAACCGCGTTGAGGCGGAAAAGGCCATTGTCGCCGCCGGCAACACACCGGGCATTGGCGAAGTCGAGTCCCACATCAACATCGAAAACGAACCGGAGCAAACAGTGTTCTATACGGTCAAGAGCGGCGATACGCTGTCGAAGATTGCAAAGGAACATTATGGCGACGCCATGAAATATCCGGTGATCTTCGAAGCGAACAAACCGATGCTGTCAGACCCGGACAAGATTTATCCGGGTCAAACGCTGCGCATTCCGACGGATACATAAGGATTGCGTTGGGGTGTTGCTGAAGCCTACTGCAACATGACTTCACTAGTTTCATCGTCATCCTGACGAAAGTCAGGATCCAGAGCATTTAGGCACTACACGCGCCTCCCTGGATCCTGAATCGAGTTCAGGATGACGGTGACAGTTACCGCCCCGCTACAATCGCGACCCTCAACCAGCGCCTCAACCCGACTTTCGCGCCGCGCTTTTCTTCCTCCTGCGTCGCCGATTGCGCTGTTCGCGGCGGGCATCCGCAGCCAACTCTGTCAGAATGCCTTCGCGCAACCCCCTGTCTGCAACACGGATGCGCGCCGCCGGCCATTCGCGCAGCAAGGCTTCAAGGATTGCGCAACCGCAAACCACAAGATCGGCGCGTTCGGGACCGATGCAGGGTTCCGCGCCACGGTCTTCGAGGCTCATCGACCGCAGTTTTTCCGTAACGGCGCGCGCATCCTCAGCGCCAAGCCACAATCCGTCCACCAAATCCCGCCGATAGCGCGTTAGCTCAAGATAAACCCCGGCGATAGACGTGACCGTGCCTGAGGTGCCGAGAAAATGCGCGGCGCCGTTTTCAAAATCGGCGCGCATCTCAGCCGGATCGCCGAAAGCTG
>JANQOV010000102.1 GCA_028285645.1 Hyphococcus sp.
CGACTTCGAAACGCACGCCCGCCATTTTCTGCTGGCGCAGCAGCACTTCGACATTTTTTTTGTTTAAGTCGTAGACGGCCAAATTGCGCTGCACGTCGAAATATGCAGCGGCGACTTGAGTCAGGACCTGTTGTTCCACAGAGGCGAGCTGCGCGCCGCCGGCGCGAATACGCGCGCCCGCCTGCTTGATGGCGTTAAAATTCCGAAATCCCGTGAAGATCGGCTGTTCGCCGCTGACCTGCGCCGTCAGTGTATCGAGCTTTGTAGTAGTCGTTTGCGGCGTCCCTGAGAAGTTGGACGTGCTGGTTATGTCGTTCTTGGTATATGCGCCGCCGCCTTCGATCTGCGGTAAGGCGCCAGCCCAGGCTTGCGCCTTGGCTTCCTTGACGGCGCGCAATCGCGCACGTTCTGCTTGAATGGTGGGGTTGGTCTGATACGCAACGCTCAGCGCGTCTTTTAGCGTCTCCGCACTCAAAGGCGATGTCGAAACGCTTGCCAACGCCGCCAAAACACCTGCCGTGAACCAACCAAAACGCACTTGCGGTCTCCACGCGCCGAGCTGCTTGTCGCCCGACCTTCAAATACAGTCCATAGCCGACAGACCAGATAGGACCGCCTTATGGTCGCAAATTATTGTTAACTATTCATATTGGCTGCGAGATAAGAATATCAACGGTTTAACGCTGCTCAAAAAACAAAACGTTTTGGCGCTTCAAAGCCCGCCAGCACCGTTTTTGTCGTGGCGTCAAATTTCTCAACGCAAGCGAAGGCGTCGCCATTGCGCGTATAAAGGGCGCCCTTTGAGACCCCGTCTTTAAGCAAAATAGCGGCAAGCCGACCGCCATCTTTAAGCTGCTCAAGCAGTTCTTCCGGATGCTGTTCAATCGCGCCGCCAACGAATATCAGGTCAAACGGCCCCTGATCTTTTGCGCCTTTGGTCGGATCGCCAGTGATGACCGCGGCGTTGGCCAGACCGGTCCGGTTCAGGTTTTCCTGCGCCGCAGCGGCCAGATCTTCGTCGTGCTCGATCGAGACCACCATTTCCGAGAGCTGCGCCAGGATTGCCGTGGAATAGCCGCTGCCGCAGACAGCGTTCAGAATAATGTCGCTGCTTGTCGGTTCAGCGATGGTGGCGAGTTTGGCGAAATCCCGGGCCGTTAAGAGGCGCCGCCCCGGCGCATATTCGATCTCGCGCTCGATATAGGCCTGGTCGCGCAATTCAGGGGGCAAGAACACTTCCCGCGGCGTGTTCTCCATCGCTTGTTGAAGCCGTAGATCGGTTACATCATTAGGGCGGACCTGGGCATCGACCATCTGCCGGCGCGCGGTGGTGAAATCCATATTATCCTCGATCGGGTGACAGCGCTTCGCGGCATACAACTGCCTACTCTGCCGCGCAACGGGGCTTTTTAACGCCGCGCTGACAGCAACGCGAGCTCAATCGAGATTTACAACAGTTCTAAAAGACGCTTTCCAACGCTTATTGACCCCAGCACATCGCCCGCACGCAAATAGTTTTGACGCCGCCAAATCACCGCGCTAAGAGGGCCGCCCACTTCGAGCAGAGACTATTCTGCCGGCCGGCCACGTGGCGGAGTGGTTACGCAGCGGCCTGCAAAGCCGTGTACGCCGGTTCGATTCCGGCCGTGGCCTCCAAATTTTGTAGAGATTTCTGCAACCGCAAGGCGAAATGACACAGTTTTGCGGTAAAGTGTGACGGAAACGCCGCTGCCGCCCGTTGTTTCAGGGAAATCGGAAAAATACCGAACAAATTGTTAGGGGTTTGGTTAATACTCTCGCCGGAAGCGGTTGGCGTTTATCGCAACCGGCGAACCTCCCGCCGCTTGACGCTTGCCGCGCCCGGCGTTTGCCGACAAGTACAGATTATCGGGTCAATGGCGTCTGCCGTAAGTTGCGCCAAATATGAGTTGGAGAGGTGTTTATGCGAAAGGGGGGCGTGGCGCTAATCGCACTCATCGTATCGGGTTGCGCAAGCGTTAATCAGGAATTGTTGAAAGCGGAACTGCCGGAGATTCCCGGTCAGTGGACAGCGGACGCAGACGCCTCTCGTCCGGCGAGCGGCGACTGGCTCGCGACCTTCGACGACAACAACCTTCGTGGACTAATCAGCGAAGCCATCACGCACAATAACGATTTGCAGGCGGCGGCAGCCAATCTTGAACAGGCGCGCGCCGGCGCAAGAATTTCGCGCGCAGCATTGTTGCCCCAGATCGGAGCAAATTTCGGCGGGTCGCGCAACGCTATTGTCACTGACCCAACGACAGCTGCGCAAGCGGGCGGCGGCGGCGCGGGCAGCAGCAGCCGAATTTTCATTAACAACTTTTCGCTTGGCGGTTCGGTCAGTTGGGAAATCGATATCTGGGGCCGGCTCACAGATGAAACGCGCGCATCTTATCGCGACGCGCGCGCGTCTATGGCGGACCTTGCCGCCGCACAATTGTCGATCGCAGCGCGGGTTGCGCAAAGCTGGTTCGCCCTGATCGAAGCGCGCCAACAACGCGAACTTGCCGAACGCGATGTCGAAGCGCGGGAAAGCAATCTTCGCGTAACCGAACGGCGTTATGAGCGCGGCGTGGCGTCAAGCCTTGATGTAAGGCTTTCGCGATCCGCGCTCGGCACCAGTCGCGCCAACCTTGCCCTGCGGCAACGCCTTGAGCTTGAAGCGTCGCGGGCGCTCGAAGTGTTACTTGGCCGATATCCGGCGGCTGAGTTGCAAGCAGCAGAAGCGTTGCCGGAGGTACCAGCGCTTCAAGGCGCAGGCGCGCCAGGCGAACTGCTCGCGCGTCGGCCAGATCTCATCGCTGCTGAAGCACGGATGGAAGCCTCTGGTTTGCGCGCGCGCGCCGCACGCAAACAGCTCCTTCCGGCGATCACGCTTTCCTCTCAGGCCGGCACATCCGGGCCCAATCTCGGAGATTTGATCGATCCGCAACGGCTTGCGGGGAATGTCGCCGGCGGGCTTTTTCAGCCGCTGTTTCAGGGCGGACGCCTGCTCGCAAATTCGAAACGCGCCCGGGCGGCAGCGGAAGCGTCTTTGTTCACCTATGCGCAAACGGTCCTAACCGCTTATGAAGAAGCGGAAAACGCGCTTGCAGCAGAAGCGCTGCTGGCAAGCCGCGAAGATGCTTTAAAACTTGCGTTCGAAGAAGCGGCCGCAGCGGAAGACCTTACAGAGCGGCGCTATTCAAGCGGCGCGGCGACAATTTTTAACTTGTTAGACGCACAAACCCGTAGAATTTCAGCAGAAAGCCAATACATTCAAGCGCAACAGCAGCGGGTCTCAAATCGCGTACAACTATACTTAGCGATCGGCGGGGACTTCTTGACGGAGGCCGATCTTGCTGCACTGCAAGAGGGGACGGGAGAATAAAGCGTCATGTTTCGAAAATTCGCCACGGTTTTTCTGACCATTGGCGTACTTGTCGGCGGGGTGGCACTAATTAGTCTAATGGGCGCAATGCGTCCAAATATAGAGCGCCAAGAACCGGAACTTACGCCGCCAACGGTCTTTTATACAACGACGAAGCCACAGTCAGTGACGCTTGACGTTATTGCACAAGGGGAAGTGCGTCCGCGTACGGATATTCCGTTAACGGCGCAGGTGTCTGGCAAAGTCGTTGAAACGGCGCCCGCTTTTGTCAACGGCGGCGCTTTTGAAAAAGACGATCTGCTTCTTAAAATCGAAGATCAGGACTATAAGCTCGCCGTCACCAGCGCGCGTTCGCGCGTCGCACAGGCAAGAGAACTGCTCGCCAGGGAAGAAGCCGAAGCCGAGCTTGCCCAGAAAGACTATGAGGAACTTGGCCGCGACATCGCAGCGTCAGATCTTACCCTGCGCAAGCCGCAGCTGGCGCAGGCGCGCGCCAATTATAATGCGGCGCAAGCGGATTTAGAAACAGCGCAGCTCAATCTGACGCGCACGAAAATCGAGGCGCCGTTTACCGGCCGAGTTCGCGAGCGTCTGGTTGGCCCCGGTCAATTTGTAACGCCGGGCGCGCAGCTCGGGCGCATTTTCTCGACCGATGTGGCAGAAATCCGGTTGCCCCTCACCGACCTTGATCTCGCCAAACTGGGACTGCCGCTTGCCTTTGTCGAAACCCCTGAGACCCCGGGCCCATCAGCAACGCTGACATCAACGATTGCCGGCGAATTCCATGAGTGGGAAGGCCGCATTCTCCGGACGGACGGCGCCATTGATCCGGCAACACGCCAGATTTCAGCGATCGCCGTGGTCGACGACCCTTACGGCGCTGGCGCTGACAATGGCACGCCGCTGGCGATCGGATTGTTTGTGGACGCCCGGATCGAAGGCAGGCCTTATGAAGGCGCGTTCGTCCTGCCCCGCTCCGCGCTTTATGATCGGGATCGGATGTATGTGATCGGCGCCGACAACATACTTGATGAGCGCGTCGTCACTGTCGTCTCATCTGATCGGGATACGGTAACCGTTACCCAAGGGCTGAGCGCCGACGAACGAGTGGTCACTTCGCCCTTGCGCGGCGCCGGCGACGGCGATCCGGTCTCGCCTGAAGCACAAGAAGCTGACCTTGTTCTTCGCGCCAATTACCTGGCGCCGGCCGTCGACAGCGTTGAGACCGTCGAGCTCACGCAAAGCGCTATCGATCGAATTAGGGACGCCGAACCGCTGGTCGACGAAGCGCGGCACAAGCAGATAGCGAGTGAACCTGAAGCGCCCGAAGGAACCGTTGTGATTACTTCGGCGTTTATCGATACTGCACCGGCAACCGTCAATGGCGAACGCCTCTATAAGCCCGGCGAAATAGCGCCCCATGATGAAATGGCTGACGACCTCAACGCCCGCCAGATCGACCATGCGCCCTCCGCAACCCCAGTTGAAGCTGATACAGCGTCCGCAGCCGCTGACTATGAGGCGCCAGCCATCGCAATAAGCGCCTCCGCCGCTGGGGATCAACAGTGAACGGATTGATTTCATGGTGGGCGAAGAACACCATCGCCGCAAACTTGCTGATGATGGCTTGCTTTGTCACCGGCGTGCTCGCCTATACGCAGATGGAGCGCGAGCTTGATCCGTCCGCCACATTCACCGGTGCTAATGTCAGCGTTGCGTGGCTTGGCGCCAGCCCGCGCGAAGTCGAAGAGCAGATCATTCTGCGCATCGAGGAAGCGGTTTCGGATATTGACGGCGTCGTCCATATCGACTCCACCGCGCGCGAGGGCCGCGCATCCGTCAATATCGAAGGCGACGACAATATCGACGTCACAAGGTTTTTGAACGAAATCAAAAACCGCGTTGACGGCATTTCGACATTTCCGCAAGACACGTTCCCGCCAATTGTCACCCAATGGCGCAATCAGTCGCCGGCCATGTTCCTCGCAATTTTTGGCGATTTAAGCGAACGCGAATTAAACCGTCTTGCGCGTGACTTGCGCGACGAGGCAGCGCAACTGCCGGGCGGCTCTCCATTGGTGCAGCTTTGGGGCGAATCCCGGGAAGAAGTCTCCATCGAAGTCTCGGAAACGGCGTTGCGGCGCTATGATCTGACGTTTGACGACGTCGCCAACGCCATCCGCGGATCCTCGATCAATCTCGCCGGCGGCCAGGTGCGCACGGACACCGGAAATATTCAGATCGCCGCGCGCGCGCTTGCCGACTCCGAAGAAGAATTCGAACGCATTGTCATCCGCCAGCTCGCTGACGGGTCAGTGATCCGCGTGCGCGACGTCGCTAACGTTGTCGATGGCTTTGAGGATCGCCGCCAGATTGCATCCGTCAATGGCAAGCGTTCGATTTCCATGGCGATTTGGTCGCCTGAGACCGTCGATATCGTCGAAGTCTCTCGCCATATGAACGAATGGATCGATAAGAAAAACGAAGAGTTCGCCGGCAGAGCTGAACTTTACGCCTGGTTTGACGGCGCTGAGGCGTATAACGGGCAGCTTGGGCTCGTTGCGTCGAATGCACTGATCGGTCTCGCCCTGGTGCTGTTAGTTTTGCTGCTATTTTTGCGCCCCATCGTCGCCTTTTGGGTGGCGGTCGGGATTGCCATCTCCTTCATCGGCGCGTTCATTTTCATGCCGATGAGCGATGTCTCTATTAATTTCTTTTCTATCTTCGGATTTCTATTAGTGATCGGCGTTGTCGTCGATGACGCGATTATTGTGGGAGAAAGTATCCACAACGAGGTGGAAGCCGGCGGCAAAGGTGTTGATGCAGCCATCCTCGGCACGCAACTTGTGGCCAAGCCCGTCTTGTTCGCGGTTTTGACGACCATGATCGCCTTTTCACCTTGGCTTTTCATCGGCGGCGGCGTTGCGCAATTTACACGGCACATTACGCTGACGATCATCTTTGCACTGACATTCTCCTTGATTGAATCCTTCATGATTTTGCCGGCGCACCTGTCGCACATGAAAAAGCAAAACAAGGAGACGGCCTTTTACCGCTTCCAGCGCGGCTTTTCCGAAGGCCTCGTTAATTTCGCCAATAGCGTCTACAAGCCTTTTGTCATTTTCGCCTTGAAACTTCGCTATGTGACAGTCGCCGGGTTTATTGTGGCTTTCCTGGTGTCGGGCGCGCTTCTCGCTCAAGGCTGGATTTCATTTAAATTCATGCCCGAAATTCAGGGTACGTTTATTTCCGTCAATGTGCGCTTGCCTGAGGGCGCGTCATTCACACGCACCACGCAGGTCTACGACAATATTTACCAATCGGCGGTGCGATTAAGAGAAAAAATGGGTGATGCGCGCGACGGCGAAGAGTATGTCAAAGCGATTTACATCCGTGCTGACGAAGGCGAAGTCACCTCTTATGTCACGATCACGGAAGCAAACAATCGCAAAGAATCGACCGAACAGGTCGCCGCAATTCTTCGCGAAGAAATTGGCGAGATCGCCGACGCCGAAGAAATCAACGTAGGCTATACGCAGAACAACAGCGGCCCCGATTTATCCTTTGGCGTCCAGGCGGACGACCTTGACACGCTGCGGCTTGCGACGATCGACGTTCAAAATTATTTGCGTACGCTGCCAGGCGTGTTTGACGTCCGCAACAATCTGCAGGCGGCGACGCCGGAGCTGCAAGTGTCGCTGAAGCCAGGCGCGGAGCGCTTTGGGCTGACGCTTGCAGAAGTATCGCGTCAAATCAGGCAGGCGTTTTTTGGCGAAGAAGTGCAGCGCCTGCCGCGCGAGGGCCAGGACGTGCGCGTCATGGTGCGCTATCCGGCGTCCGACCGCGAGTCATTGGCCACCGTAGATCAGATGCGCATTCGCACCGCGGACGGACGCGAAGTGCCGCTTACGGCGGTCGCAGACGCAACCTTCGCCCCAAGTTATAAACGCATTGACCGGCGTGATCGGCAGCGATCGGCGCTCGTTACCGGCGAATTACGCGAAGGCGTTGATCGGGCGGCGATCCTCAAAACATATCGCGAAGAGTTCATCCCCGAGTTCCAGCGCCGGCACCCAGAGGCAACGCTGGTGCAGCGCGGCGATGCTGAAGAACAAGCGGATTTCCTTCAAGAATTCTTCGCGCTCTATCTCGTCGCGCTGTTCGCCATGTATATGTTGCTGGCGATCGCGTTCGGATCTTATTGGCAGCCAATCTTGATCATGACGGCAATTCCCTTTGGCTTTATGGGCGCCGCATACGGACATTTCATTTTCGGCATGGACTTTGCGCTGTTTTCCTTTTTCGGGGTCGGCGCCGCCGCTGGCGTTGTCGTGAACGACAATCTCGTGCTCATTGATTATGTGAACCGACTGCGCGCGAAAGGCGAAGGCGCGCTTGCCGCCCTCGCCCATGCCGGCGCAGCGCGTTTCAGGCCGATTATCTTGACCTCCATGACAACCTTCATCGGTCTGTTGCCGATGATGTTTGAGCGCTCGACCGACGCCCAATTCTTAAAGCCGACGGTTGTTGCGCTCGCCTTTGGCGTCTTTTTCGCCACCTTCGTAACGCTGATTTTCGTGCCGGCAATGTACGCCGTCGGCGCCGATATTGCCCGCTTTTACCGCTGGGCATGGACCGGCGAGAAGCAACCGCGCCTCGGCGAAGGCGCGTCACAAGAGGCTGATGACCTGGAAGTGCTCCACGAAGCCCACGACCAGAGCTTTGATCCGGCGGAATTGGCACCGCGCTCCAGGCGTTAACGTTATGTTAAGACCTTGCTGAGACATTAAGAAAATCTTCTCCCGAGAAGATACCCCACCATACCCCACGACAGTGAGTAAGCGGTCGCGTTTCCCCAAGACGCGGCCGTCTCACGTGTGGGCGGACGCCTCAGCGCCGCCCGATGCCGCCGCCTAATAACTTCGGACAGGACGGCGTGTTTGCTATTCGTTGGCGATTCTTGCCTTCAGAAGCGGCGAAATAAGGCCCCATTGGCGAACAACGCACGCAGCGCTGAGAATACCACCCGACAATCGAACCAAGACCGCTAAACTCTTAAGCCATCCATGGCTTGGAACGCCCCTCGACCGCCCTCGCCTTGCTCTGAGCACCCGCATTGCGCCGTTGATTTTTACGTCGTAATGATCAGAAGTTCGGTCGCGATAAGGGCGCACTGGCCGGATTTTTGCTGTTAGGCAAGGCGCGAAAAAGACGGTGGATTATCATAGGAAGCTTTGCTATATCGCCGCTTCCGTCGGTTCTTCCCCGATAGCTCAGTTGGTAGAGCAGCTGACTGTTAATCAGCGGGTCACTGGTTCGAGTCCAGTTCGGGGAGCCATTTAAATCAAAGACTTAAGATGAATTCTGAACCAGCCGCTTGAGGCTGGTTTTTGTGTTGGACGCACATAGGGCGCACGGGAAATCCAACGTCAGCCAATTTCCCTGTGGAAAACTATATGCGCAAGCCATGCTGACTTTTTTGTCGAAGCGCTGTGTTTGAACGCGATGGCTGACCAACGCAAGGCGCAAACCCAAAAAGCAGGCGTCGTGAATTGAGACGGTTAGGACGCCAAGATCCTCAAATCGGACATTAGCGACGGTGAACGCGGCCGACTGAAATTGCTCTGACGACGTCATTGACATGCAACATAATTGTTGCATAATGCGGCATGGGCGTTCCGTTTGATCCGAACCTCAGCAACTTGTTTCGCGCGCTCGGCGACGATACCCGGCTGTTGATTCTCGATCAGCTGAGAAAGCGGAATAATCAAAGCCTCTTTGAGCTGTGTGCTCGCCTATTTGAGGAACATTCTGTGACCCTTACGAGGCAGGCGATCACGCGGCATTTGAATACGCTTGAAGAGGCCGGGTTAATCAGCACCGCCTGGCGAGGACGGACAAAAGTTCACTCCCTGACGGCTGCTTCACTCAAAGACACCATCAATCCCTGGCTGCAACCATTTTTTAAAAGAGGCGCCAAATGAAAATGTACGCAAAAAGCGTGGCTGTAGACGATCAGGCAAAAGCCCTCGCATTCTATACGGAGAAGCTGGGATTCGTGCTCAAGCACGATATTCCGCTTGGAGAGCATCGATGGCTGACTGTTGTTTCTCCGGAAGAACCAGACGGTGTGGAATTAGGGCTTGAGCCCAATGAGCACCCCGCGACTCGCGCCTATCAGGCGGCGCTCATGGCTGACGGCATCCCGTTTACTGCATTCAGCGTTGATGACATTGAGTCTGAAGTGAAGAGACTTCAGGCTGCGGGCGTCACTTTCACGCAGCCGCCCATGAAAGCAGGCGGCGCGACGATAGCGGTCTTCGATGACACGTGCGGCAATCTTATTCAGTTGATGGAGCTACACACCTAACGTCCGGCAATTGAATAGAGTTTTTGAATGCTTCCAGGCACGCGTCATATTTAGACCCAAGCGAGGATCAAATGACCAAATCCGGATCAGATATATCGGCGCCATGGCATTTGTGGGTCGTAGGCGGACTATTGTTCTTAATGAACGCGCCAGCTGCCTTTGGATTTGTCGCGACCATCATTCGTTTCGAGCCCTATCTGGCTAATTTTCCAGAAGAAACGCTTTCCTATTATAACAACGCGCCACTGTGGATGTACGTAATGTGGGGCGTTTCGATTGTCGGCGGCCTGATCGGCTCGGTTTTATTGTTGATGCGCCGAAGCATAGCTGTCCCCGTCACTGCTGTCGCCTGGATTTGTTCGGTGGTCGCCGTTGCCTATGCCGTTGTGAATCCCGCGCCGGACGGCGGCAGTCCTCTCTTCATGGCCGCTGTCATCATGATCGCGCTGCTGATTTTGATCTATATGCGTTGGCTGCAAAGACGGGGTGTCTTGCGATAGGCGCAACCCGTAAGGTTTAGGGTGTATCATACTCGCAAAGGAAAAAATGACATGACCTTGCCATGGCGAACATAGTTTATATCGGAACAAGCCTTGACGGCTGCATCGCGGCGGCTGACGGCGGCTTGGATTGGTTGGAATATGTCCCGACGCCAGAGGGCGATGACCTTGGTTTTGCGGAATTCATGGAGCGGATCGACGCTGTTGTTATGGGGCGGGCGACCTTCGAGACTTTAATTGGGTTTGGCGTGGGATGGCATTACCCGAAGCCTGGAATCATATTGAGTACAACGCTGAAATCAGCGCCCGACCCATATTCAGATCACGTTCAGTTCGCCAGCGGAACGCCCGCAGAAATTGTAAAATTAGCAAAAAGCCAAGGCTTCGAAAATCTTTACGTTGACGGCGGCGCAACGGTGCAGAGGTTTTTGCGCGAAGACCTCATCGACGAAATGATCATCACGGAAATACCTATTTTGCTTGGAGGCGGCGTTCGCCTGTTCGGAGAACTCGACCGACGCTTGGGGTTCGAACTGGTCGATGCAACAGTTCTCGCAAAGCGGCTGGTAAAACGTCACTACCTGCGGAAGCGAGGCTGACCGTTTAAGACGCCGTTGAAGTCACCGCTGTGAGCGCCGCTGCTGCCGCGAGCTTGTGTTTTGCCTGCCAAGGCGATCCGATTGTATGGAAAATGATCATTTCGCGCCCTCAAAAGCCCGTTTACAGCGCTCAAGTCTAATGACCGCTCCTGCGCGCATTTCCGTCGTTGAGACGCGCAAAGGCGGCCGGCAATTGTTCGTCAAAAGCGAACATTCGCGGATAGAGACCCTTTGGCCGATCGGCTCATGTTCGTTCAAACTGACAACGCCCGCGACACATGCTATGCGTAGCGTGCTTTTTCCTTGGGGGCGATTTGGCCGACATTTTCATATCCTACGCTCGCGCTGACCGTGATCGGATTGAGCAGCTAGCGGCCGCGCTCGACAATGCAGGCTATTCTGTTTGGTGGGACCGCAGTATTGAAAGCGGCGCCGAATTTTCCGCTGAAATTGAGCGTGAACTAGCCGCGGCCAAAGCAGTGATTGTTTGTTGGTCGGAGGCTGGTGTTCAATCGCG
>JANQOV010000110.1 GCA_028285645.1 Hyphococcus sp.
TCGCGCCGCCGCTTGCCAATGGTAAAGGCTATGTTGGCTTCGACGGGCGATGTTTCATCAGTGAGGTCGTGGCCGTAGAGGCACATGCCTGCTTCAAGGCGCAGCGAATCACGCGCGCCAAGGCCGATCGGCTCCACATCAGGATCATCAAGCAGCAAGCACGCTATTCGTTCTGCATCTTCGCCGCGCGTTGAAATTTCAAAACCGTCTTCGCCGGTATAGCCGCCGCGGGTGACAACTGCGGCAATGTCGCCGATTTCGAGCTCCGCGAACGACATGAATTTAAGGTCCGCCGCCGCTGGCGCGTGCTTAGCGAGAACCTGAGACGCTTTCGGTCCTTGCAGCGCCAGTAAACCGCGGCCGTCAAAGCGCTCGAGCTTTACCGACGCCGGCAAACGCTCGTTGAGGTGAGCGTAGTCTTTTTCCTTGCAGGCTCCGTTGACGACGATATTGAGTCGGCCATCCGTGGACGGACGGGTGACCATCAAATCATCGACTATCCCGCCATCGTCGTTCAGCAAAACCGTCAAGCGCTGACGGCCGGCGGCCAGCTTCATGATCTCGCCGGGAACTAATGTTTCAATTGCTTTGGCCGTCGTTTCGTGGTTCGGCCCGAGGATCGCCGCCTGGCCCATATGCGAGACATCAAAGAGACCGGCTTTTTCGCGCGTATGCAGATGTTCTTTTAGAACGCCGAGGGGAAACTGCACAGGCATGTCATAACCGGCAAACTCCACCATCTTGCCGCCAAGCGAGCGATGGAGCGCATTAAGCGGCGTTGTTTTAAGGTCTGCAGTCATTTGTCGGTCCCATGCTCAAAGGCGCTGCTCGAGCGTTAGCAGCAACCCCGGCTGTCACGGGAACCTGAGAGATTTCGCGAAGCGCGAACAGGAACAAATCCTTGTTCGTTGCGCTTGCTTACTCCGTCGGCGGGGCGATGTTGCAATCAACTCGCCCGCTTTCCAGCCTTTCTTGTCTTATGCGGTCCTTTTGCCTGAGAGTTTCCGGGGTGGTTGCTCCTTCGGCGCCGGCGACTTGACGCCAGTCTCTCCCGCATAAGAATGTCCGAGCGTTTCAGACGCCAGAACGGTAAAACCATACCGAGCGTGCAGCTCTAGTCAATAACGGGATTTTCCCGTTTGACCTGCTACGCAGCTTCCGCGCAGCTTTGGCACTGTCCTTTTATTTCAAGCCGCGCCGTACTCATCTGGAATGCAGCCGCCTTCACAGCCGGCGCGATATCCGCCTCTACAGCGCGCAGCTCAAGTTCCTGTACATTGGTGCAATTCTCGCAGAGTAGAAATGTCTGCACCATGTGCGGTCCTTCGTGATTGCACAGAACGAACGCGTTCAGTCCTTCAAGCTTGTGGATATGCCCCTTGGACTCAAGGCCGTCGAGCGCGCGATATATCGTCATTGGCGCGCGCACGCCCTTGTCTTTTAGCTTGTCGAGTATCTCATACGCCTTGAGCGGGTCATGCGTGGAAGCCAGCACGTCCCAAACCAGCTTTTCGTTTTTTGGCAGTCCCGCGGGGCGTTTTTTGCCGTGGCTATGGCCGCCCCCATCACTACTTTCGCCTGACATTGTCTTTATCTCCCTCGCACCCGGCGCGATGTTATATCTTTGTTATATCACTTTGGGAAGCGGTAATTTCGCCTAGAACACGTATTTGCGCGCGCGAAACCACTTAGAGACTATCCATTTGGCGCCATTTGTGACCGGCAAGCTGGCGTGGCGGGATGCTTTGTCCGGCGCGCCGTCTGGCAAAACATTACGGAATACAAGCACATCTCCGGGCTCTCCGCAAAAATTGAGGTCTTTATCGACGAACCGGGTCTCGCCGCCTTCATAATCGCCATTTAGATATAAAAGCGCGGTCGCGATGCGCTGCCCGCCGCGGTCGAAATCCGGTCCTTCAGGCAACCAATCAAAATGAGGCCTGTACTCCTGACCGGGCGCATAATTCAGAACGCTTAAAAATTCTGCATGCTCCACCGGTTCGCCAGCAAGCGCCGCAAGCCGCCCGTTGATCATAATCAGCGGCAGATCAAGATCGACCGGGCCAAGCGTCGCCGTCATCGACGTTCGATAAGCATCGCGCCGGAGCGCGCCGTCACGGGGGTCGACTGTCATTGAAGGCGTAAGAAGACGCGCTGACGCTGCGATGACATATTCGCATTCTTCAGGGGTGAAGGCGGCGCGATAGGTTTTTGCATCTGGGCTAGTGCTCAGTATTTCAACCGGCGGTGATGCGCAAACCGGCGGGCCGGCGATGCGCGCGCCGATTGCTTCCCAATCAATCGTCATATTGTCTGTAGACGTATGATCCGGCGCGGGCGTTGTCGCCGCCTGCAACGCTGACTGCAGCGCGGGTGCGCCTGGATACCGCGCCGCCTGCAGTTTATCGAGCATGCCGGCGGCGGCCGCCTTGTTGGCACCAGCGCGGCCGAGCGCCGCGCGCCGCACCATCACCGCTGCCGCAACGGCGTCTGTCGTTGCGGCCTGATTGATTAACAGGCAGGCGGTCAGATCATCAGGGTCATTCGCTAACAAGACCATCGCGATTTCGCGGCGCGCTGCGGGATCTCCCGCTTTCGCAGCCGATACGACAAACTTCGCCGCCTTTGCCCAATCCTTTGTTCCGTTAAGACCTTCTGCTGTGAGCACAGCGAGAAGACGCATGGCGGCTGCTGAATTGCCTTCAGCGGCGCGTTCAAGCAGCTCAGCAGCTTTACCTGCCGTAGCGCGCGTCTGAAGCTGCCGCGTTGCCAGCGTGTAAAGCGCATCAGCTTCGCCTAGATCAGCAGCGCTGCGGAGCCATTTGTCCGCTTCCGACGCATGACCAGCCGCGCTGAGCGCAGCCGCTAGTTCATATTGGGCCCGCGGCGCGCCTTGTTGCGCGCGCTTCAGCAAGTCTTCAATAACGCTATTGCCCGCCACGATATGCGTGCGGAAGATCGCCCCTGGTGAGGTCCCGATAACGATCGCGCAGTTTCGTCTGGCGGTTTTCCAGAGATTGCGCTTCGCCGTTGATGAACACCGCTTCCGGCCGTGTTGTCAGTTCAAGGGGATCGCCGTCCCAGATGACAATGTCGGCAATCTTGCCGATTTCGATGGAGCCGAGTTGGCTTGAAAGGCCAAACATCTCCGCCGGCGTCAGGGTTAGCGCCTCAAGCGCCGCATCATAATCAAGCCCATACGCGACCGCATTGCCCGCCAGTTGCGGCAACGCTCTTAAGTTATGCGCGCCAAAACCTTGTGGATTGTAGAATGCGATGTCAACGCCCGCCTCGTGCAACCGCCCGGCGGCCGCTTGTGTTGCGGCGATATCTTCAAACTGCGCTGGCAGATTAAAGAGGGGATCCAGGATCACCGGAATATTAGCCGCCGCTAATTCGTCAGCGACTGTCCACGCTTCCGAACCGCCAACAATGATCACGTTTAACCGATAAGCATTCTTTAGGCGGATTAAATTACGAATATCCGGCGCGCTGTTGACGGAAACCAGCAAAGGTTGCGTTCCGCGCACAACAGGCGCAAGCGCCTTCAAGTCCGCGATGGCAAAACGGTCTTCGCGCGCGCGTGTGAGGTAGCCGGTAGGGTTGGCTGCGTAGGCAGCAGTTTCATCGAGATACTCCCGCAACACCGCCCAGGCGCCCATGCGCGTATCGCCAGCGCGGCGTGCGCCCGCATAGCCCATTTCGGCGGTCTGCGCCGCCCGCGGTTTGGTGATGGAAGAAGCCTCGCCGGAAAAATCGATCACAGCGGCGCGGCCGCCAAACAGCGTATCGCCGGCCTCCGGCGCGGAAAGCCCGCGGGTAATCCCGCCGGTGCGGTTAATTGCAATCAAGGTGGTAGAGGGGTCGAAGGCGTCTTGGGCGTCAAGCGCCGCCCCGAGGGGAAAACCAGTGCGGGGACCGGCGTCATTGGCCTCCCGATCAAGGCCGAGTTCTTGAAGGCCAATTGACGAAATCGGCGCAAACAGGCCGGGGGTTACGATCTTGCCAGTGGCGTCGATGACTTCCGCTCCTAGCGGCGCTTCAAGATTTGCGCCCACCGCGGCGATGCGTCCGTCGCGAATGATGACGTCGCCATTTTCTATGGCGGCGCCGCTGATCGTGTGTACGGTACCGTTCATGATCGCGACCGAGCCCGAGGCCGAAACAGGAGCGGCCGCAGCCGTTTGCGCAGGCGCCGCTTCATCAGCAGCAGCCGGCGCCGCATCAGCCGTATCGTCCGCCGCATCGGTTGCTTCTTCGCTCGCCGGCTCATTTGCCGTTGCAGACGCCGCTGCAGCCTCAGTGGTAGCGGCGGTTGCTTCCGCTTCTTGTGCTGCAGTTTCTGTTTCTGGCGTTTCAGCCTCTTGCGCGGAGACCGCCGCAATCCCGAAACCACCGACAATCAGAAAGACTGCGCCCGACAAGATATGTTTCATTGAACGCCTCATTGTCCCGCCCCCCCGGTGAAGTCATTGCCTTCTTGGCCGATTTCAAAATCTACACGCGGTGATAATGACGGATCGTTGCGGTCGAATAACAGCGCGCCGTCGATATAAACCCGTTCCGCTTTCGCGTAGACAGAAAATGGATTGCGGTCCCAGACCACCACATCGGCCATCTTGCCGGGCTCGAGCGTTCCTGTCTGATCGTCAATGCCCATGGCTTTCGCCGGGTTCGCGGTAATCCAGGCGATCGCGTCTTTCGGCGTTATGTCGATGCCGATGCGCCGCCCGTCGCCCATGGCCTTCGCTGTCTCCTGATTAAGCCGCTGGATGCCGATATCACTATCTGAGTGAATGATGGCGCAACCATTAGGCTGCGCATGAACGAGCGCTGCGTTTTCAAGCACCGTGTCGTAGGCTTCGAGTTTAAATCCCCACCAGTCCGACCACACGGCCGCGCAAACGCCTTCCTCGGCGAGATAATCAGCGATTTTGTATGCTTCAATTGCGTGATGGAAGGTTGCAACCTTATAGCCAAACTCCCTGGCCATATCGAGCACGAACGCCATTTCATCCGCACGGTAACAATGCATGTTGACACGAATGTCGCCAGAAAGCACGCCGGCAAGGGTTTCTTTCTTTAGATCGCGGGAGGGCGCTTTTGGAGCATCTTCATCTTCTTCACCGTTCTCTTCCCACTCGGCATAGTCAGCCCAATAATCTTCCCAGCTCTTTTTATATTCTGCGGCGTCTATCCATGCGGCGCGATAATGGGAAAAATTCGCCATGCGCGTCGCCGGACCGGAGTTTTCATAAACCCGTTTCGGATTTTCGCCGCAGGCCATCTTCATGCCATAAGGCGCGCCGGGAAATTTCATTCCCTGAACCGTCCGGGAGGGAACGTTTTTCAAAATTGCTGCGCGACCGCCAAACAAATTCGCGGAGCCTGGCAATATCTGCAATGTCGTAACGCCGCCGGCAATCGCTCGCGTGAAACCGGCGTCCTGCGGCCACACAGAATGTTCGGTCCACACCTCGGCCGTGTTCGGACTTGTTGCTTCGTTGCCGTCTGAGGTCGAATCTGTCGATGGTGACGGGTAGTTGCCGAGATGTGAGTGAATATCGATGACGCCTGGCGTAATCCATTTGCCGTTGGCGTCCACCGTCGCTGCGCCGTCCGGAACCTCCACGTCCGCCGCAGCACCCACCGCAGCGATCTTTCCGTCCGCTAACACAACCGCGCCGTTATCGATCCTCGCGCCCGTACCTGTGAGGATGGTTGCGCCGGTGAGAACGATTGTCTCAGACGGATAAGGCTCGTAGGTTGACGGGTAGGGATCGAGCGGCGGCCGCACCGGACCATCGTCAGCGCGGCTTTGCTCGGCTGCGCCTGCGTCTTGCGCAGCAGCGGTTTGCGTCGCCCCAGCGTCCTCGCCCGACTGATCCGCATCTTGCCTTGGTCCGCATGCAGCGAGCGCCAGCAAGGCAGCCAGGGTTGTAAAACCCGCCCGTCTCGCGCCAAAGCCGTTCAATCGCTCATTTTTTTGCATTGCACCCTCGCCATTATCCACACCGGCTGTCCGGAAACGTTTGCACCGCGCCCTTGCGCGCATCTTTGATGTGTCACACTACTAACGTAAATTGTAACGATGAAAAGCCCGGATGTTTATGCGGCGCATCGGGGGGAGAACTGCAACGGGAGGGAACCCATGACAAACGCGATTACGCGGCGCGCGGCATTGACCAGCGGCTTAGCGGCAAGCGCCGCATCCTGCGCCACCAGGCCGAAGATGACGCCTTATGTCGCGGTCTCGGAAGGTTCCGTTGGCGTCTTCGCCCATGGCGTCGCCAGCGGCGATCCGGGACCGACATCTGTCGTGATCTGGACGCGGGTAAGCGTCGATGCGAGCCCACGCGCCCGCGTTATTTGGGAAACTGCCGCCGACGAGGCCTTCACAGATATGCGCGGCAAGGGTGAAACCGAAACCGGTCCGGCGCGCGACTGGACCGTCAAGATCGTGCTGCGAGATCTGCAGCCAGGCGAGACGATCTATTACCGCTTCCGCATTGGCAATGTTTATTCTCCGGTCGGCCGCACCAAAACGCTTCCCGTCGGCGCCATTGAGGCCGCGCGCTTTGCCGTTATTTCCTGCTCGAATTACCCGTTCGGCTATTTCAACGTCTATGACCTGATCGCCCGGCGCGATGACCTAGATGCATTTATTCATCTCGGCGATTACATTTATGAGTATTCAACGGAAGGCTATGGCGGCGAAACCGGCGCTGCGCTTGGTCGCGATCATCAGCCTACTCACGAAATTGTCTCGCTCGCCGATTACCGCGCGCGCCACGCGCAATATAAGGCGGACCCGGCAAGTCAGGCGGTGCATGCGGCGCATCCGCTGATCTCTATTTGGGACGATCACGAAACCTCAAACGACTCGTGGAAAGACGGCGCGGAAAACCATCAGCCGGAAACCGAGGGCGAATGGGAAGCGCGGCGACGCGCGGCGCCGCAGGCTTACTATGAATGGATGCCGGTGCGCGACCCTGAAGAGGGACGCTTGGCGGAGGCGCTTTTCCGCAGCTCCACCTTTGGTGACTTGTTGACGGTGACGGCCATTGAAACGCGGCTGATGGCGGGCGCGCGGCAGTTTGAATATTCAAAAGTGCTGCCGACGCTGAAAACGCCGGAAGACATAGAGCGTTTCCGTAACGACGTGCTTTGGGATCCGACTCGCGAGATGCTGGGCGAGGCGCAACTTGATTTTATCGACCGCAGCTTCCGGACAGCGGCGGGCGCCGGCCAGCCATGGCGCCTTATCGCCAATCAGATCATCATGGCGAAAGTGACCATGCCCGATCTGACGCCGCACATCACCGAGGAAGACATTGTCGCGCTTGAAGAACAATGGAGCGAGGCGCGGGCCTTTGTTGAGATTTCAAAACTTGGTCTGCCGGCAAATTTTGACGCGTGGGATGGATATCCGGCGGCGCGGGAGCGTTTTTACGACCTGGCGACGGCAGCCGGCGCCGACAACATGATTGTCGTGACCGGCGACACGCACACCTGGTGGGCGAACGATCTTGTCGCGCGCGACGGCCGCCATATGGGTGTTGAACTTGGGACCCACTCAGTGACTTCACCCTCGCCATTTGCGAGATCATTCCTTGGCGGGCGCGGCGCGGACTATGCGCTTTTGACCAATCGCGACAACAAGCATGTGCGTTATCTTTCCGGCGAGTATCACGGTTATATTTCGCTCACTGTCAATCACGATAATGCACGCGCAGAGTTCGTTGCTGTCGATACCATCGAATCGCAAAACTACAACGCCTTCACGAAAGCCGCTTTTGACATCAAGAAATCAAAAGACGGCGCAAAATTCTCCGACGCCGACGGACTTGGCTTCAAAGAAGGGTTTTTGTTCTAAGCGATGAGCCTTGTTGACACCCGCATCGAAAGCGCAAGCTGGACCAGGCTGGTTATTTGGTTCGGCCTCTTATTTGTGTTCTCGGCTTGGGCGTTTGGCATGGACAGCCCGTGGACGCGGGCGCTTGAAGCGGCGCAAGGCGAACTGCCGGAAACACAACCAGGCTTCCCTCCTATAGAACCGCAACGCTCGCTCTCCCTTCTCGGCGATGATGTGTACAACTACATCACCTGGCAGGCGCTCGACATTCCTTACATCGTTATGAACTTGATGGTGATGTCGATCGCTTTGGGTATTGGTCTTAAGACGCTTGGCCTTGACGCCTCGCCGCTGCGGTTTCTACTCGTCTTGCCGGGCATATATGTATTTGGCGAACTCACCGAAAATGTTCTTCTAGCGCTTTTTGCCGCCAATTTTCTACCGCCCAGCGAACCGCTTGTGCTTGTCCAACAATTAGCAACAACCGTGAAACTGACCAGCGGCATCGGCGCGTTTGGGATTGGCGCGCTCAGTCTGGTTGCGTCGCTGATTGTCTTGGGGATTCGTAGAGTCAATAAGAAGACATGAACAACGCCGACCTCGTCGCCTACGCAGCGCGGCTGCCCAAGGCTGAACTGCATTTGCACCTCGAAGGCTCGCTTGAGCCGGAGCAAATGTTCGCGTTTGCCAAACGCAACAAGGTCGATATTCCGTTCCGTTCTGTAGAAGAAATTCGCGCAGCCTATAATTTTTCAAACCTGCAAGACTTCCTCGACATTTATTATCAGGGCATGAGCGTTCTGAAGACGGAAGAAGATTTCTTCGATCTCACTGTGGCGTATTTAAACCGCGTGCGCGCCGATAATGTGCGCCATGTGGAGGTCTTTTTCGATCCACAAGGACACACGGAGCGCGGCGTTTCTTTCGACACAGCAGCGAGCGGGATTTTAACAGCGCTATCGCTTGCGAAAGCGCAATTCGGCATGACGGCAAGTCTGATCATGTGTTTTTTGCGTCACCTCCCGGAAGACGAAGCAATGGAAACATTGCGGCAAGCTGAACCCTGGCTCGACCGCATCATCGGCGTCGGCCTTGATTCGTCAGAAGTCGGTCATCCGCCTTCAAAATTTGAGCGCGTATTCAAAGCCGCGAAAGAACGCGGCCTTAAATGCGTTGCGCATGCAGGCGAGGAAGGCCCGCACGAATATGTGTATGAAGCGCTCGATGTTTTGCAAATCGACCGGCTCGATCACGGCAACCGGTCGCTGGAAGACGATGCGCTCGTGAAGCGGTTAGCGCAGCAAGAGATGACGCTGACGGTCTGCCCATTGTCGAACCTTAAACTCTGCGTTGTCGATGATATGCGCGCGCACCCCATCAAGAAGATGCTGGACCTTGGCCTTCGCGCCACCGTCAACTCCGATGATCCGTCTTACTTTGGCGGCTATGTGATGGATAATTTCGAAGCGGTCATTGAAGCTGTTGATCTCGACAAGGAAGACATCAAGACGCTGGCGAAAAACAGCTTCCTTGGCTCGTTCCTTTCTGAGGGCGAAAAACGCGCGCAATTATCTGCGATCGATTTTATCACGTAAGGCTCAATCGGCAGACCGGCCGAGACTTTTCTCAAGCGCAGCACGAAACGCGTTGAGACGCTCTGCATAACGTTTCGTCACTAGGTCAACGGCGGCGGGCGGTGCTTTGTCCGGCGAGCCCTCGTCGAAGGGCGGCATGGGATCATACTCAAGGCCGAGCTGCAGCGCCCTGGCATAATCTTCGCCGGCAATCTCCGCCGCTAACGTAAATGCAAAATCAATACCCGCCGTCACGCCGCCGCCGGTGAAAACATTACCGTCACGCACGACGCGTTCTTTCACCGGCGTTGCGCCGACTTTTTCAAGTTCGCCGTGATAGACCCAATGGGTGGTTGCGCGTTTTCCCTGCAACAGGCCCGCTGCGCCCAACACAAAGGCGCCGGTGCAGACAGAGGTTACATATTTCGCCCGCGCGCCTTCGCGTTTCACAAACGCCATCAATTCATCATCAATGATGGCGTCGTCAACGCCAAAGCCGCCCGGAACACACAAAACATCGACCGGCGGGCAATCATCGAATGTGACTGTCGGGTTCAATGTCAGCACTGAATCTGTCGTGATGGGCGCCAGCGTCCGTGCGACGAGATGTACATTTGCGCCCGGCAGTCGCGACAAGACCTGCAACGGGCCGGTGAAGTCAAGCTGTGTGACGTTTGGGAAGAGGATGAAGGCGATGGTGAGTTTTTCTTTGGTCATGGACAAGCCCTAGCGCGCCCACCCTGCGATAATCTCCATCGCATCTTCAATATCTAGCTCTGCCTTTGCAATCCATTTTTGCGACGGACCGCGCCAGCGATGGGCGTCCCAGTCAACGCTGCCGTTCTTGCGAAACGCAACGCCTTCTCGTTTAAGGCGCCGGCGCTGTTCTTCAGCGCCGCTATGATCGGCCATGGCGCCCGATGATGTGATGATACGAAACCAGGGCAAGCCTTTCGGCGCCGAACGCAACGCCCGCGCCACCTGCCGCGGACCAACGCCTGGCAAAAGACTAGCGATCATGCCGTAGCTTGCGACTTCGCCTTTCGGCACTTCGCGGATGAGGTCATAGATGGGTTCGTAGTCGGCACTCACGACACCGTCACGCCACCTCGAACAATCCCGCTGCACCCTGGCCGCCACCGACACACATGGTGCAGACCACATATTTGGCACCGCGGCGTTTGCCCTCGATCAACGCATGACCGACCATGCGCGCGCCGGAATTACCGTAAGGGTGGCCGATGGAAATGCCGCCGCCATTGACGTTCAATATGTCGTTGGGAATGCCGAGCTTGTCGCGGCAATAAATTACCTGCACGGCAAATGCTTCGTTCAACTCCCAAAGGCCGATGTCGTCCATCTTAAGACCAGTTTTCTCAAGCAATTTTGGCACGGCGAAGACCGGCCCAATGCCCATTTCATCTGGGTTCGTTCCGGCAACCGCCATGCCGCGATAAATCCCGAGCGGCGAAAGCCCGCGCTTTTCCGCTTCCTTAGCTTCCATGACGACTGCCGCGGATGCGCCATCGGACAATTGCGATGCATTACCCGCAGTAATGTACTTGCCTTCGGAAATTTTCTGGCCGCCTTTGAAGACAGGTTTCAAGCCCGCGAGCGCCTCCAGCGTTGTTTCCGGGCGGTTGCCTTCGTCTTTCTCGAGTTTGGTTTCAACGTCGGAGGTCTCCCCGGTTTCCTTATTCTTGAATTTCATCACTGAGGCGAGCGGGACAATTTCATCATCGAACTTGCCTGCCTCTTGCGCCGCATGAGTGCGTTGCTGTGACTGCAACGCATATTCGTCCTGGGCTTCGCGAGAAATGCCATAGCGATCGGCGACAATCTCCGCCGTTTCAATCATCTGCATGTAGGTTGCCGGCAGGTTCTGTAAGAGCCATGGGTCAGGGATGACATAGATGTTGTTGGTCTGGTTCATGGAGATCGACTCAACGCCGCCGCCAATGGTCACCTGCATATTATCGCTGATGACCTGTTTTGCTGCGGTTGCAATCGCCATCATGCCCGACGCGCATTGCCGGTCGATGGACTGGCCTGGCACTTCATGGGGAAAGCCGGCCCGCAATGCAGACTGGCGTGCAACATTTTGAAAGGCTGTTCCCTGCTGGAATGCTGCGCCCATGACAACGTCTTCAACTTCGCCGGGGTCAATCTTGGCGCGGTCTACTGCGGCTTTGAGGACGTGCCCGCCAAGGGCTTGCGACGTCGTGTTGTTAAGAGCGCCGCGATATGCTTTGCCGATGGGCGTGCGGGCGGTGGAGACGATAACGGCTTCTCTCATGGTGGTGTTCCTTTCTTGCGTGTGGCCTTCTGCTTGGCGGCGCCGGTCTACTTCGCGGCGAAGGCCTGCGCCTTGCCAATGAAATTCATGTTCGGTCCGGCTGAATCCTTGTAATAGTGAACATCATCTGTAGACGAAATTTTTTCCCAATGTTTGGCGATCTCTTCCGGCGTCTGTTGATCCGGCGGCAGATAAACGCCGTCAGTCTCAACAACATAAGCGCGCGCGTAGCCGCCTGCGGCGCAAGAGATAACCGCTTTCGATGGCGCATCCTCGGAAACGAGGAACAACAAAGCGGCCGTGATCGCCTCCGGCGTCATCTGGTCGAGGATCGGTTCAGGAATGCCAATGTCTTCGGTCATGCGCGTCTTCGCTGAAGGCGACAAGACATTGACCTTGATGTTGTATTTTGCGCCCTCAAGGTGCAGAGCGTTCATGAAGCCGATCATGCCGGCTTTCGCCGCGCCGTAGTTTGCCTGCCCGAAAATGCCGTGTAGGCCGGAGGGCGACGACGTGCAGACCACGCGTCCATATTGCTGCTCGCGCATAATTGACCAGACCGCATGGGTGCAGATCGCCGTGCCGATGAGATGCACGTCAATCACCGCGCGAAAGTCTGCGATCTCCATCTTGTGAAAAGTCTTATCACGCAGGATACCGGCATTATTGACGAGAATGTCGACGCGGCCCCATTTATCCATGGCGGCTTTTACCATCGCAGCGACTTCTTCTTCGTTGGTGACGTTAGCGCCATCGGCAATCGCTTCGCCGCCCGATGCATTGATATGCGCGACAACTTCTTCCGCCGCGGTAAGCGAACCGCCCGATCCGTCCCGGGCGCCGCCAAGATCATTCACCACCACCTTGCAGCCGCGCTCGGCGAGCGCCAGCGCGTGACTCCGCCCCAGCCCATTGCCGGCGCCGGTGACAATAGCGACTTTGCCGTCATATTTGATCGTCATGATTTTTCCTCACACAAACTGCATGGTCAGCCATTCCGCCGCCAGCGCCAATTTTTCTTCGCCTTCGATTTCGACCTTGACGCCGTATTTGAGGCTCCATTGCCCGGGAAGCTTCTGTTTCGCCGACATCAACGTAAAGCGGCCGCGAATGCGCTTGCCGGATTTTACGGGCGTTACAAAGCGCACTTTGTCGAATCCGTAATTGACGCCCATCTTGATGCCTTCAAGCACGATCACACTTTGCGACGCGAGCTTCGACAACATGGAGAGCGTTAAAAACCCGTGCGCTACCGTGGTGCCGAAAGGCGACGCTTTGGCGGCCTCCGGGTCCACATGGATGAACTGGTGATCTTCGGTGACGTCGGCGAATTCGTTGATGCGTTCCTGATCAATCGTCAGCCAATCGGAAACGCCGACTTCCTTGCCGATATGGTCCGATATGCTTTCCGGCGCGACAACTTTCATGTTTTTGCCCGTTCCTTCACTGGTTCCAATAATCTCGTAAAATCAGACCACTCAATTCTGTGGTTCATGGCCTTATAGCCGAATACGTTTCGCTGGTCTTCGCCTGTCACTTTGCCGCCAAGCCGTTCGTAGAAGGCGCGGGCGCGAGGATTACCGGTCATTACCCAAAGATGCGCCGTTGAATGCCCGCGGCTTTGAAGCTCCCGCGCCGCAGCGCGCATCAGACTTTCGCCAACGCCGCCCGAGCGGCGTTCGGGATCGACATGAAGACTTTCTATATAAGGGCGCGCTTCGCCCCAGACGAGGATGAAGCCGACAATCTCCTGGTTTTCAGCGACAAGCACAAAGTCGTCATCAGAAAGCGCAATATCGCGCCAGTATTTTTTGAGTTCGCCGTCCATCTCATAATCGATGAACACATCCGGCAACAGACCGCGATAGGCGTCACGCCAACTGGCGGCGTGCAATTCCGCAATCGTCTCAAAATCGCCTGCCCCTGCGGGCCGGATGCGCATCAGTAGCCGCGCATTTGCGCGATGCGGTCTGCATGAAACGCCGGATCGCCAAACATCTCCTGCGCAACGCGAATGCGTTTCATATAAAAGCCGATATCGTATTCATCGGTCATGCCGATGCCGCCATGCATCTGTACGGCTTCCAGGGAAGCAAGCTTTGCGACCTCGCCAGCTTTTGCTTTTGCAAGCGAGCAAATCGGCCCGGCCATGCCGTAATGGCCGTCAAGGTCCTGTAACGCTTTCAGGATTGCCGATTTCATCAACTCGATTTCAGAATAAAGATGCGCTGCGCGATGTTGCAGCGCCTGGAACGAACCGATCTCTTTGCCAAACTGTTTGCGTTCTTTGAGATAATCCATGGTCATGGAAAAAGATTGTTGCGCAGCGCCCGACATCTCAGCGGCAAGCCCGGCGCGGCCGGCATTCAAGACGCCTTCCAGCGCCATATAGCCGCCGTCAACTTCGCCAAGCACATCATCACCTGTCGCTTCTACATTGTCGAACTTAATGCGCGCTGCATTGCGGCTGTCGACCATCATGGTCCGTTCAACCGATACGCCATTGGCTTTCGCGTCCACCAAGAAAAGCGTGAGGCCGTCTTGTTCGCCAGGCGAACCCGCGGAGCGCGCCGCAACAATAATCTTGTCCGCCACATGGCCATCGGCGACAAAGGTTTTGTCGCCCGAGAGCTTGAAAGCGTTGCCGGCTTTTTCCGCGACCATGGCAGTTTTGGCTGATCCATGTTTGCGCGTTTCATCCACCGCCAGCGCAAACAGCGCTTCGCCGGCGGCGATCTTCGGCAAATGTTCTTGCTTATGCGCATCGGCACCGATTTTCTGCAAAGCCGTCGCCGCCAGAATCGACGTCGATAAAAAGGGCGATGCGGTAAGCGTGCGTCCAATCTCTTCTGCGACGACGCCTGCGCCGACAAAACCGAAATCGGCGCCGCCATGTTGTTCGTCGACCAATATGCCGGCCCAGCCCATCTCCGCCATCTCTTTCCAGAGATCGCGCGAAAACCCGGTTGGGTCGTTGTCATCGCGCAATTTTCGCAATGCCGACACCGGCGCTTTTTCGTCGAGAAACCCGCGTGCGGACTCCCGCAACATCTCCTGTTCTTCAGTCAGGACTAGAGGCATCGTTCAATTATCCTTGCTTCGTCTTCCCGGTATCGCGCTGGGACACAGAAAAGAAATGACATACTGTTTGGAGCGGCGGCGCACTTACGCGCCCGGAAGCTCCAAAATCCGCTTCGCGATGATGTTGAGTTGCACTTCAGACGTACCGCCCTCGATCGAGTTCGCTTTGGTGCGAAGCCAGCCGCGCGCCATCTTGCCGTCCTTGGTGCGCTCGCCTTCCCATTCCAATTCATCGGAACCGCCGGCGTCCATAAAGAGTTCAAAGCGCCGCTTATTGAATTCAGTACCGTAATATTTAAGCATCGATGAATTGGCGCCGACGCCCTGGCCGGCTTTCGCCTCATCTTTCATACGCTCCAGCGTCAATAGAAACGCCCAACCGTCGATCTCGGCTTGCGCGATTTTCCCACGCAGGATAGGGTCGGCAAGACGCCCGTCTTCAAGACCGATTTGTTGTGCGGCGACTTCTCCCATACCGCGGCCGCCGAGCAATCCGCCGCCGCCGCCGGAAATCATTTCCCGCTCATGGGTCAGCAAATATTTGGCGACATCCCAGCCGCGGTTGAGCTCGCCGACAATGGCGTTGACGCCCGGCGCATGCTCCTTGGGAACAACAACGTCGTCAAAGAAAGTTTCGCAAAATGGCGACTTACCGGAGATCAGTTTGATCGGCTTGGTTGAAACGCCCTTCGCAGCCATGTCGATCAGAATAAAGCTGATGCCGTTATGTTTGGTCGCTGACGGGTCAGTACGCACGAGCACAAAAATCCAATCGGACTCGTCGGCGTAAGACGTCCAGATTTTTTGGCCGTTGACCAGCCAGTGATCGCCCTTGTCTTCACACTTACACTGTAGCGACGCGAGATCGGAGCCTGCATTGGGTTCGGAATAGCCCTGACACCAGCGGATTTCGCCACGTGTTATGGGCGGCAGAAAATGCAGCTTCTGCTCGTGGGTTCCGTATTTCAAAAGCGCAGGGCCGAGCATCCAGATGCCGAAGCTTTCAAGGGGCGAGCGAATATTTAGCGCTTTCATTTCGCCCTTGAGAATCTTCACTTCCTCCTTGGAAAGACCACCGCCGCCATATTCCTTCGGCCAGGCCGGTACGGTCCAACCCTTTTCGGCCATCACATTGAGCCAGGTCTTTTGCGCCTCAGACTGAAATTTCCAGTTCTTCCCGCCCCAGCAGATGTTTTCTTCGCCGCCGGCGCCGTCGCGCATTTCCTTTGGGCAGTTTTCGTCAAGCCAGGCTCTAGTTTCTTTGCGAAACGCTTCAAGATCACTCATTAGTTTTCCTTTCAAGCCGGTTCAGCCGTAAACGCCGGCGGGTGCTGCAACGCGACCTTCCGCACGGTGATTTTATCGATTTTCGCCGTGCCGAGCCGCGGCAAAGGCCCCGGCGAAACCCAGATGCGTTCAGGCACTTTGAAGCCGGCGAGATCTTTTGCAAGGAATTCGCGCAGTTCAACAGCATCTATTTCGGCGCCATCTTTCGCATAGACTGCAACACCCACCCGTTCGCCCAACAGGTCACAGGGAATTGAAAACACGCTCGCCTCGGCGATGTCGCCGTGTTTGTAAACTGCGTTCTCAACTTCCAGCGTCGAAATATTCTCGCCGCCGCGAATGATCAGATCCTTGATGCGATCGACAATATAGACATACCCCTCTTCATCGATCTTGCCGAGATCGCCTGTTTTGAACCATCCATCCGGCGTGATCGCCTTCGTTGTTTCTTGCGGCTTGTTAAGGTAACAGCGGAAATTACCTGGCGAGCGAATGCAGATTTCGCCAACCTT
This sequence comes from Hyphococcus sp., assembly GCA_028285645.1. Taxonomy (GTDB): domain Bacteria; phylum Pseudomonadota; class Alphaproteobacteria; order Caulobacterales; family Parvularculaceae; genus Hyphococcus. The sequence goes on from JANQOV010000110.1 coordinate 16,606, forward strand.
GCCGCTCGGCAGTTCCTGCCCCTCATCATTGATGACTTTTATGTCGGTGAGCGGCGGCACCGCCTTGCCTGTTGAATCGGGGCGTTTTTGGTATTGATCGAGCGAAATAACGCACCCCAGCGCATTGGTCTCAGATAATCCGTAGCCTGAAGAAGGATTAGCCTGTTTGAAGTTCTTGGCGAGTTTGCTGACATGGTCAGCGGGCCGTTTGGCGCCGCCTGAGGCGATATCAATGAGGCTCGGCAAACCGTCTTTCCCCGCCGCTTCCATCAATTCATAAGATTGGCTCGGCACGCCGACAAAGTTGGTAAGTTGTTCCTGGTTGATAAGGTCAACTGCATCCTTTGGATCCCATTTGTAAATCATCGCGATCCGACGGCCGGCCAACATAGAAAGGAGAAATATCGAATGCGAACCGGTGACGTGAAAGAGGGGCACGCCAAGCAGAATGCCTGGATTGTCGCCAAACATACTAACGCCTCCGCGCGCTTCTTTCATGGCGGCGGCGATAAAGCCCCAGGAAAAAATCGCCGAGACGCAGCTGCGATGGGTGAGCACTACGCCTTTCGGTTCGCCGGTGGAGCCTGATGTATAGACAATGCAAAAATCATCATCGGGATGCACGTCGGGCGACGGCGGCGCATCAGAGGCGGCCTTCGCGAGAAGACCGCTCAAGTGATGATCGGCGCCCTCAGCTTCTTCGCGCGCAAGAATAAGCGTCAAGCCCAATTCATCCTTGAACGAATGAATAAACCCGAGCCGCTTGCCGTCGCCGACAACGATTTTCGCATCGCAATCTTCGAGCGCATATTTTAGCTCGTCGGTTTTCCACCAGGCGTTGAGCGGCACCGCCACGGCGCCGAGGGCGATGATCGCCATATAGCTGACGCACCATTCGGGATAATTGCGCATGGCAATGGCGACGCGATCGCCCTGGGCGACGTTCAGCTCATCTTTCAGCGCATGCGCGAGCCGGCAGGCCCGCGACCAAAGCTCTGCATAAGAAATGCGCTCATCCTGAAAGACCAAAAACTCTTTGTCGCCATGAGCAGCCGCGGCGTAAGCGAAAATCCCGGCGACGCTTGCCGGCGCATTTTCAAAAACGCGATAGCTATTGCCGCGGATCTCAGCTTCCGTGACCTTAAATCGCGGATCCTCCACAAGCAGTTTCATCGCCGCTGCGGCGAGCTTTTCATCTGTGACCGGTGACGCCTCAGCCATATATTCTAAAACCTCCCTGGATTTTATAATGCTTCTTCATAACCGAGGCGCGGCCCCCGTGAAACCGCCGCTTGCAGTATTTGCCGCGAACGGCTACGCCGCCGACGAACCGGATTGACAGGACGCTAGCCAAGATGGCCCACGCCTCAGCCCTCATGAATGTGATGATTGGCGCCGCCCGCCAGACGGCGCGGCAACTGCGCCGTGATTTCGGCGAGATCGAGGCGTTGCAGGTATCGCGAAAAGGCGCTGCTGACTTTGTCTCCAATGCGGACCTCAAAGCTGAGCAAACGATCTTCGAGGAGCTCTCCAAGGGCCGGCCGAAATACGGCTTCGTTATGGAGGAACGCGGTGAGATTGAAGGCCCGGACAACTCCAACCGATGGATTGTCGACCCGCTAGACGGCACTACCAATTTTCTGCACGGGCTTTCTCACTTCGCAATCTCAATTGCGCTCGAACGCGATCGCCAACCCTATGCAGGCGTTATCTTCAATCCGGCGACTGACGAGCTTTTCTGGGCGGAAAAGGGCCAGGGCGCCTTTCTCAATGATCGCCGCATCCGGGTTTCCGGACGCTCAGACTTATCAGCGTCGCTTTTCGCCACCGGTCTGCCTTTCAAGGATCGCCCCGGGCGGACCCTCGCGCTTGACGAAACAGGCCGCGTTCTTGAAGCGACTGCCGGCATTCGGCGGTTCGGCTCGGCGGCGCTTGATCTTGCATTCGTCGCCGCGGGCAGGTTTGACGCTTTTTGGGAGCGCGATCTCAACATTTGGGATGTCGCTGCAGGCGCTGCGATCGTTCGCGAAGCGGGCGGCATGGTCAGCGAAATCAAAGGCGGGACGAATTTCCTTACTGCAGGATCGATCCTCGCAACCAATACGACTTTACATGATCAGGCAAAAAAACTGCTGGCCGGTTAGGCTGCGGAAATTCTGTTAAAGGCAGAGATAGTGGCGATAGCGCCAACGCACTGAACTCGAGTCTATCGTCTCGTCATCATAAACAGCGCGTAATCCATAGGCCTCGCAATGGGCGTCAGCCTCGGCCTGCAATTCATCGGGATCGTAATCGTAAGGATCGTAAGGGATCGAAATCGACGGCTCAGTGCCGTAGCGATAGCCCTGATCCGTTTCACATGCGGCGACGAGCCCCATGCAGGCTGCCGCCAAGACTAGTCCGAAACCCCTCATACCACACTCTCCGGGTGCGGGCCTTTGCCCACGCTCATCGCCACTGGCTGCAATCCTAGCAAGCTCCCCGGCAATTAAAAAGGGCGCGCAAATCTGCCATTTGCGCTCCCTCTGCAAGTCAGGAGGGATTTATCTCGGATTTATTCGCCTTTAAGCGGCGTCAACGTCCTTCAAGATTTTGACATTGGCCGCTTCGCCGCCATTTATGGCGATCTTGCGGGGTTTTTTTGCTTCAGGGATTTCCCGCTGCAGGTCGATGTTCAAGAGGCCGTTTACAAGCGAGGCGCCGGCCACTTTGACATGTTCCGCAAGCTGGAACTGGCGCTCAAAAGCGCGTCCGGCGATGCCCTGATGCAGGAAGGTTCTGGTTTCGTCGCCATCGGCGCGCTTGCCGGTAATGGTCAAGCGATTTTCGTGCAATTCTATATCGACGTCGTCTTCGGCAAAGCCGGCGACAGCCAGCGTAATCCGGTAGTCGTCTTCGCCAAGGCGTTCGATGTTGTAGGGCGGATAGCCGCCGGTCTCGACCTTCCCGGCTGTATCCAAGAGGTCAAAAAGCCGGTCAAAACCGACCGTTGAGCGATAGAGGGGGGTTAAGTCAAATGTACGCATTTCAAGCGTCCTCCTTTTATCTCCAAGCGAGGGTTGCGCGCGCTTTCGAGCCCGCCGTTCCGGCCGGACAGATAAGCGCGAGCGGAGCCAAACGGCCTCCGCCACTACTCGAATTAGGCGCCCTTCTTGTGATTTCAAGACCCGCTGGCCCGGCTTTACGCCAGCCCAACTCGTGCTAATGAATTTGGTTAATACTGGCTATTTTTCACTGGGAGACGATGATGCGGTTGACGATGTTCCTTGGTCTTAGTCTGTTGGGCGTCACCCTGTCGGGTTGCGGCCGCGAGACGGCGCCTTCGACGGAAGCAGCGGCGCCCGCCGCCACGGAAGCTAAAGCAAATAGCGGCGCTAGTCTTGATGCTGTTCTCGCCGGCGATCATCGCACAGAAGAAGAACGCGCCCGCGACCAGTTTCGAAACCCTAAAGAGACCCTCGAGTTTTTCGGCGTAGAGCCGGACATGACCGTCGTTGAGATCTGGCCCGGCGGCGGCTGGTACACGCAAGTCATCGCGCCTTACCTCAAGCAAGGCGGCGGCAAATATTATGCAGCCGGGTTTTCGCCGGAGGGCGCCAGCGATCGCGTGCGCGAAGCGCTTTCAACCTTTGAGCGGAACTTTGTCGAAAAACCGGACATTTATGGCGATGTCGAAATGTCTGTGCTTGGCGAAGGCCACGACATTGCGCCTGAAGGAACGGCGGACATGGTTCTGACTTTTCGTAACGTCCATAACTGGCAGGGCCGCGGTACGGCGGAAACTTTCTTTGCTGAGTTTTATGATGCGCTAAAGCCTGGCGGCGTGCTTGGCGTCGTCGAGCACCGCGCCGACGGCAATGATGATCTGCCGACGGACGGCTCTTCCGGCTATGTATACGAAGCTGATGTGATCGCGCTTGCGGAAGCAGCGGGGTTTGATTTTGTTGCTCGCTCCGATATCAACGCCAATCCTGCTGACGCCAAGGATCATCCGTTCGGCGTTTGGACCTTGCCGCCGGTGCGCCGCTCGTCTGAAGTGCGCGGCATGAGCGATCCTGACTTCGATCGCGAACGCTACGACGCCATCGGCGAAAGCGACCGCATGACGCTCAAATTCATGAAACCCGCGGCCGACGGCGCGCTGCTTGAATAGGCATGATTTCGATTGACCAAAGATAAGTCAGCAGACGACCCGCTGATTGCAGCGGCAAAGACCGCCTTTCAGACGCCGTTTGGGGCGAAGCTCCTGTTGGCGCCGGAAGACGACGCAGATAAAGGACAGGCGATCATCGTCAACGGCGCCGAGACCCCGCCCTCGGTCAAATCCGCCAAAAATCGCAAAACGCCCGCTGATTGCACCTGGCGCGGATCGCAGGAGACATTGCTTCGGGTGCTTGACGGCGAACGCGCCCTTGAAAGCGCCTATGTGGCGGGGCGCATAAAAATTTCCGGCGATATGGGCGTTATGGCGCGCCTTAAGCTCGGCGCCCCGAAATGAACGATTTCATTCGTATCCCTACTAATCCGGTTCCAGAAGGCGCGGAGGTCTTTCGATTTGAAGCGCCGGATGGCGTGACGCTGCGCGGGGCGTTCTTTCCTGCACAACGCCCACGCGGCACGGTCGTGCTGCTAACCGGGTGGTCCGAGTTCATCGAAAAATACTTTGAGGCCGCGGAAGATTTTCATAAGCGCGGGCTTAATGTGGCGATGATGGACTGGCGCGGCCAAGGACTTTCCGACCGCGAGAGCCCCGTTCAATCAAAATGGCGAGGCTATTTTGAAACGCTGAAAAATGATCTCGAACACTTCACCGAAACGATCGTCGTTCCCCATTTTGGCGGACCTTACATCCTCGCGACCCATTCCATGGGCGGCCTGCCGGCGCTGATGCTGCTCGCAAAAGGGTATGACCGGTTTTCCCGTGCTGTCTTGTCGGCGCCGTTAACGCGCTTGTTTGCGGGGCCCATGAACATCGTCAACGGTTTTGCCTCTGGGTTGGCCTCTGCAGTCGGCCTGGCGAAACAGACGGTCGCCGGACAAAATGACGACGCCTTCGAATTTGAAGGCAATATGTTCACGTCCGATAAAACGCGACACCAGCGCTTTCGCGACTTACAGCTTGCAGAACCCAAGGCCGCCCTCGTCCGCCCCACCTATGGCTGGGTGCGCGAAGCCTGCAAGGACGCTGCAAAAATTCATCGGGCCGATTATTTTACAAAACTGAAAACGCCGGTCCTCATGGTCTCCGCCGGCGATGAACGCCGTATTGACGGCGGCGATCATGCAAAGCTCGCGAGCTTGAACGATCTCATGAGCATTACCGTGATCGAAGGGGCGTTGCATGAAATCATGGTCGAGCGCGACGATATCCGCGACCAGTATTTCGCCGCGTTTGATACATTCGTAGCGCCGGTCTTTGAGACGCAACAAACGGCGCCGCAGACTACTGATTAAAAGTCAGATTTTGAGTTGCGCCAGCGCTTCTGCATGCAATTCCGGCGTTGCAGCGGCGAGCGCCTCGCCGCGATCATCTTCACCCAATGGGTCGCCGCGCCAATTAGTAATGACGCCGCCGGCCGCTTCAACCACCGGCGCCAGCGCCGCCCAGTCATGGCGCTGCAGGCTGGTTTCCATCACAACATCGAGTTCGCCGGCGGCGAGCAATGCATAGGCATACGCGTCAAGAGAATAGCGCGCAACCCGCGCCGCGGCGGCAGTCTTTTCAAAGGCGGCGGCTTCCCGGTCATTGAAGTAGCCGCTGGCGAGCGGATCGGTCGTTGAGATTCGAGCCTTTTCGAGCGCCGTCACGCCGCTCGTTTTGCAATCACGCTCCTTGCCGCCGCGCGAATAAACACACCTACCGCCATAAGCGAGCCAGCGTTCGTCCGTAAACGGCTGATCGATCAGCCCGAGCACCGGCGCGCCCTCATATTCAAGCGCTATCAGCGTCGCCCAGCTTGGCGTCCCGCAAATAAAAGCGCGGGTGCCGTCTACCGGATCAAGCACCCAACGCCATGGGCCCTTCCCTTCTTCTTCGCCAAATTCTTCTCCCAGCACGCCATGGTCAGGATAAACCGACGCGATCATCTCGCGCTGCACACGTTCGGCCTCGCGGTCCGCATCAGTCACGGGATCGTAAAATGGCCCGGCTTTGTTGAAAACGGCGGCGCCGTCGCGAAAACGATGCAGCGTCTGACCGCGTGCGCCATCAGCAAGGCGAATGGCGAAATTGCCGAATTCTTGGAGGTATTCGTCCGGAGCGCTCATAAGCAAGAGCGATCATGGCTGCCCGCATCAGTGAGAGCAAGCGGAATCGGCCGGCTCGCCTCAGAGAAAGTTATTCGGCGCCGGAAAGCGCTTTGGCAAGATCGAGCAAGCGCCGACGCGGCTCTTCGTTGAGCTGATAGTAATAGCGCACAAGATCAATGGTCTCTTTTTCGTCGAGCACCGATTCCGGCGGGGCGTCTTCAAAACCATTGTGACCGTTTAGCGACGCGACATAGTCGAGGGCGTCGCCGCTTAACCCTTCAAAGAAAAAGGAAACGGAAACATCCATCGCCTTCGACAGGGACCAAAGCCGGGATGCAGACACGCGATTGGCGCCGCTTTCATATTTCTGGATTTGCTGGAAACGGATGTTAACCGCTTTCGCAAGCTTTTCCTGCGTCATGCCGAGCAAGCGCCGACGTTGTCGAATGCGGCGGCCAACATGAACGTCAATCGGATGCGATGTCATTACTAATCTCCCGATGCCAAGCGCCGGTCAAGGCGCACCCCTGGCAGTTTCATTGTTGGATGAAACGCAAGCCTCATGCCGGAGGGCGGCGATCGCGGTTTCTCGCGCGAAAGGCGAAAAACAATGGCGACGCCAGGACGGGACGGGCGCAATTGCCCCTAAAACTGTCGACGATTGCAAGAAGTAACAAGTAATTGCATCAAAATGAGACGCCTGCGGAACGTGCTTAACATTACGCCCTTAGATTGTCTCGGCGTGAACGCCGTCCCAATCTTTGGGAGCGCCTTGGTCTATCATCTTCGTGATGCGCTCTTCATAAATATCGAACAGCGCAATCTTGGCGCCCGGCGATTCTTTCGCCCGCGTCAGCATTTCACGCGCTGTGGCGAAATCGCCGGAGCGATATGCGTTCAGCAATTGCCGATGATTGTCCTCAAGCGTGCGGTAGCTTTTTGAGGACTTGATGAACGGATTGCCAATCAGCGCATAAATGCTGATCGGCCTCGTCGCGTGACGCGTGCGGAGCTTGTCGAGTTCAAGATAAGCAAAGTGATGATGAGTCTGCCGATAAACGGTTTCGTCGACAATCATCGCAGGCCCGTAAATCTCTGACTGACTGCGTAGGAACGCCGCCATATCGACCGCCGGGCCCACCGCCGAATACCGATTATTGCGGCCATGTCCCATGGGGCCGATGAAGCATTCTCCGGTGGCGACGCCGATCGCAAGGTGTACTTGCATGCCACGGGTGCGACTCGCGGAATCAAGGCCGGAGTTAATCTTGTCCATGCTCTCGATGAGGCGAAGCGCAGCGGCGCAGCCGGCCTGCACGTGATCCGCCTCTTCAAGCGGCGCGTTATAATATGCGAACATGCGCCCGCCCTCAGCCTGATCCGCAGCGCCGCCTGTGTCGATAATGGTCTGGCGCAGATCAAGGCTCGCCGCTGCTAGGATTTTCGTAACTTCGTCCGGCAGCATTTCCATGGTGCGCAAATCTTCATCAGCAATGCGCAATTCGCAGGCAAGCACCGTGATCGGACGGCGTACGCCGTTCAAGAGATCTTCGGCGCCATCCTCACGCAGCGCTTTCATGGTCGGCTCAGGCAGCGTATCGTGGAACGATCCGCGCACGGAATCATCGCGCAATACGCCGCCGATCGACTTGCCGCCAG
>JANQOV010000113.1 GCA_028285645.1 Hyphococcus sp.
GGGCAAGGAAAACACCGATGGCGGCGCCGACCACTTGCGCGGCGACATAGGCGAGGCTGAGCTTCGCACCGATGTCTTTGCGCATAAAGAAGGCAAGCGTGACCGCCGGATTAAAATGTGCGCCGGAGACAGGGCCGAAGATCAGGATAAGAATAACCAACCCGGCGCCGGTGGCGATGGTGTTGCCAAGAAGGGCAATGGCGTCATTGCCGCCGGCGAGATCTTCGCCCATGATCCCTGAGCCAACCACGATCGCCAGCAGCAGTATGGTTCCAAGGGCTTCGGCGGTAAGCTTTTGAGGGAGCGAGAATGTCAAATGGAATTCTCCTCCAGAAATTTATCAATCTGCATACGAATATCTGAAAATACATTCGTGAATGCGAGTCGACGCTCGGCTTCTCCGCCAGTCGCCGCCGCTGGGTCAGGAAAACTCCAGTGAAGTTTACGCGGCGATTTGCTATTACGATGGGGCCATACGGGGCATGTTTCGCTGGCGGTGTTGTCGCAGACCGTCACCACCACATCCATCGGCGGCGTCTCGGCGCCCGCAAATTCGTTCCAACTTTTTGAGCGCGGCGGCGCATCTTTAGGCAAGCTAACGCTATGAGCTTCCAATGTCGCCAAGGCCAGCGGATTTGGCGCGCCGACAGGTTTTGACCCGGCGGAAAAGGCGCGCCACCTCCCAGCGCCTGCATGGTTCATATAGGCCTCGGCCATGATCGAACGAGCTGAATTGCCGGTGCACAAAAAAAGGATGTTCCGCATCAGGATGGTGATTGCGGCGTGCAGCAGGCCTCGCTCGTGTCTTTGGCTGCTTGATGTTCCGTAAGGATGTCCCGGTCCGGTTCAGCGCCGTAGGTTTCGCTGGTGTCGAACGTCTGGAAGAGCTCCCAAACCGCCCCTTGCGGATCACGCGCCCAATATTTGTTGGACTTCGCATAGCAGCAGGTGGTTTCAGTCTCTTCCATAAGCGCGTCGCCGCGGGCCCGCAAACGCTCGGCGATTTCGTCAAGGTCTTCTCGGGTTACGACGGAAATGCCTGCGTGATCGACGCCAGGGGCGCCGCCATGGGAGGAGACGGACACGTGCGCCCGCGGATCATCGAGCAGCCATTTGGCGTAGTCCGCTTCGATGCGATCCGGCTCTTTGCCGAACATGGCGGTATAAAATCCGACGGTTTTGTCGAGGTCCTGGGTCTTGAGGTGGATATGGAGCCGTTTCATGCAGCATTCTCCTTGATCACATAGGGTCCGCACAGGCGCTTGTCGCCTTGGCAGCAATCAGCCAGCAGGAAGTTCACAAGCCCGCGCACGCCGCCATAATCGGCGGCGTAGATAACTTTGCGGCCATCCTTTCGGGAGAGAATCAATCCTGCGTGTTCCAGTTCTTTTAGATGGAAGGAAAGGGTTGGCGGCGCGATCGCCAGAGCTTCGGCGATGGCCCCGGCGCGCTCACCAGTGGGGCCCGCCCGCACGAGATGCTTGAGGACCGAGAGCCTGGTCTCCTGCGCAAGGGCGGAAAAAGCATTAATGGCAGTTTTTATTTCCATAGTTATAAAAATATAGAAATGATATATGAAGTCAAGCGAAACCAATTCTCCTTCAATTTTTACGGAATTCGCCAACTTCCTGTTCAACCTACTGAATTATCAAGAGAATTCAGTAAAGTTGACTGAGTTGCGATGAAGTTTGCCGTTTTTTCTATATTCGCCGCAATTGCATTTGCATGGCTGGCGCCCGCTGCTCAGGCGGCGACCACCGTCTATGTAGATTCAACTTCGCCGCTCTATGGCGGGTTCCCAAACGCTGTGAATTCCGCCAACGCGCTTGGCGCGCCCGACGGCGCCTTCGCCAGCGTGCCGACTGGCGGCTTCATCGCTTTTCAGGTGACGCCGCTATTCGCCAATGTAGATTTTCATCTTGAGTTCACCGGCGTCAGCGGCGCGGGGATCGTGCGGCTTTATGTGGGTCGCACAAATGGCGCTGGCGGCTTCACAGCGCTTGCCAGCCAGTTTTTTACCGTGACGCCTGGCGTCTTTAATTTTAACTCTCCGGCGCTCTCGTCTTATTGCGGCGGGCTTGGCGGTTGCGACACCTATGTAACGCAAGCCTGGTCGGCGACCAGCTTTGCCCTAGACAGCGTCGCTGCGCCCAGCCCTGAACCATCCGTCTGGGTCCTGATGATTATCGGATTCGCCGGCGTTGCCGCCCGATTAAAAACGCTGCGCGGTCGTGCTCGCCGCGATGTACCGGCGTGGGCGTTTGCGCCAACCACCGAAGCAATCTAGCCAATCAAGCTGGAGCGGAACGAGCGGGCGCCGCATGGTTTACAAAACACTAAGTGCGCAGCGGGTCATTGAAACAATCGACAAGCTCGAAGCGCGCGTACGCGAGCGTTTTCCCGCATCAGGTCTTGAACAAGTTGCAGGCGAACTCGCATCGACGGCGCGCCGCTGCGGGGAAGAGGCGGAACGGCTGCGCGATCCGGTGATGATTATCCGCATTTCTGTCTATACAATCTGGCTGCTTGGCGCTGCGGCGCTGATTTTCGTTGCCTTCGGTCTTCACTATGACGGACTGCGCTGGGAGGCGGCGAGCCTCGTTCAGGTGCTCGAGCCCGCCATGAACCTAGCAGTTCTGATGGGCATCGGCGTGTTGACGCTGGGACAGGTCGAGACTCGCTGGAAACGGGCCCGCGCGCTCGATTATTTACACGAATTGCGCTCCATCGCCCATGTGGTCGACATGCATCAACTCACCAAAGACCCTTACCGGCGGGCCTTGCCGGCAACACACTCATCGCCCCCAGACCATTTGCAGGGCGCGCTGCTTGAACGCTATCTCGACTATTGCACCGAGATGTTGTCACTGACCGGCAAGCTTGCGGCGCTATTTGCGCAAAGCTGCAAAGACCCTGAAGTGGCGGCCGGCGCCAGCGATATCGAACAGCTGACAACGGCGCTATCGCGGAAAATCTGGCAAAAGATTATGGCGTTCAGCCGGTTCGACGATGCAAGCGAGGATACAGCGCGCACGCTGGCAGTTGGCGTCTAGCGCTTTTTAAGATCCCAGATCAGCGCGTCGGCGGCGCCGGCGAGAATGAGCGCCGCCATGATCGCAGCGGATGCGTTCTTAAAGAGCAGCATAAAGATTAAAAACACAACGCCTAATACCGCCAGGTCAATCACATAACGCATGTCGCCCTCCAGCGTTTGTGCGCTGAAAGTTAGCATAAAGACGTATGCGCAGTCGTTAACGCGCCCATGTTTGCAAAAACATCAATGATTCCAGCGGAATGGAAGCGGCAACAAAATGCTGCGCCGCCGAAATTGAATCCAGCGCCGCAGCGATTTTCAATGAGTGTTCATGAGCCGCGAACGTCTGTAACATGCTGGTCGATCAATCGCTCCAACACTGGCAGCGGTACGGCGCCGTTCTGTAGGACAACATCGTGGAAAGCGCGGATGTCAAAATCATCGCCAAGTTCTGCTTCGGCCTTGGCGCGCAGCGCTTGAATTTTCAGCATGCCAATCTTGTAAGACAACGCCTGTCCAGGCCGCGCAATGTACCGTTCGATCTCGGTCGTTGCGTCGCCCTCTGATAGGGGCGTGTTCTCAAGGAAATACTCAATTGCTTGCTCGCGGGTCCATCGTTTCGCGTGCAGTCCGGTATCGACGACAAGGCGCACAGCGCGCCAAACTTCATTCTGCAAACGGCCAAGATCTTCAAAAGGATCCTCGTAAAAACCCATCTCTTTGGCCAGAAGTTCGGAATAGAGCGCCCAACCCTCAATGAAGGCGCCATTGCCGCCATATTTTCGAAAGCTCGGCAGGTCCGTCATTTCCTGTTGCAACGCTAGCTGAAAATGGTGACCGGGCGTGCTTTCATGATAGGCGATAGCGGTGTGCACATATTTTTGAACCGCGGTCATATCGCGAAGATTGGTGTAATAGATATCGGGCCGCGAACCGTCAGCAGATGGAGAATTATAAAACGCAATGCCGGCGGTGTTTTCGCGATAGGGTTCGACGCGGCGAACTTCGAGATCCGCTTTCGGTAGAATATTAAAAAAAGTGTCTGCCTTTTCGAAGATGCCCTCGACGAGCCCGCGCTGACGCTCAAGAAACGCTTCGCGGCCCTCATCCGTATTGGGAAAATAATTGTTAGGATCGTTGCGGATGAACTCGAAGAACGCTTTTAGCGTTCCCTCAAAGCCAACTTGCGCCTTAATCGCTTCCATTTCTCCTTGAATGCGCGCCACCTCCTGAAGGCCAAGATCGTGGATCTCATCCGCTGTCATGGTGTCGAGGGTTGTGTAATTGTAGATGCGATTGGCGTAATAGGCTTCGCCATTGGGATGCTCCCAAACGCCGTCATTGCCGTCAGCTTGCCCTTGCGCAACCTCGACTTCGGTGCGGAAAGCTTCGTAGCCGCGTTTCCACGGACCGCTGAGCGCCTCGGCGCCCCTTGTTAAGAGGCCTGTCTTTTCATCGTCAGCAATGTCGAGGGCGTTCACCTTGGCTTCGAAATCCGCATAGACCGCATTGGGCGCGCCGTCATCGATAGGCGCGCCGGAGATGATATTATTAAGGTCGGTCAAAATTTTTGGATAAACAAATTCCGGCGCGATGACGCCGCTTGCGGTTTGGGCGGCGAGTCGCTCAGCAAGAACTTTGAGTAGACTTTCCGATTTTTCGAGCCGCGAAATATAAGCTTCTGCATCGCTGACAGTGTCGACAGCATGAAAGTTCTGCAGCGCCACGGGCAGGTAGAGCGCATAACTATCCGTATGGTGAGCAATATATTGGTTGTTGCGAAACTCATAATTCCGCATTGCGTTTTCGAGGTCGTAAACAAACTGATCATAGCTCACTTGCGACGCGAGGCTCAGCACAGTGTAATCGAACTCGTCGCTTAATCGCGCGAGATCAGCGACGCGGCGTTCGTTTTCCGCCAGCGCTGCAGCGTCAGACGCATCGTCCCATTCGCCATAGCGCTCGGTCTTGCGGCCAAGGTCAGCTTCAAAAAGCGGGCTGAAGGTCAATTCGCGCTCAAAAACTTCTTCAAAAAATGCAGCCAAGCGCTCGTCTTCGGTTGCCGTTTCTTCCGCTTCTATTTCGATCGTCGGCGCATCGGCTGGCGCTGTTTGTCCTGCTTGCGTTGCTGCGTCCTCTGATTGGCCGCAAGCGACCAGCAGCGCCACCATGGAAGCCATTGTCATCACGCGAATTGGGAGCTTTTCTTGTCGCATATCGCCGCCTCCTGATTGGATTTGACGGGACTATGGCGATGAAGAAGCGGCTAGACAAGCCCGGCGCAGCTACGTTTATTGCGTCGCTTCGGCGGTCAGTCTGGAAAACACGTATTTTCCGTTTTCCACGATTGTGTCAGGCGGCGTCTTGTTTTGCTCAAACAGGTCGTAGCCTTTTTTTAAATTTCTCCAGAATGGCGCCCAACGCGAGGTCTTATGACGCTCCATATTCTCCAGCGTCATTCGAAACGGAAAAATATGCGTACGGAAGAATGGTTGCCCTGACGAGAAGGCGGCTTCAGCGAGCATGTAGATTTCCTCGATGCCCGCATTTGTCATGGCGAAACAGCCGATTGAAACGCAATCCCCGTGCACCATCAAAAAATCGCCGGTGCGCCCGTGAGCGCGGTCATATGCGTTGGGATATCCAAGATTAAAGGAAAGATGATACTGGCTGTTCGGGTTCATGGCGGCGGGCGTTACGAAATAAAATCCTTCCGGCGCCTGGTTGTCGCCCTGGCGTAGTTTCGGCCCAAGCCACCCTGACCAGGCGCAGATGGGATAGGTTTTGAACAGCGCAAACTGGTCACCCTTTTTGAGCCATAGCTCTAATTCGCTGGTTTCCTTGAAGATACGAATGAATACTGGCGAACCCCAAGTAAAACCTTTGTGGGCGAGCGCACGTTCAAGCTCTGGTCTGACGCGTCGGCGGATTGCTGCCAGGTCGGTGGCGTGGAGGAGTGTGCTTTGTATGCTGACGCTCGCAACAGTAGCTGCTGACGTGATTAACAGTCGCCGTCGTGAAATCATGCGCATTCACCCAATGCGCCCCGCATACAACTGATACTCTATGCGCGCTATTCTCTCAAGCCGCGTTGGGTGACTTTTTGTTGTCGGTCCTTTGGCGTGCTTCTTCCGGCGCCGCTAGCACGACGACAAATGCGACAAAGGCGATGTTCCAGAGCAGTAGATCAGTGAACTCAGCAACGATTCCAGTCGCGCTGATCAGTAAACTAGATTCATCTGCGTAAATCCGCATATGCCGTTCGAACCAGTAGAGAGCTTGAGTTAGCGCAATGTACCCGATAAGCGCCGGAACAATTATCGCATTGGGTGTATTTGTCAGTTTACGTACAAAGAAATAGCCGCCAATTGCATAGATAGCTAAGCCTATCGCCAAACTGCTAAAAAGATACAAACGAGAAAGCGGGTCTTCACTCCAGTACTCAATACTTGCAACCCATCCTGGGGCAAAAATTGGAACGATTGTTCCTGCGCCGCTGATGCAAAAGAAGAAGGCGACGAACAAACCGTATGGCCGGAACCTAACCGCTTCTACAAATTCGATGTTACGTGCTCTCTGCATCGCGAGCCAACCGAACATTGTGGATGCGAGGTGATATAAGAATAGCGTTGTATAGTTGTAGATGTATGAGAAGGTGTAGTCAGCGCCTCGGCCACTTTCATAGTAAGGCGTAATCACATATTTATGCATAAGTGCATCGTGAAAATATGCAGCATAATCGAACGCAATTAACGCGCCGATAACTAGTAACAATCCGCGCCGTTCCTTGAAAATCATCCGAAAGGCGACAGTCCATCGGTGCAGTGAGGGGCTTCGTGCATTCGCTGCCTTACAGGCGCGCAAGGCAAAACGCGCAGCCTCAACGGACTTCGCGCGAGCCCATCGCCGAAACGGCGGATGAAACGATAGCAACAACAATAGTCCGAACAATCCAACAAAGAACTCGCCAGTGCGGTCGAGATGTTCGGAAAAATCCGCCAAGGCGGACTACTTCGCCGCTTTGCCGTCTGGCCTGCTCACCATCATTTTTTTGATCTCGACAATGGCTTTTGCCGGATTGAGGTGTTTTGGGCAAACTTGTGCGCAATTCATGATGGTGTGGCAGCGATAAAGCTTGAAGTCGTCTTCCAGTTTGTCCAGCCGTTCATTCGTATGCTGATCGCGGCTGTCAGAAAGCCAGCGATAGGCCTGCAAGAGCGCTGCCGGCCCGAGATACTCGTCTTCGCCGTCCTTGTCGCCATTCCACCAGTAAGAAGGACAAGAAGTCGAGCAGCAGGCGCAGAGAATGCACTCATAAAGGCCGTCGAGCTTTTCGCGGTCGGCTTGGCTTTGGCGCCATTCGTCATCAGGCTCGTCATCCTTCGCCTTGAGGTAAGGCTCGATATAAGCGTGCTGTTCGTAAAACTTTGAAAGGTCAGTGACGAGGTCTTTCACCACCGGCTGATGCGGAAGCGGGTAAACAGTGATGTCACCGTCGCCTAATTCATCAAGGCCTATGGTGCAGGCGAGCGTGTTCGCGCCATTGATGTTGAAGGCGCAGGACCCGCACACGCCCTCCCGGCAGGAGCGGCGGAAGGCGAGCGACGGATCAATCTCATTTTTGATCTTGATGAGACCGTCAAGCACCATGGAGACGTTCGACACATCGATTTCATAGCTGTCGATGCGCGGGTTCTCCGGCGTATCGGGGTCGTAACGATAGACCTTGAATGTGCGGTAAGCGCCGCCGTCTTTCTTTTCGGCTGTGTGGACTTTGCTGTTGCCGGTGATTTTTGAGTTTTTGGGAAGCGTGAGCTGAACCATGAATTTTGCAGCTTTCTAGTGAGTTGGCGACGCGGCGAGAAGCGTATGTTTATAGCGAACCTGCGGCGCTGGCAAAGTAGGGCGTGTCGCCGCGCCCAATAGAAAGGGCCCGCCAACTTGGCGGGCCCGTTGGTGAGTTGAAGCGATTAGGTAGCCTGCTGTCCGTTTTGTGATACGCGAGGGCCATACCAGTCGAGATGGCGGGTCACGAACATGGTGAGCGCAATCGCAAGGAAGGCGGTAACAGAACCAATCAATAGCGCGTAGTCCTCCGATTTCATGAGAAGGTAGATCAGCCCATAGGCGCCGCCAAAAGCTGTCAGCGCAATAAGCCCGCGCAGCGCGCTGCGGAATACGGTGGCGGCGTAATAGCCGGAGAGCAAGACCGTTACGCCGGCAGTGCCGATAAAGGCGCGCTCAAAGCCGATATGTTCCGAAAACGCCAGCACCAGCAGATAGAAGATGACCTGCGTGAGGCCGAGCAAAATATATTGCGCGGGGTGCGCGCGGGCGCCCATGGTTGCTTCGAAGAGGAAAAAGGTAAGGAATACCAACCCTAGAAACATCAGCGCATATTTGAGCGCCCTATTGACGCTCTTGTAGGGGCTGGTTGCCGTGATGAATTCAACACCGAAGGATTTACTCGTATCGAGCAAGTTGAGATTGCCGTCGGCGATAAAACTGCGTGGCAAATTGCGGGCAAGATAGGGAATGCGCCATTCCGCATCGAAACCGGTTTCCCGCACCGTGCGCTCATCGGGAAGATAGGCGCCTTGAAAACTCGGGTCCGGCCAGTCTGACGTGATAACGACATCGGTTTCCTCGCCAACCGGCGCAAACCACAGGGCGCCGCCGCCTGACAGGGGCAATGTCAGATCGAATGAGAAATCGGATTGCGGGTCTATGCCCCCTAACGGCGTTGAAACCCCCGCGGCGTAAAAGTTATAATCGCCAGACCTGCCGCCTACGCTGTGCAAGACGTTGATATGCGGCTCAAACGGCGCCGTTACATTTTGCCCGTTCATGGAAAGACGAAGCGCATCGCGCACGCCTTTAAGACCGCTTGGCGATGCGAATTTAATCGCCAGCGTCGCCTGGTCCCACATCAATTGCATTTTGCCTTCGGCGATGGTTGGCGGTTTGAAAGCGCCAAACCGGCCCGTCATCTTGATATCGGCGTCATAGACCGTCGCGTCATAGATCGAGCGCCGCCGCAGCGATGTTTCGACCGCCGCTTCAATGCGCAACTTCTGCGGCGTAAACGCGACAGCTGTAAGCCGCGTTACCGGTGCGCCGTCATCGTCGGTTTTGCCGGTGTCAATGACCGCCGGCACCAGAATGATGGGACCGCTGATGGTCTGCCGCCCTCCCTGTAATTCGTAGATTTCGTTCTTGACCGTATCGGCTCTTGTCGAGCGGTCCCAAACCAGCGCGTAAACCAGCATTGCCGGTATCCACAATAAAAAGGCGAGCGCGCCGACCAGGATGAGTTTTAGCCCCAACGATCTTGCGGCCGTAGATGCGCGTAATTCCATAGCGTGACCTCAACTGTCCCCCGCGCGCCCGGGCTGCACCATAGCGGCAACCACGGCGCGGCAAGGGCGCGAAAAAGGTCATACGAGGGCGGATGGTTTTGCGCGTTTGACGTAATGTTGGTTAAGGGGCCGCAGCGCTACAAAGATTTCTTGACCGGTCGCAGCTCTTCATAATTCGGCGCGCGCTTTTCGGTCTTCGCTATGTAGCTTTCCTTAATGTCGTCCGTACTCAACATGCCGGCGTTCCATACGGCAACATAATCGAGCGCATCAGCAGTAGAGTGATCTCGCGCGTAGTTAATCATGCGTTTGCAGCCGGCAACCGCCAGGGGCGAATGCGCTGCGATGCGCGCAGCAATTTCCATGACGCCGGCAAGCAGTGCTTCATGGCTCTCAAAGACCTTGTTAAAGAGGCCGATTTCTTTTGCTTTATCAGCGGGCAGGCGTTCGGCGGTATAGGAAATCTGTCGCGCCCAGCCTTCGGGAATGATTTTGGCAAGGCGCGGGAACGTGCCGACATCTGCGGTCATACCGATCGCCGTTTCCTGAACACAGACAAAGGCGTCGGCGCTCGCGTAGCGGCAGTCGCAAGCGGTGATGAGATCGACCGCGCCGCCAATGGCGCCGCCTTGAATAGCGGCCAGCACCGGCTGCCGCGCATTTTCCAGCGCCGAGAATGTGTCTTGAAGGATTTTCAAGTGACGGCGGAAGGCTTCGGCGGCGAATTCGCGGTTATTGTCGGGTTCTTGGAGGCCGCTCTGCATGAAGACGGAGATATCCATGCCGGAGCAGAAATGCTTGCCTTCCGCGGAAAGCACGATGACCCGCGCTTTGGCGTTGTCGGAAATATCGTTAATGGCCGCTGGCAACTCCTCCCAGAAACCCGGGATCATTGAATTGTACTTATCGGGCCGGTTGAGGCGTAAATGCGCAATCGCGTCGGTAATTTCGAGTGTGAAACATTGATATTCCATGGAAAACTCCTCACGCCCGCAGGCCTTAGCGGTTTTGCATTTTGATGGTACACTTATGCCGGAGGTTGAAGCGCCTGCCTATCTCGGGCTGCAGCAGGGGCTTAAGCGCCGACATGGCGCCGTTCATGCTTCAGGTAGGTTGGAAGGACGGGCCGGCGTCCAAAGGGCGTCTCCGTTCGCGGTATTGTTGGAGTGGTCGCGAGTTTCATGTCGCAAGAAAAAGCCGCAGAAGCAGAAATTATCGCGTTAAATCTGCCGCATCGCGGCGATGCGGGGCCGCGCGCCATAGACACCGCGAGTAACAGGATTGGCGACCTGGCGTCGGTAGAAGGTGCGAATGCGGGCGCTCGGCTGGCGGCGACGCGCCGCGCCGCGGGTTTGTCACATAGCGAGGTTAGCGACGCCACAAAGATTAAGATCGCGCATCTGGCTGCAATCGAAGCCTCGGACCGGGACGCGCTTCCGGCCATACCGTTTACGCTTGGCTTTGTTAAAACCTACGCAAAATATCTCGGGCTTGATGGGGATGAACTGACACAACAGTTCCGCGCTGACATCGGCGCCGATGCGCCGGTCGTGGAAGAAGAGCCTGAAAAGGCGCCTCTCATCACGCCCTCATTCACCAGCGATGGAGCGCGCATCGTTTCGCTCTTGGGCGTTGCCGCGGTGTTGATTTTCGCGATTTGGATCACCATTCAGATCGTCGGCCCGCGTGACAGGGAAGGCGCAACGCAGCGCGCCGACAGCCCGCGGGTTACTCTTGGCGCAGCGCCAGCGGCGGCGGTTGAAGCCAACACTGTCAACGAGACCACTGACCACACCGTCACCGACGAGACGACCGATGATTCAACAGATGTCGCCACGGACGATGCTGTTGAGACCTCGCCTGCGCAGGCGCCTCAGACGCAAGTAGATACAACCGTAGCGGCGCCTGTAGCTGAAGCGCCGGCTGTCGTAGAAGCGCCATCTGCTGACGAACCAGCGCCTGTCGCTGAAACGCCGCCTGCAGCGGATACCTCGACATTTGCCGAAGCTGCGCCCCTCGAAGAGAACGCACCGCCCGTTGAGGAAGCGCCGATAGCGCAGGATGAAGCAGCAGCTGCGGAAGAAGGTTTATCGCCGGCACAGCCTGAGGCTGAATCGCCAGTGAGAGAGGCTGCCATTGAATCACCGGTCGAACCGGGTGTTGAATCAAGTGAAGACACCGCCAATGCCGCTGTGATTAATATTCCTCAGTCAGCGGAGGAAACAGAGACGTCGGCGCCAGCAGACTTCATCGAGCCGCAAATTGAGATCGTCGGCGCTGAGCCGGAGCCCGTTTCTGTGCCTGCCCCTCAAATTGTGGCGCAAGCGCCTGCGCCCGAGCAAACCCGTCCACAGCTGCAAAGAGGCGAACCGGCGCGGGCTGAGGATTTTGTTGTTGACGCTGGCCCGACGCGCACCCCGGCGCCGCGTTACCCAAGCCGATGCGACCGGGACGCGCAGGATGTTGAATCAGTGGTTGTTGTCTTCGACGTCAATGCGAACGGCCGCACCGCGAATGCGCGCGTTGCGGAAACATCAAATGCTTGCTTCAACAGTGCAGCGATCGCGACAATCGGACGGTGGCGATTTAGTCCGCGTACGGTGAACGGTCAGCCGCGCCCTGAAACAGGCAAACGTGCAACGGTCAGGTTTGCGCAGTAGGCTTTTGTTGGCTGGCTAACTCAGGGAAGCCTTTGTGATGAGTCTCGCACTTGTTGCGCATTGAGACCGCCGCTGCTCCGGTTTTTTGCCACGGGCTTTACCTTACCTGAGTTATTGACATTGCCGAATGCTCACTACGCAATGATTAAATACCCAATAACTCGCAAGGAATTTAACGAATAGACCGTGGTCGATTGAAGTAGCCCTCGCGCCTTACCGTTGCGCCATTTTGCGAATGCGCTGCTTCGAGAGCCCGAGCGCCGCAAGGCCAAAAAGGAAAAGCGGTAGAGCGCCGGGCAATGGAACCGGTTTCTGCATGAGTGCATCACTTAGCAATGACTGTTGAGTGGTCGCGCCAAAAGGCACGACGCCCAGAAGAGCGCGATCCACTCCAAATACGTCATCGACATAAACCAGCGTCAAGAATACTCGGGACAAGCTGCCGGTGACTGGTATTGGAGGACCAATAATCGTTCCAGCAATCCCTCTAGAAGGGGTTCCAAATTGATTGGTGTAAATTCTGGAAGCGAGTTCAGACCCTCCGGGCGTCGTACCTAAATCAAGCTGCATAGACGCATTAGGACCGAAGTATTCTGGCGATACGCCGGAAAGCGAGCAAGTTGTAAAACAATTGTATCCGGCGGTTCTAATCGTAAAATTTGGTCCGAATATTGACGTATCAAAGGAGATTATTACAGAATTAGTTGGTGTTACTATTGCTGCATTTGCGTTCGAGGTGAATGACGCAAGCAACGCCAATGCAATCGCTTGACTTACTCTTTTAAACATGGCGCTTTCCCAAGAATTCCCAATGTTTATTTGGATATTAGCAGAGTTATCTCCTCTGTCGATAGCAATCCTCTGAAGAAGAGCTAGGTTAATACTAAACCACAACCGTCTGGTGCCGGTATTGATTTAGTAAATCCTTTTCTTCGGTTCGATATAATCGATTTCGTCCGTCAACGTATAATCATGGACGGGACGATAATCGAGCGTCACCTTGCCGTTGGAGAACCAGGCGGCGGTGTGTTTCATCCAGCTTGCGTCGTCGCGGTCGGGGAAGTCTTCGCGGGCGTGGGCGCCGCGGCTTTCCTTGCGGGTTGCCGCGCCCTCCATGGTGACGATCGCCTGACCGATCATATTGTCGAACTCAAGCGTTTCGACGAGGTCGGTGTTCCAGACAAGCGTCCTGTCGGTGACGCCAAGGTTAGGCATGGCGTCATAGACGTCCTTGATTTTCGTCTGGCCTTCTTCCAGCACCTCGCCGGTGCGGAAGACCGCGCAATTTTCCTGCATGACTTTTTGCATGCGCGCGCGCAAATCGGCGGTTGGCGTTTCACCACTAGCGTGACGGAACTTGTCGAGACGGGCAAGCGCTTCGTCGGTCGCTTGCTGCGGCAGGTTTGCATTTTCGCCCGTCTTCACCACTTCGCCGCAGCGCAAACCCGCTGCTCGGCCGAACACAACAAGGTCGATGAGCGAGTTGGACCCCAAGCGGTTCGCCCCATGGACGGAAACGCAGGCCGCTTCGCCGATCGCCATCAGGCCAGGCACAATCGCGTCTGTATCATCGCCGCGTTTGGTCACCACTTCGCCATGATAGTTCGTCGGGATGCCGCCCATATTATAATGCACCGTCGGCAGCACGGGGATCGGTTCCTTGGTGACGTCTACGCCGGCAAAGATTTTGGCTGATTCCGAAATGCCCGGCAGACGTTCGGCCAGCACTTTCGGATCAAGGTGGTTGAGGTTGAGGTGAATATGGTCCTTGTTCGGACCAACGCCGCGGCCTTCGCGAATCTCGATGGTCATAGCGCGCGACACAACATCTCGTGAAGCAAGGTCTTTCGCTGATGGCGCATAGCGTTCCATGAAACGCTCGCCTTCGGAATTGGTGAGGTACCCGCCTTCGCCGCGCGAGCCTTCGGTGATCAGAACGCCGGCGCCGTAAATGCCGGTGGGGTGGAACTGCACGAACTCCATGTCCTGCAAAGGAAGCCCGGCGCGCAGGACCATGCCGTTGCCGTCGCCCGTGCAGGTATGGGCCGAGGTGCAGGAAAAATAGGTGCGTCCATATCCGCCGGTCGCAAGGATCACCATCTTCGCGGCGTAGCGGTGAATGACGCCGCTATCGAGTTCCCAGGAAAGAACGCCGCGACACTCGCCCTCATCGGACATGATGAGATCAAGGGCGAAATGTTCGATGAAGAACTTGGCGTTGTTTTTGACCGCTTGACCATAAAGCGTATGCAAAATGGCGTGGCCGGTGCGGTCGGCGGCGGCGCAGGTGCGCTGCACTTGCCCCTCGCCGAAATTTTTGGTCATGCCGCCAAAGGCGCGCTGATAGATTTTACCTTCTTCGGTGCGGGAAAAGGGAACGCCCCAATGCTCCAATTCATAAACCGCAGCCGGCGCGTGCTTGCATAAATATTCAATGGCGTCCTGATCACCCAGCCAGTCCGAACCCTTGACGGTGTCATACATATGCCAGCGCCAGTCGTCCTCGCTCATATTGCCAAGTGCTGCTGAGATGCCGCCTTGCGCTGCAACCGTGTGAGAGCGCGTCGGAAAGACTTTGGTGATGCAGGCGGTCTTCAATCCGGCTTGCGCAGCGCCTAACGTTGCGCGAAGGCCTGCGCCGCCGGCGCCGACAACAACTACATCATATTGATGATCTACAATCTCATAAGAATTCGCCATTTGCGGATCTTTCTAGGCGGCAAGGGCGTAAAGGGACCAAAGCGCGACGCCAATGACGCCAAGCGCGACGAGCCAGTTCAGCCAGGACAGGAGCCCGTGCATTGTTCCAGTAAAATAATCATGGATGACTTCGCTCATGCCGATGCGCATGTGCAATGCGCCGATCGTCACCAGCGCGCCAAGTAGAACTGTGTTTTTGAGTTCAGACAGCCAGGCGCGCGCGGTGAAGTAATCGCCGCCGGCGTGTGCTGCAAGGCTCCATAAAAACCAGACGCCTAGCGGCAGCAGTAACACGGCGCTCGCGCGCTGCATGATGAAATTCGATGTTCCTTTTTTTGACATGTGTTTTTGTCTCTTAAAATGCGCCGCGGGTTTTCATCGCCGCATATGAAATGATCAGCGCCAGGAGAAAAGAAGCGATGTAGATCGCCCATGCGGTTTTTGTCGCGGTCTTGGGCGCGAGCCCTCGTCCTGAATCGAAATAAAGGTAACGAAGTCCGCCTAGCATGTGGAATGACAGCGCCCAGATATATCCAAATATGATGATCAGCCCGATCGGCGAAACCATGAGCGGGCCGATCACCGCAAACACGCCTTCGCCCATGGCGATCGACCACATCCATAAGGCCAGCAATACCGTTCCGGTATAAAGTGCGATTCCGGTACCGCGATGAGTGATGGACGCGGCCATGGTCACTGTAAAACGCCAGATTTGGAGATGTGGGGACAGGGGCCGGCTGGCGGGCGCGCTTTTCGCCATTTCTTCGAAATTCCGTTGATTGAGCGTATATGATCCGGGCGAAGATTAGGCGCGCCGTCCAGCCTGTCAACGCGGCAATTGCGGTTCCTTCGGGGAGGAGGGAAGCCCAGTGAGACCGCTTGATTTGCCAAGCCCCGCCTAATTAGGTCATGATGCCCCTTGCTTGTATTGTATCGGGTTAGAGGGGCCGCTGATGATCATCACCAAATTCGGAGCAGCTTTTGCCGCGTTTTTACTTGCCGCTGGAGCAGTTGCGCCGGGCGCTCATGCGCAATTGATCGAAGCGCTAACCGGCGATCAGCTTGAAGAGGCGTTGTCGGCGGCGGACTTGTCCCCCACCATCATTTTTGACGCGGATACCGGCGCTCCGGTTGCGAGCGGCAAGGCGGGCGATTTTGACTTTTTCGTGCGAGCGCTTTCCTGTTCCGGCGCGCCAAAGGCTTGTGAAAACCTGATGTTTTTCGCCAATTTTGAACTCGGCCGCGACGTAACGGACCGGGACTACCAGATCGTCAACCGGTTCAATGAGAGCCAAGTCTTCGGCCGCGCCTATATTATTGAGAGCAAGAATGAAGTCGGCGTCGATTATGTGATCGAACTATCGGGCGGCGTCTCGGAAGATCACCTCGCCGAAAATATCGGGCGATGGGCGGATGTGATCTCCGCGTTCGTAGCGAAATTCCGAGAGGGCTCGGCGAGTTCTTAAGCGCACAGCGCCGTCAGGTGAGGAACGGTGCGCAGTCAGCAGCGTTGATGTCAAAACCGGTCATCTGCGAGCCGGAAGGCCGCTTCAACCGCATCCGCATGGTAACGCCGCTTTCCAGCATTTTTTTCTTGTCGGCCATCTTGCAGGCGGTCTTCTGCATCATCTTTTTTAGCTGACCGATCTGCTGACCGGTGACATTTTCAATTTTTTCGTCCTTGTACTGGATCGTAATCGAAATCATGTCGATGGACGCGTCCGCTTCGACGCGCGACAGCTCAGCCCGCTTGCCGGCGGTTAATTTGAATCCGGCTGAAAAACCGTTGGCGACGCCCTCCAGATATTTTTGTTGGCGTTCTTCTGTGGCGGTGGCGTAATCAAACTTGCCGCCGCCGCTTGAGACGGAAGCAACGTTGAACATCACGATAAAACTGACGACGCCGGCGACAATCGCCCCGATAACTTTTCCCATTATCCTTCCCCCAAGTTCCTAATTCTTAGGCTGCGTGTTGGACCAGCGCTTTCAGCGACGCCGGCAAGTCCTTTTCAAGGGATCGCATGCGGGTGATCAGCGCCTTTTCATTGGCGCCGAAATCGCCGTCACGGCGGATCCGGTCAGCGAGCCACTCCGCTTCGCCGGTCGTCACTTTGGCCGCTTCCGCCGCATCGCGATCGCGCTTTTCGTTTTGTGCGGCTGCAGTGGTTTTGGATTTCCCGAGCATTCCGAAGCCGCTGAGGCCCCCGGCAATCATGCGTGAGAAAAACCCGCCGACATTAACGGACTGGTCCTTGACCCAGGCGTCGCGCTGGAAGGCTTCCTCCCGGCTGATGGGTGCATAGCCGAGATGCGCCATAAGGTGATTGATGACGCCAGTGACGAAAAGCTCCGTCCACGCAGGGTCATTTTCTTCGGCTGCTGTTGCGTCATTGATGTCGAACAGCAACTCTGCTTCTTCTTTGGTGATGGCGACGTTGCCCGCGCCGCCGGCGGCGAACAGGAACCGCTTTATGAGTGCTGCATCTTCCCTCGCAACCCGCGGTTTTTCACGGCCGGCAATTGTCTGGCGGAACTGGTCACCAGTAAATGCCGCCATCTCTGGCGGTGTTTCAGTGGCGGTTTCCATCAGCTTTACAAGGACGCCAAGCTCCAGACGGCTGGCGTGAGCGCCGTCTCGCGTGATGCGATTCTTCAGACACTTAAATTCTTCTTCAGTCAGGTAGCCTTGCGGCTCTTCCTCGCGGAGATAGAAATCTGCGACGATTTCTGAAAAGAACTGCGGCCACTCCGGATCGCCTTCGGGCGCGCGCTCGCCAAGTGCAAAGATGGCGTAAAGTTCAGCGGCGCTGACAATGCCGTCGGCAAATACCGACCGCCGTAAGAACAAGACTTCGTCGGCGGTGACGTAAGCGCTGGAGCCAATGGCTGCGAGCCGCGTTTCGACAGATGCGTTGGTCATCGGAAAATCCCTTGCAAATTCTTGCGCGGAAGCATCGCCGAACGAGGTTAAAATGTCGGAAAAGCGCAGCGAAAATCCAAGCTATCAAAGGCGTTTGGTAACAAGTCTTTCGGATGCGTTAACCGGGGAGCGCTGAGGCAAAGGCGATAGTCGCGACCGCTACAAAAACCGCCAGATAGATGGTTTGAAGGCCCATGACCGCAAACGGCGCAGGACCTAAGCCAAAAACCTCTTTCAAGGATGTTTTGACGCCAAGTGCGGAGACGGCGATCACCAGACACCATTGTGACGCGCTATTCAAGAAATCTCGGAAGCCATCGGGCAATAGACCAATACTGTTTGCGATCATGACAGCGGCAAAACCGAAGAGAAAAATCGGAAAGGCGCGTCCCACAGCACCGCTATCGGGCCCGCCTGCACCTGATGCGCTCTTCGAAAACAATATGGCGATGACAAAGATCGCCGGCGCCAGCAAGGTAACGCGCAAGAGTTTTACAACCGCAGCAACAGCGCCCGCTTCATCCGACACGATATAGCCGGCGCCGATAACCTGCGCCACATCGTGTATGGTCGCCCCGAGATAAACGCCGGCGCCCAGGTCCGACAGTTCAAGATAGTGCGTGAACGAAGGATAAAGGATCATGGCGATTGTCGATAATGATGTGACGCCAACAACGGTCAGCACCAGGTTGCGCTCGGAGTTTTCGTCGCGCGGCAACACGCTGGCGATCGCCATGGCAGCTGAAGCGCCGCAAATCGCAACTGCGCCGGCGGAAAGCACTGAATGGGCGCTCGAAAGTCCGCCGAGCCTTCCAACGATCCAGCCAACGCCGATTGTTGATGCGACGGCGGAAACAACGAGAAACGCGGTTGCAAAGCCAAGGTCAGCGATTTCGCCAAATGTGACCGCCGCGCCGAGGAGCACGACGCCCAACTGCAAAATGCGTTTGGCGCCGAACTCGATGCCGGCTGCGCATTTTTCGTCTTCATGTAGGAAATTAAAAGCGATCCCGAAAAGGATCGCGTAAAGCATCACCGGCCCGCCATACCGGCTTGAGACGAATTGCGAGGCAAGCGCAATGGTTCCGGTCAGGAGAAGGCCCGGCCCCAACGCCCGGGCGCTGGCAAAGCCGGCGCTTGCAGATGAAAGAGACGGCATCACGCGAGGCGCTGTCCTTTATCACTTATGTCTTGATTGTGCAGTGCTTCGGTGAGCGGCGCAGGATGACTTGCCGCTGCCTTATTCTGCGGCCTGTGGGCGGCCGTCATCATGAAGCAGCGGCGGCATTTTACCGTCTTTGAGCGGTTTGACCCGACGGTGAAGCACCATTTTGTCATGAAGTTCGCGAATACAGTCGCGACCGGTGGTTTTAAACAGGAAAGGAAAGACGCCATGAAGCAGGCAGGCAAGACCGCTGGCCACCATTTTGGCACCGAAACCGAAGGCCATACCCATATGCTGGGTATAGGTTTCGCCAACGCTTGCCGGATGTTCCGTAAAGGCGCGCTTGATCATGGTTTTATCGGGCTCCCCGCCTGCGTTTCTACCGTGCAGATCATACCCCGGAGCCGGTGAAAAAAATCTCTATAAACAGGCTTAGAAAAACTATATAAGAGAAATATTTTCTAATTTTATGCAGGATAATAGAATGGATAAAACCGATAAGGCGATAATTGCGCATTTGCAACGCGATTCCGCCATACCAGTAGGTGAAATTGCCGAATCAGTCGGTCTTTCCTCTACGCCTTGCTGGCGGCGCATCAAAAAGCTCGAGGAGGAGGGGGTAATCCGCCGCCGCGTGGCGCTTGCCGATCCTGCATCGCTCAATCTGGCGCTCATCGCGTTCGTCGCGGTGAAAGCCGCGCGTCATGATGCGGCTTGGCTGAAAAAATTTTCCGCCGCCGTTGAACGCATGCCTGAAATTGTCGAGTTGCACCGTATGAGCGGTGAGATCGACTATCTCTTGAAAGTCGTTTGCCCGGATATGGCGCGCTATGACGCTGTCTATAAGCGATTGATCGCCGCCGCGGACTTTGCCGACGTCACTTCGAATTTCTCCATGGAAGTCATCAAGACGACCACCGAACTTCCGCTTGATTATGTTTGAACGCCTACGGCGTCTTGTAGGCCACGCCTTCCTTCATAACAAAATCAACATCCATGAGTTCGGAAACATCGGCTAAGGGATCGCCCGATACCGCTACAAGATCCCCATATTTGGCGGGCTCGATCGTTCCGAGGACATCCGATTTTCCAAGATTAGCGGCTCCGTTGACGGTTGCGGCGTGAATGGCCTCAGCAGGGGTCATGCCGGCGCTCACCAATAGTTCGAACTCGCGCGCATTGTCGCCATGTCTTGAAACGCCTGAATCGGTTCCAAAGGCGATTTTAACGCCGCCTTCATGGGCGCGTTTCGCCATGTCATGCATTTGCGGGCCAACTTGCAGCGCTTTTGCCCGCTGAGGCGGTAGAAGAAATGAAGTCGGATCTTCAGCCCACTCAACGACGGTTGCGCCAGCAAGCAGCGTTGGCACCAGGAAGGCGCCAGTGCGTTTGAACAGTCGGATAGATTCGTTGTTGAGGTAGGTGCCGTGTTCGATGGCGTCGACGCCGGCTTTGAGCGCAGCGTTAATGCCTTGAACGCCATGAGCGTGCGCCGTCACCCGGCGGTCCATGGCATGCGCCGAATCCATGATGGCTTTAAGCTCATCTTCAAAAAACTGCTGCTCAAGACCGGCGGCAGTATTCGACAAAACGCCTGCCGTCGCGGTGAGTTTGATATGGTCAGCGCCGCTGCGCACTTGTTCGCGTACGGCGCGGCGGCAATCGCCAACGCCGTCGCAAACGCCCGTCGAGTGCAATAGATGCGCGACATCGTCGCGATAGCCTTGCGTGCCGTCGCCATGACCGCCGGTGACGGAGATCGTTGAACCTGAAGCAAAGATGCGCGGCCCTAAAATGTCGCCGCGGGCAATGCCGTCACGCAATGCAAAGATAGCGTCGCGCGAACGCGCGCCCACATCACGCACCGTCGTAAAGCCCGCCATCAGCGTTTTGCGTGCAAACCCAGCGCCGGCGATCGCATGGTCAGCTTCGGACATTTCAACTCGCTGGAGGCGCGCTCTAGGATTGTTTTCCGATGTGATGTGCACATGCCCGTCGATAAGGCCCGGCAGCACAAAATAATCTTTGAGATCATGCACAACCACGGTGTCGTCGTCGCCCGCATTGGCGGCGCCGGCGTCCACAAAGCCCGGCAATACGGCTTCAACTCTGCCGTCTCGAATGACAATGCTTTGTTCAGTTGTAACTGGCTCGCCTGGAATCGCCAGCAACCGCCCAGCACGAACAATTGCAATATCTGCAGCGCTCGCGGCGCCGGCGCCCGCTGTCAGCAAAACGCCCGCAATGATCGACAAGACCTTCATAACCCCCTCCAAACAGAAATGCTTTTCTGCAAGAATTCTTATTCCGAAAGCGCTGACGGCGAACCAAAGGCCTTGCTGTCCGCTCTCATTTTACTTCACTTGCGAATGTAGATTCTTTCGCCCTGGAAATCGAGGGCAAAGCTCATACCCCGCACGAGATCGGCGCCAAATAGGCCAAAGGGTCTGTACTGAACGTTGAGTTCATTGAAGATCTCTGCGTCTTGAACGCCGAGAATCCGGTTGTACCAATAGTGACGACCAACTTGGATTCGATGCACCTCTATGGCCTTTGCTGATTCAATTCTCTGAAGTGCATCGGTGATGCGCGTTCGTTCCATGCCGCTTGGAGGCCGAACGCGGAGCGCAACGCCTGTAGACCTAACAATGGATGAAACCGCGGCGCGATTTACAATCGTACCAGACGCGCCAAGATCCACTAACAATCGCACGCGTTTATTATTGATGCGCCCGTTGAGCGTGAATAATTCATCCGTATCAAGTCCAAAATTGTCCCCCTTAAGTTGTGTGCGTCTCCACCGGCGAACTGTCGTTGGCGGCTCGCCTGGCGGATAAAAGTGAAGCATGCTGGCGTCTGCATCGAAAACGACAATGTAGCGCCGGAGAAAATCGAGCCCGATAATGCCATGTGGACGATTTTCAACATTCCAATTTGGCAGCACTACCGATACGAGATCGTCAAGAAGAACATTGCCGACTTGCAAGTCTCCAATATGATGCGGTGGAAAGGCGCCGGCCGCGGCAAGCCCAAGAACCGTCTGGTCTGGCCCGCCTGTTGGTTGCATTCCTTGTTCATCAGCGAGATTTTGGAAAACCAGTGATTGCGTTGCGCCGGTATCGACAATGAAATCGTAAGGTCCGCGGCCATTCACGGCAACCTTGATGGTGAACCAGCCATTATAGTCGATGCGATAGGGGATCGAGGTGATCGGCTCTGTCGCCGCAGCTCTTTGCAGCAACGCCGGGAACACGATGGTCAGACTTAGAACGAGGGTCGCGACAAGACGCATGCCATTCTCATAGTTAACTGCCGCGGGCCCCCGATAAGCCCGTTACTTTTGGCGTATCTTAGCGGATTTTATCAACGCCGCCAGCGGCTCCCCTTTGCGAGAGAACGGTTCGCCGATTCCGCAAGAAACGGGCTGAAATCAGCTGTTATTCGTCGCGATAATTGCGCTGGAGGACAACAAATGCGTACGAACCGCGGATTTGATTCAGATGACGACCGCTGGGCCGCAGTTAAGGCCCGCGACGCCGAAGCTGACGGGAAGTTTTGGAGCTGCGTCGTCACCACTGGCGTCTATTGCAGACCCTCCTGCCCGGCGCGGCCAAAACGCCAGAATGTGCGTTTTGCGGCGTCTCCCGCCGATGCAAGAGCAGCCGGTTTCAGGGCCTGCAAACGCTGCCGACCGGATGAAGCTTAGGTTGAGATTTCGCCCGGTCGGCGCCTCTTGCGCTTTCGGGCGCGCGCGCTATAAACCCCCGCTCTAACTGAACCGCCGGGCCAAAAGGCATGCCTGGGCGGTTTTATAACGCGCCCGAAAGGGTTCCCCTCTAAAGAGGGCAAAACTAGGAAATGCGAAATGCCCAAAATGAAGACCAAGTCAGGCGCCAAAAAGCGCTTCAAAATGACAGCCTCCGGCAAGGTGAAAGCCGGCGTTTCCGGCAAACGCCATGGCATGATCAAGCGGACGCCAAAGCAAATCCGCCAGAACCGCGGCATGGATACCTTGACTGATCCCGATGCGAAGATAGTCAAGAAATACATGCCCTATCACCGCTAAGGAGGCCCTGCCATGTCACGCGTAAAAGGGGGCCCTGCGTCCCACGCCCGTCACCGGAACATTATCAAGCGCGCCAAAGGCTATCGCGGTCGCCGCAAGAACACGTTCACCGTGGCCAATCAGGCCGTGGAGAAGGCGGGGCAATACGCCTATCGCGACCGCCGCGTGCGCAAGCGCAGTTTCCGCGCCTTGTGGATCCAGCGCATCAACGCCGCCGCTCGCGAAGCGGGCCTTACCTATGGACGATTTATTCACGGGCTCTCGAAGGCCGGGATCGAAGTGGACCGCAAAGTTCTCGCCGATCTCGCCGTTAGGGAGCCCGAGGCGTTCAAGGCCCTGGCGGAAAAGGCGAAAGCGGCTTTAGCTTAGATCTCTTCCGTCCCCGGCCTCGCCAACGACGAACCGGGTGACGTTTCAGGATAAAATCATTTAAGCGTCATCCGACGAGGATGACGCTTTTTGTTTTTGAAATTGGAGAACGGACAAATGTCCGACATTGAAACCCTTGAACAGGAACTAACCGCCAAAATCGCCGGCGCGGAAACCGAGGCAGCGCTGGAAGACGTGCGCGTCGCAGCGCTCGGCAAAAAGGGCGTCGTTTCCGAGCAGATGAAAACGCTCGGCAAGATGAGCCCGGAAAAGCGCAAGGAAATGGGCCCGGCGCTGAACGGCCTAAAGACCCGCATCGCCGAAGCGATCGAGGCGAAAAAGACCAAACTCGAAGACGCGGCCCTCGACGCGCGCCTTGCAACGGAAAAGGTCGATATCACCTTGCCGGTGGCGCCGGACGTCAAAGGCAAGATCCACCCGGTTAGTCAGGCGACGGAAGAAATCATCGCCATCTTTTCCGCCATGGGGTTCGATGTGGTGGAAGGCCCGGATATTGAAGATGACTTTCATAACTTCACGGCCTTGAACTTCCCGGAGGACCATCCGGCGCGGGAAATGCACGACACGTTTTTCTTCGAACCGAAGGAAGACGGGTCGCGCATGTTATTGCGGACCCATACGAGCCCCGTGCAAATCCGCACCATGATGAATGAAAAACCGCCAATCCGGATTGTCATCCCGGGGCGGACATTCCGTTGCGATTCAGACCAGACCCACACGCCGATGTTCCATCAGGTCGAAGGCCTTGTTATCGATCACGAAACCCATATGGGCCACCTCAAGGGCACGCTTGAAGCTTTCGCGAAAGCGTTCTTCGAAGTTGATACGGTTAAAACCCGTTTCCGTCCGCACTTTTTCCCGTTCACGGAGCCAAGCGCAGAAATGGATATCGGTTACGAACGGGTCGGCAATGAAATCCGCATTGGGCAGGGCGACAAATGGATGGAAATCCTAGGATGTGGCATGGTGCATCCCAATGTCCTTAAAAATTGTGGGCTCGATCCGGACGAGTATCAGGGCTTTGCTTTCGGCCTCGGCATCGACCGGGTCGCCATGCTGAAATATGGTATTCCGGATTTGCGCGATTTCTTTGCTGCCGACGCCCGCTGGCTTGAACATTACGGGTTCGATGCGCTCGATCAGCCGAGCCTTTGGGCGGGATTGAGCAGGTGACGAAATGAAATTCACGCTTTCCTGGCTCAAAGAGCATCTCGAAACAGACGCCAGTCTCGATAAGATTGTCGAGACCATGGTCGCGGTCGGCCTTGAGGTTGAAGAGGTCCAAAATCCCGCGGAACAGCTTGCGGCGTTTACGATCGGCGAAGTCCTCTCGGCGGAAAAACATCCTGATGCGGATAAGCTGCAGGTCTGCAAGGTCTCAACTAAAGACGGCGAGATGCAGATTGTCTGTGGCGCTCCGAATGCTCGTGCCGGGATCAAAGTTGCCTATGCGCCGGTAGGATCCTATGTGCCCGGGATCGATGTCACGCTTAAAAAAGCAAAAATCCGCGGCGTAGAAAGCCACGGCATGATCTGTTCGGCCCGCGAGATGGAACTGGGCGACGATCATGACGGCATTATCGAAGCGCCCGCGGAAGCAAAAGTGGGCGATCCGATCGCTGGCTGGCTTGGCGCCAATGATCCGGTGATCGACTTTGAGGTGACCCCCAACCGTCCGGATACGAATGGCGTTGACGGCGTCGCGCGCGATCTTGCCGCGGCCGGACTTGGCAAGGTCATCACGTCGCAACCCAAACCAGTTAAGGGCGATTATCCGTGCCCGCAGAAAATCGGTTTGCATTTTCCCAAAGGCGCCGAAAACGCCTGTCCAACCTTTGCCGGGCGATACATTCGCGGCGTCAAGAACGGACCGTCGCCGGCCTGGCTACAGGATAAGCTTCGCGCCATCGGCTTGCGCCCCATCAGCGCGCTGGTGGACGTGACCAATTATCTTTCTTACGACCGCGCGCGGCCGTTTCACGTCTATGACGCTGACAAACTAAAAGGCGAAATTCATGCGCGCTTAGGCCGGGAGGGCGAAGGCTTTCTGGCGCTTGACGGCAAGTCTTATGAAGTCGATGAGACCATGACGGTCATCGCCGATGAAAATGGCGTACTTGGGCTTGGCGGCGTCATTGGCGGCGAGACAACCGGTTGTTCTGAGGACACCCAAAATGTCTTTATAGAATGCGCTTATTTTGATCCGTTGCGAACGGCGAAGACAGGCCGCAAGACCGGGCTGAACACAGACGCGCGCTACCGGTTTGAACGCGGGGTCGATCCAAATTTCATTGTGCCCGGCATGGAAATGGCGACGCAGCTTATCGTTGATATGTGCGGCGGCGAGCCGAGCGAGATTGAACTCGCCGGGAAAATTCCTGCGTTTGAGAAAACCGTGTTGTTCCCGCCATACGAAGTTAAACGCCTGACCGGCATGGATGTTGCGCCGGAGACCTGTCAGCGCATTTTGGCGGCGCTTGGGTTTAGCGTGCATCAAAGTAATCCGTGGACGGTAGAAGTTCCTTCATGGCGGCCTGATGTGCAAGGCAAGGCGGACCTCGTCGAAGAGATTGCCCGGATCATTGGTTTTGACCAACTGCCGGCTGAAACCTTGCCGGCCCGCGCCGCCGTTGAAATGCCGAAACTGACACGTGCGCAGATTGGGCGTCTTGCCGCCCGTCGGGCGCTGGCGGCGCGC
>JANQOV010000026.1 GCA_028285645.1 Hyphococcus sp.
ATGAGCTCCGCCAGCATTGACGCCATTGGCGCATTTTCCGGCAATAAGGTTTCAAGTCGTCGCCAGTTCTTCAATGCTGTTTCTTGATCGCCACGGTCGCGCGCGGCAACGCCGAGGTAAAACAAAGCAAGCGGCGCATCGGGCGCCAGTTCGCTCAACCGGGTCAGCGCCCTCTCCGTTTCTTCGTCCACAGCGCCGCCTGGCCCCGTGCGTGCTGCGACCAAAGCCGCAGCGTAGTTGCGCCAGTCTTCGGCTGTCGCCGCCTTATCCCGGGTGACTAATTCGCGATAGGCTGCGGCGCTTTCACCCGCGTTGTTTAGGACAGCATAAGATCGCCCCAGCATGCGCCATCCCTCAATGTCCTCTGGATTTTCGGTAAGGCGCGCTTTCAGCCCCTCCACCATTGAGGTGATCATCGCTAGCCGCTCTTCATCGGGCATTGAAGCGATCGCAGCCGCCGCGTCTTCTGGAGACGGCTCCGCATTGACCACAAACTCTTTCGACAGGCTCTCCGGCGCGCCGACAAAATAATAGATCGACGCGGCAAAAACCGGTGCGGCGACGAGACTGGTAATCGCCGCTAGGCGCATTGCCTTGCCTTCAGGCGGCAACGTTGCGCTTTCGTCATCGATAGACTTTCCCTTAGCCCGCCAAAGCGGATAGCCGATAACGCCGACAATGATCAGAGAAAGAAAGAGCAATAGCGACAGAAAAAGCAGCACTTAGGGATTTTCCGGATTGTCTCTGTTTGATGCGGTAGTTGTCAGGGCTTGATGCTCACGCATATTCCGAAAATAAAAGAAAGCAAACGCCGCGGCGCCGGCAAAGGCGAGCAACGGCGTCGCCCACAATAGCAAGGTTTCAGCTTTCACCGCAGGTTTCAGGAGCACATAGTCGCCATAGCGGTCAGTGACATAAGCAAACACTTCCGCGTCGCTGTCGCCGGCGACAAGGCGCTCGCGCACAATGATGCGCAAATCTTTGGCTAGCGGCGCGGCGCTATCATCAATGCTCTCGCTTTGGCAAGTTACGCATCGTAACTCTCGACTGATTGCTCGCGCACGTTCTTCGAGCGCTGGATCGTCCAGGATTTCATCGGGTTCAACAGCCGCCCGCGCAAACGTCAGCGCCGACAAAGCCAGCAGCACCAGCATGAGACGCATCACGATTTCAGCTCCTCAATGATGGGTTTGATGTCCTCCTCCCAGGTTTGCGGTGTGATCGGTCCGACCTGTTTGTAACGAATGCGGCCCTCAGCATCGATAACGAAAGTTTCCGGCGCACCGGTAACGCCGAACTCTATCGCAACACGTCCATCTGCATCATCGCCCACGCTGTTGTAAGGATCGCCCCATTGATTGAGCCAGGCGGCGCCGTCGCCGGGTTTATCTTTCCAGTTGACGCCGTAAATGGGAATGTCGCCTTCAGCGGCAAGCTCCATCAGCACAGGATGCTCGATACGGCAGCCGACGCACCAGGACGCGAAGACGTTCACCAACGAGACTTCGCCCTTCAAATCCACCGTAGACAGACCTTTCTCTACGCCTTGGATGGCCGGCAACGAGAATTCCGGCACGGGTTTGTCAAGAAGCGCAGTTGGGATTCGTGATGGATCACGGGTCAGGCCGACGGCGAAATACGCGGCGATCGCGACAAAGACCAAAAGTGGCGCGATGAAGGTGAACCGTTTCATGCCGGTGCTTTCACTGTCGCTTTGGAAGCTGCTGACGCTTGTTGACGGCGGCGGCGTGGAACTGCGGCGACAGCGCCGCCAAGGGTAATAACGCCGGATCCAATCCACATCCAGACCGCGAAGGGGTTATAAAATGCGCGCACCACCTGCCCGCGTTCGGGATGGCGTTCGCCGACGGTGAGGTAAAGATCGCCTTTAAGGCTGGTCCAAATGCCAGCCTCTGTGGTCTGCATGCCGCGTACTGGATAATAGCGGCGCTCGGACGACAGCGCCCGCAGCATGCGTTCCTCTCGCATCACCGTGAACGTCGCTGTTTCTGCAATGAAATTCGGTCCTTCGCGCTCGATGATGGCGTCGAGCCGTACATCATAACCACCGATCACCACGCGTTCTTCAGGCTGCATAAACACAACTTTCTCGCTGCGCCATAAACCGGCGCCAAGAATGCCGATCAGCACAATAGCGACCCCAAGATGCGCGAGGCTCATGCCCACATAGGATCGCGGCAGCGCGCCGATATTGGCAAGGGCGCCGCCGATACTGTTCGCCCGCACATTGATACGCCGTAAGAAGTCGATGATTGTTCCGGCGCCCGCCCAAACCGCGAGACCGGCGCCGACTGCTGCTGTTGCGTGTTTCGGCCAGGCGATGAATAGCGCTAACGCGAATACTGCTAGCGCCGCCAAGCCCGCAGGCCATAGCCTTCGCAACGCGCCGCTGATGTCTCCGTTCTTCCAGCCAAGCGCCGCCGCCGGTGCAATGACGAGAAACAGGATGAGCCCGATCGGCCGGAACACTGCGTTGAAGTATGGCGCCCCGACGGAAATGCGCTGTCCTGTAAGGACGTCGATAAACAACGGATAGAACGTGCCTACAAACACAGTAACGCAAGCGGTGCTCATCAGAATATTGTTGAAGAGGATCGCCCCTTCTCGGCTGACCGGTGAAAATGCTGCGGTTGATTTCAAAAGCGGCGCGCGCAGAGCGAACACCAAAAGCGAACCGCCAATCGCGGCGCCGAGAATGGCAAGAATAAACACGCCTCGCGTCGGATCGACGGCGAAGGCGTGAACGGAGGTCAAAATCCCGGACCGCACCAGGAATGTGCCGACAAGGCTTAAGGAAAAGGCAAGGATCGCCAGCAACACCGTCCAGACTTTCAGGCCATCTCGCTTTTCAAGCACCCGCACCGAATGCAAGAAGGCGGTCCCCGCCAGCCACGGCATGAAGGATGCGTTTTCAACCGGATCCCAAGCCCAAAATCCGCCCCAGCCAAGTTCGTAATAAGCCCACCAGCTTCCGAGCGCGATGCCGATGGTCAAGAACACCCAGGCGGCAAGCGCCCAGGGTCTAACGGCGCGGGCCCAATCCGCATCGATCTTACCGCGCAGCAGCCCGGCGACGGCGAAAGAAAAGACGACCGAATAGCCGACATAACCGAGATACAAAAACGGCGGGTGGATGATGAGGCCCGGGTCCTGCAACAACGGATTCAAATCCATGCCGTCCGCGGGCGCCGGAAACACTCGCGCAAAGGGATTAGAAGTAAAGATGATAAAGGCGAGAAACGCCGCCGCCACGGCGCCTTGCACGGCAAGCGTCTTTGCTTTCAATTTGGCGTCTTCATTGCGCACGCCGGCCAGCGCTGCGCCAAACAGCGCTAGGATCAACACCCAAAGCAACATCGACCCTTCATGATTGCCCCAGACGCCGGTTAATTTGTAGACGAATGGTTTTGCCGTGTGGGAATTCTGGACCACATTCAGCACCGAGAAGTCCGACGTAGCATGGGCGATGGTCAGGAGGATGAAGGCAAGGAGGACAAGCCCCAATTGTGCAATGCTGGCGCTTGCCGCTGTCGCCGCCAGCGCCTGGTCCCGGCCAAGCACGCCGGCGAAGGGAAAAACCGCCTGGTAGATCGCCGCCATCAATGCAGCGACCAGTGCAAAATTGCCCACCTCAGGGATCATCGGTTAGAACGCCTCCAAAACATGACATCCTTATGCCTGAACCGGGCCCCCACAACAAAGAGACAGTCCGCCGCGGCGCTACTGCGATGGATTTAGGCAGTCAATCGCGCTAACGCCAGACGGTAGGGCCCTATCGCCGCTTGACGGTGTTTATGAACCCGATTTTTGACCACATGCCGACCGGCTGACCATACATCGGCAACGCAAGTCCTATCGCCGCCCAAAATCCAGCCATTAAGCCAGTCATCCCCGGCGCGGCCGATGAGCGAAGGATGATCCGGATCAAGGGAAATGATGTCCGCCCGAGCGCCGGGGGTCATGCCGCTGCTTCCATGTCCCAGCGCCTGCGCGCCGCCGGCGACCGCGCTGTCGAAGAGCGTCCGACCATTAGCTCGCCCAGCGCCTGCCAGTTTCAACCGGCTGTGATCCCGAAGGCGTTGGCTGACCTCAAGCAGGCGCAGTTCCTCGGCAGCATCGATCCTGATGTGACTGTCGGAGCCGACACCCCACCGTCCGCCAGCGGCGTGGTATTCGACGCCGTTGAAAATCCCGTCGCCAAGATTGGCTTCGGTTGTCGGGCAAAGCCCCGCTACGGCGCCGCTCGCGGCAAGATTTTGGGTTTCCGCGTCGGTCATGTGCGTGGCGTGAACAAGGCACCAACGCGTATCGACCTGCAGCTGGTCGAGCAGCCATTCGACGGGCCGCGCACCCGACCACGCAACGCAGGCGTCGACTTCTTTTTCCTGCTCGGCGATATGGATATGAACCGGGCCGTCAGTTGTCGCTGCAAGCACCGCCGACAGCATTTCCGGCGAAACCGCCCGTAGGGAATGCGGCGCAATCCCGACATTCATTTCTGAGCTATCTGCCGCCAACTCACGACAACGAACGACGAGTTTTAGAAAAGAGTCCGCGTCATGACGAAATCGCAATTGTGCGCCCACGAGGAGTTTTGCGCCGAAGTCGCCATAAGCATAGAGCACAGGTAGCAGCGTTAACCCAATCCCCGATACGCGCGCCGCCTCGATAACCTGCACCGTCATTTCACCGACGTCGTCATAAGCACGCCCATCAGGCCGGTGATGCACATAGTGAAACTCGCCGACGCTTGTGTAGCCCGCTTCCAGCATCTCGATATACGCCATAGTGGCGATGGCGTTGAGATCGTCCGGCGTCAGGCGCTCAACAAAGCGATACATCACCTCCCGCCAGGACCAGAAATCATCATCGTCTTTGCCCCGCCACTCGCCAAGGCCGGCGAACGCCCGCTGAAACGCATGCGAATGCAGATTGCCAATTCCCGGTACGGCAACCGCCCCATCGAACGAAGCCCCTTGCGGCGGCGTATTCGCAGTTGCGGAAACGATGCGGCCATCGGCGCCAATCTCGACAGTGACGTTTTCCGCCCACCCGTCGGGCAACAAGGCGTTCTTGAAAAACAGTTTGCTCATCTAACGGCGCCTGATAGCTTCCGCCGCATGTATAGGGGCGCTCGCCAGCGAATGGAATTGTGGAGGGATGCAGCATGACGGCGGACACCGTCTTTGCTAACGCCCGCGTTGCGACCTTGAACGGCAAGACCCCTTATGGGCTGATCGATGATAGCGCGGTCGCCGTCGTGGGAGACAAAATCTCCTGGGTGGGCCCGCGAACTGCGGCGCCGGCGGCAAAAGAGACTGTCGATTGCGAAGGCGGCCTGATCACCCCCGGCCTCATCGATTGCCACACCCACCTCGTCTATGGCGGCAACCGCGCCCGGGAATTTGAAGCGCGCCTTAAGGGCGCGAGCTATGAGGAAATCGCCAAAGCCGGCGGCGGAATCATCTCCACCGTCAAGGCGACCCGCACCGCCAGTGAAGATGATCTTGTAGCATCGGCGCTTATACGCCTTGACCGCCTCATCGCCGAGGGCGTGACGACGATCGAAATAAAATCCGGCTACGGGCTAGACGTTGAGACTGAACTCAAAATGCTGCGCGTAGCGCGGCGTCTTGCAGGGGAACGTCCTGTTGATATTCAGACGACCTTTCTCGGCGCCCATGCCGTCCCGCCGGAATATACGGGGCGCGCCGACGCCTATATCGATCACGTCTGCAATGACATGCTGCCCGCCGCAAAAGCGGAGGGCTTGGTTGATGCGGTGGACGGCTTTTGCGAAGGCGTCGGCTTTTCGCCGAAGCAAATCGAGCAGGTGTTTATGAAAGCCCGCGACCTCGACTTGCCTGTGAAGTTACACGCAGAGCAACTTTCCGATCTTGGCGGCGCCAAGCTGGCGGCGCGCTATGGCGCGCTTTCCGCCGATCACCTGGAATATCTTGCGCCCGATGATGTCGGCGCATTGGCGGATGCAGGAACCGTCGCGGTGTTGCTG
Organism: Hyphococcus sp.; assembly: GCA_028285645.1. Classification (GTDB taxonomy): domain Bacteria; phylum Pseudomonadota; class Alphaproteobacteria; order Caulobacterales; family Parvularculaceae; genus Hyphococcus. The sequence goes on from JANQOV010000026.1 coordinate 6,035, forward strand.
CCCGGAGCCTTTTATTATTTGCGGGAGACAAAGCTGCCGCCCATTGACGCGCTGCGTGCGGCCGGCGTTCCCATGGCTGTTGCGACGGATGCGAACCCCGGCACGTCGCCAATGACGTCGATAATCTTAGCAATGAATATGGCGTGTACGTTGTTTCGGCTCACCCCGGAAGAAGCGATTGCCGGCGCAACGCGGGAGGCGGCTCGGGCGCTCGGCTTGCAGGAAAGTCACGGAGCGATTATTCCGGGAAAAGCCGCTAATCTGGCTGTCTGGCGGGCGGAGCACCCTGCCGAACTTGCCTATCATATCGGCGATAACCTGTTGAAATTCCGAGTCTATAAAGGCAAAATATGACGGTTTACCTGAAGCCCGGCGCTGTTTCCCTGGCGAATCTTGAAGCACTGTACAGAGACCAACATCCAGCAGCGCTTGACCCCGCATGTGAAAGCGCCATCAAGGCTTCTGCAGATATCCTCGCCAAAGCGGCCACAGGCGAGGCGCCGGTTTATGGCGTCAACACAGGCTTCGGAAAACTCGCCAACAAGCGTATCGATTCAAAAGACATTGAAACCTTGCAGCGCAATTTGATTTTGTCTCACAGCGCCGGCGTTGGCGATCCGATCGAGCCCGCCGTGATGCGTCTCATTATGGCGCTGAAACTAATTTCACTTGGTCGCGGCGTATCGGGTGTGCGCCTCGACACTATTCGTCATCTCGAAAAAATGTTGGCAAACGACGTCGTACCAGTTGCGCCGTCGCAAGGATCGGTCGGCGCATCGGGTGATCTGGCGCCCCTCGCGCATATGGCGGCGGCGATGATCGGCGAAGGCGAAGCCTGGTTCCGAGGCGATCGCATGCCGGCGGCGAATGCGTTGGCGGCGGCGCGGATGAATCCCATCGTATTGGGCCCCAAGGAAGGGCTTGGTCTTATCAATGGCACGCAAGTCTCAACGGCGCTTGCGCTGGTCGGCTTGTTTGACGCTTGGCGCGCCGCCCGTTCTGCTCTGATTACCGGCGCGCTTTCAACAGACGCTGCCATGGGCTCTGCAGCGCCGTTTCGTACAGAGATTCAATCCGTGCGCGGCCATCAGGGTCAGATCGATGCTGCGGTGTTTTTGCGGGCGATCATGGACGGTTCCAAGATTCGCGAAAGCCACCGCATTGATGATAACCGCGTACAGGATCCCTATTGCATTCGCTGCCAGCCACAGGTGATGGGCGCGTGCATCGATCTTTTGCGCCAAGCCGGCAGGACTCTTGAAATCGAGGCCAACGCCGCCACCGACAATCCGCTGGTGTTCGAGGACGGCTCTATTATCTCCGGCGGTAATTTTCACGCAGAGCCAGTCGCGTTTGCGGCGGATCAGATCGCCCTTGCAGTCGCCGAAGTTGGGTCGATCGCCCAGCGCCGCATTGCGCTAATGGTCGACCCGACATTGAGTTATGGCTTGCCGGCGTTTTTGTCGCCTGATCCCGGCGTTAACTCCGGTTTCATGATCGCGGAAGTCACCTCTGCTGCACTGATGTCCGAAAACAAACAACGGGCTGCGCCCTCCTCTATCGATTCAACGCCAACCTCCTGCAATCAGGAAGATCATGTTTCCATGGCCTGCCATGGCGCGCGCCGGCTTGGCTCCATGAACAAAAACCTATCGCAGATTGTCGGGATCGAATTGTTGACAGGCGCGCAAGGGATCTGGCTGCGTGCGCCGCTCGAAACCAGCAATCCCTTGAAAGATGTTATCGCCCTGTTGCGCGAAACCGTTCCGGCATTGGAAAGTGATCGCTATATGGCGGATGATTTGGCCGCCGCTGGCGAATTGGTGCGCGAGGGTAAGCTCGTTGACGTAATCGGCAATGTTGCAACGCTTGATTGGCGTATTGGGTGATGGAAGCGCCGGTCACTGTCACCGAGGGCGACAGCCCGCTGATATTGGCGACGCCCCATGCGGGAACATTCATTCCGACTGAAATTCAAACTAGGCTTAATGAAACAGGACGCGTACTAGCGGATACAGACTGGCATGTGGACCGCCTCTATGAAGGGCTGGCGCCTGACGCGACCTTCATCAAAGCAAACTTTCATCGCTACGTTATCGATGCAAACCGATCGCCTGACGATGAACTTCTCTATCCCGGACAGAATACGACTAGCCTTGTTCCGCTGACCGACTTTGACGGCGATCCGATCTGGAATGATGACGCTCAACCGAATACCGCAGAAATTGAAGAACGCCGCAAAAAATTTCATGCGCCGTATCATGCGGAAATCGAGCGCGCGATCGCCCGCACAAAAGAAACACATGGCGTTGTGGTTCTTTATGACTGTCACTCAATCCGCTCGCATATTCCCTATCTTTTTGAAGGCGAATTGCCCGCGTTGAATATCGGCACAAATAGCGGCGCAAGTTGTCATCCGCGGATTGGGCAGCTTGCTTATGAAGTTGCGGCGTCATCGCCATACTCCACCGTGCTCAATGGCCGCTTCAAAGGGGGCTGGACCACCCGCCATTATGGCGACCCGGCGAACAATGTTCACGCAATCCAAATAGAAATCGCGCAGCGGACCTACATGACTGAAGCACCGCCGTGGAATTTTGACGCGGCGAAAGCAAAAACGTTGCGACCGCGGCTCAAAAGAATTTTCGAAGTGATCAAAGATGAAGCGCTCGAACTCGCGATGGAGCAGAAACAATGACCGATCCCCGAAAAAATGCCCGTACCGTTCGCGCTCCTCATGGATCCGAGATTACGGCCAAGAGCTGGCTCACTGAAGCGCCCATGCGCATGTTGATGAACAACCTCGATCCGGATGTGGCGGAAAATCCGCACGAACTGGTTGTCTATGGCGGCATCGGTCGCGCGGCGCGCACCTGGGATGATTTCGACCGTATTGTCGAGACATTGAAAACGCTCGGGGATGACGAAACGCTCTGCGTGCAGTCAGGCAAACCGGTAGGTGTTTTCAAAACCCACAAAGACGCGCCGCGCGTGCTGATCGCCAATTCCAATCTCGTACCGCATTGGGCGGATTGGGAACATTTCAACGAGCTTGATCGGAAGGGGCTAATGATGTACGGCCAGATGACGGCTGGCTCGTGGATTTACATCGGCAGTCAGGGCATTGTTCAGGGTACGTATGAGACCTTCAAAGAGGCGGGCCGCCAACATTATGACGGCGACCTGAAAGGAAAATGGATTTTGACGGCGGGCTTAGGCGGCATGGGCGGCGCGCAGCCTCTCGCGGCTGTGTTAGCCGGCGGCTGTTGCGTTGCTGTTGAGTGCGACGAAACCCGCATCGATTTCCGCCAGCGCACCAAATATGTAGACGAAAAAGCAACTTCGCTTGAAGAAGCGCTGGCGCTGATCGAGTGCTGGACCAAGGCCGGCGAAGCCAAGTCCGTCGGCCTCCTCGGTAACGCCGCCGATATTTTCCCGGAAATTTATGAGCGCGCCAAAGACAATCCTGCGGCGCGACCCGACATCGTAACTGATCAAACTTCAGCCCACGATCCGGTTAACGGCTATCTGCCCCAAGGCTGGACCGTCGCCGAATGGCGGGATAAGCGCGAGACGGCGCCTGATGAAGTTGAACGCGCGGCGCGGAAGTCAATGAAGGTCCATGTTGAAGCCATGGTCGGCTTCTGGGATGCAGGCGTGCCGACCCTCGATTACGGCAACAACATTCGCCAGGTTGCAAAGGAAGAAGGACTTGAAAACGCGTTTGCATTTCCCGGTTTTGTCCCGGCTTACGTGCGCCCGTTGTTTTGCCGCGGGATTGGACCTTTCCGTTGGGCTGCCCTCTCAGGCGACCCGGAAGACATTTATAAAACCGATGCGAAGGTCAAAGAACTGATCCCTGACGATTCGCATCTTCACAACTGGCTCGACATGGCCCGCGAGCGCATCGCCTTTCAGGGATTGCCGGCGCGCATCTGCTGGGTGGGTCTCGGTCAACGGCACCGCCTTGGTCTTGCGTTCAACGAGATGGTAAATTCAGGTGAACTTTCCGCACCCGTCGTAATCGGCCGGGATCACCTTGATTCAGGCTCCGTCGCCTCGCCTAACCGCGAGACCGAAGCCATGAAGGACGGTTCTGATGCGGTCTCGGACTGGCCGCTGTTAAACGCCCTCCTTAACACCGCATCGGGCGCTACCTGGGTGTCGCTCCACCATGGCGGCGGCGTCGGCATGGGCTTTTCGCAACATGCGGGCATGGTGATCGTTGCAGACGGCAGCGATGAAGCGGCGCGTCGCTTGGAACGGGTGCTGTGGAACGACCCGGCAAGCGGGGTGATGCGCCATGCAGATGCGGGCTATGAGATCGCCAGAGATTGCGCCCGCGAAAACGGGCTTAACTTGCCCAGCCTCTGAATGCGGCCTTCCCGCTAACTATTTGTTTTCATGGCTTGATTGTCACAAAATTGAGATAGAATTTGAAACACGCGGAGTTTTTCGCTAAATATCTGGATGCGAACCAAAGTAGCGCGCCTAAGACGAGAAAAACGTCCGTTTCAGATCACGATTGAAGCGCGGCGGCGCAAACCGGGGAATGCTTTAGCGTCGAGAAAAATGACGCCACATGGCGCGCCATCGCAACCCACGGGAGCGGCCCGTCCGCCGAGTAAAACGGCGTATTGGCGCTTCGTTTCGCACGAGTTCAAACATTATTGACCTTTCGAATTCGTTCTCCGCTCATGTGAGCAGAACTGTTTTCGCAATGCGTCTTTTCGAACAAGCGTGAAAAAGATCCGAAGAGGATTAGCCATGTCAGCCATTCGTCCTTCCAGAAAACGCAACGTTGCGACCATTCGAAACCAGAAAGGCGGCGAACCGATCGTTTGCCTGACAGCATACACGGCAATGATGGCGGAGATATTGGACTCATCTGTGGACGTCCTGCTGGTGGGCGATTCCCTTGGAACCGTATTGCACGGTCATGAGACGACTATCCCTGTGACCATTGATGACATGATCTATCACGGACGGTCCGTCGCGCGCGCTAATCCGAAAGCGCTCTTGGTTGTTGATGTTCCATTCGGCAGCTATGAGGCGGGTCCCGAGCAAGCCTACGCAACGACGGCGCGCATACTAAAAGAAACCGGCGCTGACGCCGTTAAGCTCGAAGGCGGCGTCGCTCAGGCGCCGACAATCGAGTTTCTGGTCAATCGCGGCGTGCCCGTGATGGGACATATCGGCCTTCGCCCACAAGCGGTCCGCGCCACTGGCGGCTACCGCATTGTCGGCAAGACTGAAGAAGAATGCACCAACCTCAAAGAAGACGCAGATGCGGTTACAAAGGCCGGCGCCTTCGCCGTTGTTCTTGAGGGCGTTGTCGAAGCGCTCGCCGCCGAAATCACAAAACAGATTGACATTCCGACTATCGGCATTGGCGCTTCGCCGCATTGCGATGGGCAAATTCTCGTCACGGAGGATTTGCTCGGCATGTTTGAAAAGACGCCAAAATTCGTCAGGAAATTTGCTGATCTGCGCAACGAGATCTCAACCGCGGTTGAGCAATACGCAAATGAGGTTCGCGAAAGAACATTCCCGACAGAAGCGGAAACCTATTCCGGAAACAAAACGACAATTCCCCTGCCGATCAAAAAGGCCCAACGCTAGGCCGCTTCAACAGGTACGTTGTCAATCAAACGGGTTTTACCGATCCATGCAGCCGCTAACAGTCTTCCAGGCCGATCAACCTTTTCGATATGCGCAAGCGAAAATGCGTCGACGAAATGCAAATAGTCAACGCTCGAAAAGCCGGCGCCCAAGAGCTGTTCGATCGAGGCATCCCGAATTTCAGACCAGTTGTGATCTGCGCTGTGCAGCTTCTCGGCTGCGGCAGTCAGCGCTTTATACAAGGCTGGCGCAACATTGCGTTCTTCAACGGAAAGATACTGGTTGCGCGACGACATGGCGAGGCCGTCCGATTCACGCACCGTTGGCGCGCCGACAATTTCCGTTGCGATATCAAGATCGCGGACCAGACGTTTAATAACAGCGAGTTGTTGGTAGTCCTTTTCGCCAAATACCGCCACATCAGGAGACAAGATCATCAAAAGCTTCGTCACAATCGTTGCAACGCCGTCAAAAAACTGCGGTCGGGAGAGTGCGCAATGATCCTCGCCAACCCCCGCGACCGATATTTTGGTCGAGAAGTCCGCGGGAAAAAGATCGTTTCGATCAGGCGTAAACGCGAAATTGCATCCGCGCGCTTTCAACAGTTCAAGGTCGCTTTCTACCGTGCGCGGATAAGTGCCGAAGTCTTCATTCGCGCCGAACTGAAGCGGGTTAACGAAAATTGTCGCCACAACCTGGTCGCTGATCTCATTTGCGACATCAATCAGCGACAAATGCCCTTCATGCAGCGCGCCCATGGTCGGCACGGCGGCAATCGTTTCGCCCGCTTGGCGGCGCTTAGCGAGCGCCCCTTGAATTTCCGATTTCGTCTTACAGATAATCATGGCTTGCGATTGTCGCACGTTCCGTTCACGGGCCTGGCTCCGCTGAATGACGGGCTGTTAGCACGCCGAACTCAACCTCGCCAGATATGAATGAACAAAGGCAAAGGCCTAAGGAGACCTGAGACATGTTGCTTTCCATGATGCGCGTTAAACTGCATAGCGCAACAGTGACAGAATGCGATCTACATTACGAAGGCTCCGTCGCAATTGATCAGGAGCTCTTGGACGCGACTGGCCTTTTGGTTGGAGAAGAAGTGCACATCTGGAATGTCTCAAGCGGCTCACGGATCATCACCTATGTCATCCCGGGCGAAGCGGGTTCGGGTAAAGTCGCCGTCAACGGCGCAGCGGCGCGACACTTTCAGAAGGGCGATACAGTGATCATTACGAGCTTTGCTCAAATGTCCTATGAAGAAGCAAAGGAACACAAGCCAACCGTTGCAATCATGACGGAAGATAACAGGGTCAAAGAGCTTATTCGCTAAGCGTTGCGTTCATAATCAGGCCATGCCGCTTTCACAAAGGCCTCATATAAAACTTTGAGGTTGTTCCTATCTGACAGGCTTTCAAGATTCTTATGAACGGTTGTTTCATCGCGCCGTGCAACCGGACCTGTCAGCGAATCTGTCGGATTTTCTACAAACCTATCGACAACGCTAGCAAGGTAGCTCCCTAAGATTATTTGTGGCGGGATGCCTGAAAAATCTGCAAACTCCTTTGCCGTTTCATTCCACACATAACCCGCCAGATTGCCGGCCAAAACGGCAAGCGCATGATAGCGCGGCCGGTCCGCGTCCTCGATGATGAAATTGGGGTTCGGCGCGCCCGGAAATATTTCTTCAAATGAAGGCCCGTCTGCTGGACACGCAAAGGCGATGCCTTTCATCTTTTCGGCAGGCAGTTCCAAACGCGGAAAGGAATAGAGCGGATGAAATCCTGCAACGCCGTCCAGCGTCGTGGCGCCGGAAAAATGGATCAAATGCTTGCCGGTCAGCGCCGTTTGCCATTCTTCCCGCCACGCCGCCAACTTGTCATCCGGAATAGCGGCGGCGATGATCGTCGCTTTTTCAATGAGACTAGCGCATGAAGGTTTATCGCTCTCCACTTGCCGGCGTGATACGAGACTGACCTCGTGGCCCAAATGTTTAAGGTAGGAAGCGATGTTCACGCCCACGCGACCAGCGCCAAAAATCACATATCGTTCCATCACGCGTTCACTCGCCTCACATGCATTCTACAATCCCGCTCTTTTTGGACCGTTTCGACAATGCTAAGTCTTCAGATATCAATACAAGCTTTTGAAATCACATAAAAATCTGATAGCATAAAAAGCGCCGATTTCGAATGGCGGCGAGCATTACCGACGCTGAGATTTGAATGAACTCCAGCCCTCCGGCGATCCACAAGCAAGCAAAGCACTTGATAAGCGGATTAATCTCGTTCTGCTTTGTTTTATTCTTCTCCGCTGCTTCCGCTGACGGCGGGGCGTTTAATGTCGGCGTGCAGCTTGAGCCGCCCAATCTCGATCCAACCGCTGGCGCTGCGGCGGCGATCGATGAAATCGTCTACGCAAACATATTTGAAGGGCTGACCCGCATCCAGGAAGATGGAACGGTTGCCCCTGCGCTGGCGAGCGATTGGGCAATATCAGACGACGGACGGATTTACGAATTCACATTGCGAGAAGGCGTGCGATTCCATGATGGAACGCTGTTCGATGCGGACGATGTGGTGTTCACCTTCGACCGCGCCCGATCTGAAACATCCGCCAATGCGCAAAAGCTCATCTGGCAGGCCATAGAGCAAGTTGAAGCGCTCTCAGCACAACAAGTTCGCTTTACCCTGAAAGAACCGCTCGGCGCCTTCCTAACCTATCTAGGTTGGGGCGATGCGGTCATCGTCGCGCCGGAAACCGCCGGTTCAAACGCGATCAACCCTGTGGGAACGGGCCCCTTTCGTTTTCACCGATGGCGGCGCGGCGCGTTGGTGACGCTTGTGCGCAATGCTGATTATTGGGACGTGCAGCCGGCTCTTGAACAAATCAACTTTATCTTTATCCCCGACCCGACGGCAGCCTTCGCAGCGCTCATGGCGGGCGATGTTGATGGGTTCCCCAATTATCCGGCAGCGGAAAATCTCGACCTTATCAGTCGTCAAGCGCAGCTTCAGACCGTTTTCGGAACTGGCGAAGGCGAGATCATTCTGGCCATTAACAACGCCAAGCCACATTTTGCCGACAAACGCGTGCGCCAAGCGTTCAGCCACGCCATCGACCGGCAAGCCGTAATAGACGCCGCCCTCTTCGGAAATGGCGTTCCCATTGGATCGCATTTCCCGCCGCACCATCCCTCTTATGTCGATCTGACAGATCAGTATTCATATGATCCCGACAAAGCGCGGGCGTTGTTAGCCGAAGCAGGCTTAAGCAAGGGGTTCACGGTAGACCTCGCCTTGCCGCCTCCGGCCTATGCCCGCCGCAGCGGCGAAGTCATCGCGGCGCAACTCGCCGCTATCGGCATTGACGTTAGAATTCGAAACATCGAATGGGCGCAGTGGCTGGACCAAGTATTTGCTAACAAGGCCTATGACCTGACGATCGTCGCCCACACTGAACCCCTCGACATCGATATCTACGCCCGCGACGATTACTATTTCGGCTATTCCAACCCCAATTTCAAAGCTGTCATCAGCGCTTTGCATTCCGAGATCGATCCAACAAAGCGGGACGAACTATTCAAGCAGGCGCAACGCATCATCAGCGATGACGCGGTCAATGTCTTTCTGGCGCAAAGCCCAAAAATTGGGGTCTGGTCGAAGAATGTTTCCGGCGTCTGGGCGAATGCGCCGGTGCAGGCAAACGACTTTACCGACGCTCGTAACTCGGGGCGAGCGCTCGCCTCTCTCAACCAGCAGTCAACAAACAATCTGCCTGTTTTCGCCATCACCCTTGCTGCAGTGGCGATGATTGTCGGTATTGTGCTGACATTGGCGAAGGCGAGCCCCGCTTACATTGCGGGACGCGTAAGCTCTCTGTTTCTCTCACTGTTCGCAGCAACAATCATTGTCTTTCTGTTGATCGAAATCGCACCCGGCGATCCGGCGGCGTTCATGATGGGCCTTAATGCGGATCCGGAATCCGTTGCAGCATTGCGTCAGGAGTTTGGTCTCGATCGCCCCGTGCTTGTCCGCTATTTTTCCTGGGTCGGCGGTCTCATCGCGGGCGATTTCGGGATCAGCTACACTTATCGCGTGCCCGTCGCCGAATTGATTAGGGAACGCTTGCTTGTTTCGTTGCCGCTGGCGTTTCTTGCTTTTCTTCTATCTACGGCCATCGCAATTCCAGCGGGCGTCGCGGCGGCGGCGTGGCGTCGACGTGTTCGCGGACGCGTTCTTCTCACAACGGCGCAGGCGGGGATCGCCATCCCTAACTTTTGGTTGGCGATCCTGTTAGTGATGATTTTTTCCGTTTCGTTGCGCTGGTTTTCCGCCGGCGGCTTTCCGGGCTGGGACGCAGGCGCAGGCCCCGCATTGAAGGCGCTGCTCTTACCGGCGATTGCACTGGCTGTTCCACAGGCGGCAATTCTTACGCAGGTTATGCGCTCTTCGATGATCGAAACGCTCAGCGAAGATTATATCCGAACGGCGCGCGCCAAAGGCGTCAGCCGTAGTAGGACATTGCGCAACCACGCCTTGCGTAACGCATTAATCCCGGTTCTGACTATTCTTGGGCTTCAGTTCGCCTTCTTACTAGCCGGCGGCGTGATCATAGAAAACGTATTCTATTTACCTGGGCTTGGACGGCTGGTGTTTCAGGCAATCGCCCAGCGCGATCTCATCGTCGTCAAAAACATTGTCATTATACTCGTCTTCGCCACAATCATGGCGGCTTTCATTATCGATCTCGCTTATTCAATCGTCGATCCGCGGCTGCGACGGACGGCGCAGTCATGAGCGAGGCCGTCTATAGAGACGCGGACAAGGACCGTTGGCCCAGGAGTTTTTGGCTCGGCGTGTTGATCGTCGCGGTTTTCCTGACCACCGCCCTGCTTTCGTTCCTATGGACCCCTTACGACATAGCCGCCATTGACGTCAGCGTGCGGTTTGAAGCGCCCTCTTTGACGAATCCGTTCGGAACCAATCATCTGGGCCGTGACGTTTTTTCCATGATCATGGTTGGCGCGCGCACGTCCATTGCGGTTGCGCTGTTCGCCGTCGGGTTAGGCCTCGCACTGGGAACTCCCTTTGGCCTTGCCGCCGCCGCCCTGCGCGGACCTTTTGGCGACATCATCATGCGCGGTAATGATTTGATGTTCGCTTTCCCCGCTATCATTCTCGCGATTTTGATCGCCGCAGTGTTCGGCCCAAGCGCCCTTAACGCCATTATCGCCATTGGCGTGTTCAACATTCCCGTTTTTGCGAGGCTTGTCCGGGGCGCTGCGCTTCCAGTGTGGACGCGCGGTTACATCTTAAGCGCCCGCGCCGCCGGCAAGGGGCGCGCCAGAATCTCCCTTGAACACATTCTGCCGAATATCCTCCATGTGCTGATCATTCAGGCGACGGTGCAGTTGTCTCTTGGCGTGTTGGCAGAAGCTGGATTGTCATATGTAGGACTTGGAGCCCAGCCGCCCACCCCGAGCTGGGGCCGAATGCTGGCGGAAAGCCAGACCATGATCAGCTTTGCGCCCTGGCTTGCGATCTTTCCGGGCGTTGCGATTTTTTCCTTTGTGCTTGGGCTCAACCTTATTGGCGACGGCCTGCGGCGCAAACTCTATACCCGCGAGGGCCTTTGAATGACCGTCCTCGTTTCTGTCAAAGATCTATCACTGCGGATGGGGTCACGCCTGGTCCTTGAGGACTTGTCTTTCGACGTTAAGGCGGGCGAGATTTTCGGGCTTATAGGCCCCTCAGGCGTTGGCAAATCCATGGCGGCGCTGGCGATCATGGGACTTGCGCCAAGGGCCACAGAAGTTAGCGGTGAAATTCTGTTCGAAGGTGAAAACCTTTTGGAAAAATCAGACAAGGCGATGTGCGATATTCGCGGGGCGAAAATCGCCATGATTTTCCAAGAGCCAATGACGGCGCTTAATCCGCTGCAATCTATCGGCGCGCAGGTCGCCGAAACGGTTCTCCTCCACAGCGGCAAAAAAAACCGAGAAGCTAACGAAGTCGCTGTTGAAACCCTGCGGCGAGTGGGGCTTGATCCTGATGAAATCCCGCCATCGCGCTACCCGCATGAACTCTCTGGCGGGCAACGCCAAAGGGTAGTGATTGCCATCGCTGTCGCCATGAAACCCGCTTTGATCATCGCCGATGAGCCAACAACGGCCTTGGACGTCACGACCCAGGCAAAAATTCTTGCGTTGCTTAAAACGCTTTGTGCGGAAGATGGCGCAGCGCTGATCCTAATCACGCACAACGCGCCGGTGATCCGTCATATGGCGAACCGGGTGCTCGATCTTGGCGCCGAGCGGCAGTCGCGGAGCGCGGTTGCTAATTCACTTCAGGCTGACCCTAGTGAAACCAACCGCACGCCAAACGAACGCAGAAGCGACATTGTTTTGAGCGCGCAATCAGTATCCTGTAATTACGCGCTTGCAAGACGTAGCTTTATCGCGCCGGATCGAGCATTTCGCGCTGTTGACAATGTCAGTTTCGAGTTGCGCAAAGGCGAAACTGTCGGGTTGGTGGGGGAGTCCGGGTGCGGCAAGTCAACGCTAGCGCAGGCCTTGCTCGGTCTTCATCCTTTGCACAGCGGCGCCATCGAAATTGCCGGACAGATCTTTCCCTGCAGAGATGCGGCGGAAATGCGCCGGTTGCGGCGGCAAATTCAAATTGTCTTCCAGGATCCTTATGGCAGCTTCAACCCGCGCATGAAGGTAGGCGACATCATTGCCGAACCGTTTCATCTTTATACAGAACGCCCGCCGAGGGCCGAACAGCGTGACAGAGCTGCTAAGGCGTTGACGCAAGTCGGTCTGCCGGCGGCGGCGATTGATCGCTATCCACATGCGTTTTCCGGCGGCGAGCGCCAACGGATTGCAATCGCTCGCGCGCTGGTGACAAGACCCTCGATCCTCGTTCTTGACGAACCTACATCGGCGCTTGATGCGCACGCGCGCGACAGCGTTCTTGCCCTGCTTGCGCGTTTATCGCGCGACCAGCAGCTTGCCTATCTCTTCATCACACACGACTTGTCGCTGATCCGCAACATCGCTGATCGCGTGTTGGTGATGAAAAACGGCGCGATTGTCGAAGGCGCCGAAACAGAAGCGCTGTTTTCCGATGCGCAACACCCCTATACTCGCGAATTGATCGACGCAGCGCTATATCTGTCCGCCGACGTTGCCTGAACGGAAAGAAGACCTAAATGAAACCCGGCAAAAGAAATCTGATCACGGATGTCGAAGGTCTGACGGTCGGCAATGCGACCGATGAAAAAGCCGCGACCGGCGTGACCGTTCTGCGTTGCGAAAAGGCATTTGTGAGCGCTGTCGATGTTCGCGGCGGTGCGCCCGGCTCGCGAGAGCTACATGTTCTTTCCCCTGAAAACCTGGTGGGTCGCGCTGACGCGATTGCCCTTGCAGGCGGTTCTGTTTTTGGCCTCGGCGCGGCGGACGGCGTCGTCAGCGCCCTGTCAGAGGCGCAAGTGGGCTTGCGACTCATCGACAAGGGCCCGCACATTCCAATCGTTCCTGCTGCGGTGCTACATGATCTCGGCAATGAGGGGACCAAAGACTGGGGCGGCGAGCCGCCTTACCGGCGCCTGGGGGAAGATGCTGTCAAAGCAGCTACGTCTGATTTTGCGCTCGGTTCGGTCGGCGCCGGGAGAGGCGCGGAAGCAGGCGTGAAAAAAGGCGGTCTCGGCTCAGCATCGCTCGATCTCGGCGAGGGTATAATTGTCGGGGCTTTGGTCGCCGCCAATCCCGCCGGTTCAGTCGTAATGGAGGACGGGAAGACCTTTTACGCCTGGCCATGGGAAATCGATAAAGAGTTTGGCGGCGCTGCGCCGCCCAATTCAAAGGATGGCGTTGATCCCTTCCCGCCGCATTCAAGACTGGGCGCCGCCCGCGCCGGCGCCAATACAACGATCGCGATTGTTGCAACGTCTGCAGATCTCACCAATGTTGAATGCAAACGCATGGCGATGACCGCACATGACGGCATCGCCCGCGCGGTCCGGCCGGCGCATACGATATTCGACGGCGACATTGTTTTCGGCGTTTCAAGCGCACTTACGAAACTGCCAGAAGAGCCAGCCTTGATGCGCACAGCGATGACGGCGCGCATCGCCGCCGCTGCTGCGGACTGCCTTGCCCGCGCCATCGCCCGTGCTGTTTATGAGGCCGGGCTTTAGAACGCGCTCAATCGTTTGCCTCAATCACACCGCTATCGACGAACCCATCAATCTCAGCGTCGCCCAGCCCTGCTTCGCTCAATACTTCCCGCGTATCACCGCCCATTTTGGGAATTTCCATCGGTGTTTGGACAGCAGCGTTTGAAAATCGCGGCGCCGCCGCTGGGTGTACGCGCACGCCATCGTCAATGAGCGCCTGCCGGGCCGCATTATGCGGATGCTGCGCAGCTTCCTCATAGTCGAGCACTGGCGTTACGCAAGCATCGGTTCCGTCGAACAATTGCGCCCACTGATCGCGCGGTTTCGACGCAAAGATTGTTTCTAGTTTCGCGTGTTGCGCCGCATGCTTTTCCTGGTCGTTCTGATCGCCAAATTCCGACGGATTGATTTCCAGTTTTTCGAGCATGATTGTAAAAAACTTCGGCTCAATGCAGCCTACCGCCATGTATTTCTGGTCTGCTGTTTCATAACAACGGTAGTAAGGAACGCCGCCGTCAAGGAGGTTTGATTGCCTTTCGTTTGTCCACAGACCAAACGCTGCAAGTGACCTCACCAAGTGGATCATGGACGAGACGCCATCGATGATAGATGCATCGACAACCTCGCCTTCACCGGTCTTTTGGGCGCGCAGTAACGCAGCCAGCACGCCCACGGCCAAGAACATAGAGCCGCCGCCATAATCGCCAACGACGTTCAGGGGCGGCGGCGGCGGTCCCGCCTTGTCGCCCATGGCGTAAAGCGCGCCGGTTATCGACAGATAATTAAGATCGTGCCCCGCCATGGAAGACCACGGCCCTTCCTGCCCCCAACCAGTCATGCGCCCATAAACAAGTTTTGGATTGACCGCAAAGCAATCGTCTGGCCCGACACCTAATCGCTCCGTAACGCCCGGCCGGTTGCCTTCGATCAACGCATCAGCGGTTTTCACAAGATGCAAAATTAGATCCGCCGCGCCTTCTTTGCGCAGATCAACGGTAATCGAACGTTTACCGCGAAGGTCAATAGAATCCATACGCGCGCCAGGACGCTCAACAACGATCACTTCTGCGCCAAGGTCCGACAGAAGCTGCCCACAATAGGGACCAGGCCCGATGCCGGCCAGCTCAATGATGCGATAGCCCTCCAGCGGGCCTTGTTTTTCAGAATTTGTCATTTCTGCGCCTACACAAGAGATTTCAAATCGACGGTGTCATCCGATAGAACTTGCGGATCGATTTCGCGGTTCGCCGCGATCAGCCGCCGGGCGATCATGTGATCCGCTGGCGCATTGATGGAATCGACCGCCAAAAGTGTATTTCCGCGCATATAAAATACTGAAAATTTCTTTTCCGCCGCATCGCCACGGATGATTTCTGCGTCATGGCGACCTGCACAAACGCCGACAGTCTGTAACTTCACATCATACTGGTCGGACCAAAACCATGGCGCTTGGTTATAGGGGACCGCCTTGCCGCAAATCGCCATGGCGGCGGTTTTGGCTTGCTCAAGCGCGTTGTGGACAGACTCAAGACGCAAAGGCGCGCCAAAATATTCGCTGGGATGCCTCGTGCAGTCGCCAATAGCGTATATGTTCTCGTCTTTCGTGCGCGTGAAGGCGTCAACGACAATCCCGTCGTCGACTTCAAGCCCGGCCGCTGACGCGATCTCTGTGTTTGGCGTTATGCCGACACCAACAACGGCGAAGTCGCATGGCAGCAATTCTCCGCCCGCCATGCGGACGCCTTCAATGGTTTTATGGTCGCCAACAAAACTGTCGACGGCGGCGTTTAGCTTGATGTCAACGCCATGGTCGCGATGCAACTTCTCGAAGAACTCGGACACGGTCGGACAGGTGACACGCGCCATCACACGATCCGCCGCTTCCAGCACAGTCACGTTCAACCCATGTTTTGCGGCGACTGCAGCTACTTCGAGCCCGATATAGCCAGCGCCGACAATGACGAGCTTTGCACCTTCCTGAAAACGGGTGCGCAACGCATCAATGTCGGCGATCGTGCGCACATAGCCAACCCCCTCAAGGTCAGCGCCAGGAATGGGCAGCTCACGCACGCGGGCGCCCGTCGCCAGCACAAGCTTGCTATAAGGAAGGTCGGTTCCGTCGCTTAGTTTGATCGCCTGGCCATTACAGTCGATACTCAAGCCGCGAACGCCCAGTTTCAGGTCAATTTCTTCTTTCTCATAAAACGCCGGCGGCTTTACAAACAGGCGCTCCGCCGCGAGATCGCCAGCCAGATAGGCCTTTGACAAAGGCGGTCTCTGATATGGCGGCGCAACTTCCTCTCCGACGATTACGATCTCTCCTGCCCAGCCATGCTGACGCAAACTGGCGGCGCATTGCCCGGCCCCATGGCCACCGCCAAGAATTACCACGCGCTCGCTCATATCGGCTCTATCTCCCTTCTGTTGATCGCCGACCTCTGAAGGTGACGACAGTTGCCTGTGCGCTGGCCGCAAGTGTTAGCCGAGACGCCTTTGCCGTGCAAAGGCCGCTGGAGTCGCGGCCAAGCGATCTGCACAAGGGGTTCGATCTCAAGGCGATTTCGGGCTATGCATGAATTCAGAACGAAGGAGCAACGTGATGCGCGAATTAACGGATTTCTACATCAACGGCGAGTGGACGAAGCCTCACGGTAGCGGACAGCTGGACGTCATCAACCCAGCGACAGAAGAATCTTTCGCTAAAATCTCTCTCGGCGACGGGAAGGATGTGGAGGCCGCCGTGCAGGCGGCGCGTGCAGCTTTTGAAAGCTTCAGCCAGACAACGCGAGAGGAACGTCTGGCTTTGTTGGAAAAGATTGTCGAAGTCTATCAGACGCGCTTTGGCGATCTTGCAGAAGCGATCACACTGGAAATGGGCGCCCCAAAAAAACTCGCCGGTGCGGCCCAGGCAGGATCGGGCTTTGCGCATTTCCAGACAACAATCGCAGTATTGAAAGATTTTCCGTTTGATGAAAAGCGCGGTAATTTTGATCTTGTCAAAGAGCCGATCGGTGTTGTCGGACTCATCACGCCATGGAACTGGCCCATCAACCAGATCGCCTGCAAAGTCGCGCCGGCGCTTGCCGCCGGCTGTACGATGGTGCTGAAGCCATCGGAGATTGCGCCAGTTTCCGCACACATATTCGCAGAAATTCTTGATGCAGCGGGAACGCCCAAAGGCGTCTTTAACTTGGTCAACGGCACTGGTCCCGAAGTCGGCGCAGCAATTTCCGCGCACCCGGAAGTCGACATGGTTTCGTTTACGGGCTCTACGCGCGCCGGCGTTGAAGTTGCAAAGAATGCGGCGCCGACGGTTAAACGCGTCGCCCAGGAACTTGGCGGCAAATCAGCTAACATCATTCTTGACGATGCAGATTTGCAGCAAGCTGTTACGCAAGGCGTCATCGCCTGCATGACCAACTCAGGACAATCCTGCAATGCGCCAACACGCATGCTCGTACCGGAAGCAAAGATGCGAGAGGCCATTGCTGTCGCCAAGGCGTGCGCTGAAGGGATTGCGCCTGGCGCGCCGGACGATGAAGCAACAGCGATCGGCCCCGTCGTCAGCGATGTACAGTGGAACAAGATACAAGGCTTGATCAACAAAGGCATTGAAGAAGGCGCTGAGGTCATTGCCGGCGGCCCTGGCAAGCCGGAAGGGCTGGAGCGCGGCTACTATGTCAGGCCGACGGTGTTCGCCAATGTTTCGAACGATATGACGATCGCCCAAGAAGAGGTCTTCGGTCCAGTTCTCACGATTATTCCTTACAAAACCGAAGACGACGCCGTCGCCATCGCCAATGACACGCCTTATGGCCTGTCAGCCTATGTTTCGAGCGGCGATATCAACCATGCGCGCAAAGTCGCCAACCGGCTGCGCGCCGGTCAAGTTCATCTCAATGGAGCAAGCGTTGATTTCAACGCACCCTTTGGCGGGTACAAACAATCTGGCAATGGCCGCGAATGGGGCTCGCTCGGGCTTGAAGAGTTTTTGGAAACAAAAGCCATTCTGCGGCCCGCAGAATGACAACCAAAGCTGCAACACGGATTCATCTATCATCACCAACAAAAATCAACCGGGACGGACTTTAATGAAAAATGTGATCACGGGGTTGCTGGCAGGCTTGATAGTGTTGACACCCGCCTTAGCACAGCAAAACCCGGACAAACTTTTATGGGGCGACACGCATCTTCACACGAACTTATCAGTCGATGCTTATTTCCTGGGCAACCGCTCTGCGACTGCCGACACGGCGTACCGCTTCGCAAAAGGGCAAGCCGTTGTGCATCCCTATACCCGCGCGAAGGTGCAAATAGAAACGCCACTCGATTTCCTGTCGGTGACTGACCATGCAGAAATGCTAGGCGTACCCTATAGTTTGCTGACGCTCAAAGACCCTCGCCTTGCAAACACCCGGCTTGGCAAACAGTTGATTGACCTTGCGATGGCGGGCCGCGGCGAAGACGCCTTTGGAATGTTTATCCTTGGCATCAACACGGTGGGTATCGAAGAAGAAAAGCGTCCGCCGAAAGTTGGCCTGCTCACCGCTTTGCGTTGGCGCATTGCAGATTTGTTTTCCGCGCCTGATGAGCGCGCCCGCGCATATCGCTGGATTGCATCAGATCCCACCCTTCTTGACGATCTAGATCAGGTGGAGATCATGACGGCCCATTGGAAAGCCAATATAGCTGCGGCTGAACGTCATAACGATCCCGGAAAATTTACAACGCTCATTGGCTGGGAATACACGCCGACGCCTGGCGGCGCCAATCTTCACCGCGTCATCATGACGCCATCGGGAAAAGACAAAGCAGAGCAGTTCTTTCCGTTTTCATCCAACGACAGCCCCAATCCCGAAGATTTATGGAATTGGCTCGGGGAGACAAAAAGCAAAACAGGGGCGGACTTCGTTTCCATTCCTCACAATTCCAATATCTCCAAAGGCAAAATGTTTGCGCGCACCAACACTGCGGGCGAACCAATTGACGAAGGCTATGCCCGCTTGCGCGCTTCTTGGGAGCCTGTCGCTGAAATGACGCAAATTAAGGGCACCTCAGAAACGCACCCTTTATTGTCGCCAGATGATGAGTTCGCGGGGTTTGAGTTTTTTAACCGCCTCATTGAATTTCGCGAAGACGAACAGCGAGAGCCGACTGTCGATGAGGCTGATTATGTGCGGTCCGCCCTCAAAACCGGTCTGGAGATCGAAAACCAGATTGGCGTTAATCCCTATAAGCTCGGGATGATCGGCGCGACGGACAGCCATTCTGGCCTAGCGTCCGCAGAAGAAAACAACTTTCACGGAAAGTTCGCGCTTGATTCCATCCCGGAAAACAAAGCTGAAGTTGTAATGGACCTGCCCGGTTGGGAGATGTCTGCGTCAGGCCTTGCGGCAGTATGGACGCGGGAAAATACGCGTGAAGAGATCGTCGCGAGTTTCAAGCGACGGGAAGTTTACGGCACGACCGGCCCGCGCATCGCCGTGCGCTTCTTCGGCGGATACGGATTTGAAACCGCCGACCTTGGCGCGCGCAATCTCGCCAGTCCGGGCTACGCCAAGGGCGTGCCTATGGGCGGCGATTTAAGGGCCGCCAGAGGCGAGGCGCCTTCCTTCTTGATGCAGGCGGTGAAAGACCCCAGGGGCGCCAATCTCGATCGTATACAGATTGTCAAAGGTTGGCTCAACACAGACGGCAAAGCGCAGGAAAAAGTGTTTGACGTCGTTTGGTCGGGCGATCGCCAGCGCGGCGCCGACGGCAAAATTCCCCCAGTCGGCGACAGCGTAGACCACGCCACGGGGCTTTATGACAACTCTATCGGCGCGCCGGAACTTGTTTCGGTTTGGCAAGACCCCGAATTCGACCCGGAAGCGCGCGCATTTTATTATCTGCGCGTCTTACAGATTCCAACGCCGCGCAACTCGCTCTATGACTCTATAGCCTTGAGGGAAGACCCGCCGGAAGGATATGCGGAGGTCATTCAGGAGCGGGCTTATACGTCACCCATTTGGTACACGCCGCAGTAACAAGCGATGATGACCCGCGCAGCCAAGGTTCTCAGAGATCCCTTGCTACATTTTCTGGGTGCAGGATTGGCTTTGTTCTTGGGGTTGACGGTTATCGCCCCCGAGGAAACAGAGGATCGTATTGTTGTCGATCGCGAAGCGTTGGTCGGCTTTGTGCAATATCGGTCAAAAGCATTCGAACCCGACGTCGCCGCATCCATGCTCGATCAAATGAATGTAGAAGATCTACGCCGGTTGACTGACGACTACATCCGCGAAGAAGCGCTTTATCGTGAAGCAGTGAAACTCGGCTTTCAGGAAAGCGACTATGTGATCCGCCAGCGCATGGTGCAAAAACTTGAGTTCATGGCGGAGACAGCGGCGTCGCCTGCGACGCCCGATGACGCTGAAGTCGCTGCTTATTTTGATGCGCACAAATCTGACTACGCCATACCATCTGGCGCCACCTTCACCCATGTCTTCATTTCGCCAGACGGCAAAGATAAAACCGCCCTAGCGCATGCTGCGCGAGAAATGTTGACACAGCTTCGCGCTGAACAAGCATCATTCGAAGACGCCACTCGTTATGGCGACCGATTTTTGTTTCATACGAATTATGTTGAGCGCACCCGTGCCTATATACATAGCCAATTGGGCGATAAAGCAACCGACACGATCTTTGCCGTTGAAACTCCGCTAAATGAGTGGGTCGGCCCTGTCTATTCAACACACGGCGCGCATCTGTTGTATATCACTGCGCGCACGCCTTTGCGCTTACCGTCATTGTCAGAAATCGAAACGACCATAAAAGAAGATATGATGCGTGCAAAAAAACGCGCGCAGACCGATGAATTCATCAACGATATTGTCAACAATTACAGCGTATCGAACAAGCTTGCGCAACCGACGACGCGTACAAAGCAGAACAAGCCATGACGTTGCGCCGTATCGCCATTGCTGTTGCAGCAATCTGCTGGGCGGGCTTTTGGGCAGGCGCCGCAGCCGCCCATGATACACGGCCGCTCTTTATTGAAATCACAGAAGACAACGCCGGCCATGTTCAGTTGTCATGGGCCGCCCCGCAATCGCTGCAGGCGGCGCAAGCGCCGCTTGTTTCCCTGCAAGGGTGCGCCGGCGTGCAGACTGCGGGCGCCAACCGTCATCTGTACGGTCGGTCCGCTTATCGATGCGCTGATGGCCTCTCGCAAGCAAGCGTCGCGATTGCCTACCCGCTTTATAATCCATCGATTTCTTCGCTTGTGCGCGTTACCTTCGCGACCGGCGAAACGCGCTCAGCCGTGCTTGATCCGTCCGAAACAATATGGCGCATTCCGCAGCACGAGGACTTTGCAAGCGTTGCACAAACATATCTGCGCATAGGCGTTGAGCATATCATCGGCGGCATCGATCATTTGCTGTTTCTTGCAGCCCTACTTTATATCGCGCGCACGCCGCGACGGGTGCTGATCACTGTGACTGGATTTACCCTTGCTCATTCGTTGACCATATTTCTTGTAGCGCTGAACATCGTGCAGGTCTCTGTCCCGGCGGTGGAAACCGTCATCGCGCTTTCGATCGTATTTCTGGCTGCAGAAATCGCCCGCAATAACCGCGAGACGCTAGCCTGGCGCAGGCCCATTCTTGTCGCCGCCGGCTTTGGTCTTGTACATGGCGCGGGTTTCGCCGCAGCGCTTTCAGAAATTGGTTTGCCGCAAACGGAAAAACTAAGTGCACTGTTATTTTTCAATATCGGCGTTGAAATCGGACAACTCGCTATTGTACTGGCGGTGTTTTGCGCCGGTTGGGCGATCAATGCCGCCACATCGCGCGCTGTACCTATTGACCATCGACCTGTTCGCCTGGCTTTCAGCTACGGGCTTGGGATCATCGCCGCATTGTGGTTCATTGAACGCTTCGCAAGCGCCCTCGCCTGACCCAATACCAAAGGAATTTTATGCCGCCCGATGCGCCTTCTCCCACAGCGCCGCTTGACGACTTCGATGTCGCAAACATTGTGCTCTGGGAAAATGAACGCTACTGGCCGTTTTTTGAGCGCTTGCGCCGGGAAGATCCTGTGCATTATTGCAGAGGCAGCGCCTATGGAGCCTATTGGTCTGTTGTCACGCATCAGGACATCTTGACCGTCGAAACAAACCATCAAGCCTATTCTTCGGCAAGCCAATATGGCGGCGTCATCATTCATGACGCTATCGCGGTGCGCTTCGCCAACCAGACCCTTGAAGGCATGATCACCATGGACCCGCCGCGCCATGGCGAACACCGCAGCGCTGTGTCGGGCATTGTGGCGCGGCCCAACCTTGAGCATTTCGAAAAAGTTATCCGCGCGCGCACTACAGCTGTCTTGGACGCCCTGCCGGTGGGAGAGGAATTCGACTGGGTCCCGGCGGTCTCCATCGAATTGACAACGCAAATGCTTGCAACGCTATTTGATTTTCCGTTCGAGGACCGACACCTGCTGACCCGCTGGTCGAACGTGGCGACGACCGAGCCGGGCCTTGGCGTCGTTGCAACAGAAGAAGAACGCATCCGGGAAATGAAGGACTGCCTGTTTTATTTCACACGGCTCTGGCGCAAACGCAGGAAACAACCAGGCGCCTTCGATTTTCTATCCATGCTGTCGCAAAACCCAGCCACAGCATCGATGCAGCCAATGAACTTTCTCGGCAACATCCTGGTGCTGATCGTCGGCGGCAATGACACGACACGCAATTCTATGACCGGCGCTGTCTGCGCCTTCGATCAATATCCACAGGAACTTAAAAAACTAAAATCTGACCCGGCGCTCATGGAAAACGCGGTCTCGGAGATTATCCGCTGGCAAACGCCAATCTCTCACATGCGCAGAACCGCGCTTGCGGATACGGAGCTCGGCGGCAAGTCCATCAAACAAGGCGACAAGGTCGTCATGTGGTACATATCCGGCAATCGCGACGAGAAGGTGTTTGAAGATCCGGAACGCTTCAACATTGAACGCGAAAATGTTCGTCGTCATTTGTCCTTTGGCGGCGGCATTCATCGATGCATGGGGCGGCGCCTTGCGGAGTTGCAACTCAAAATCCTCTGGGAGGAGATCTTGAACCGCTGGTCACGCATAGAAGTCGCTGGCGATCCAGTCCGCATCCGATCAAATTTCGTGCACGGTTATGAGAGTCTGCCAGTACGCATCATCCCTTAGGCAAGCACCCTGGGTGGAGCCGGTTAACTCGCTTGCTTCAAGCCCGGCGCCAGCACAGAAGCAAAGCCTTCCGGCTTTACAACGTAGACCGAACATTCGAGGCGATCGATAATGCCTTCAGCCGTGTTGCCGATGAAAAGACCCGGCACGCCGCTTCGATTGGCGCTACCCATCACTAAAAGGTCAGTTTGCATCTCCGCCGCTGCAGCGGGGATCACGGTTCGCGGTTCGCCCATCACCAATTTGGGAACAAATGAAATATTCTGATTTGAGAAGCGCTCATTCGCGCTTGCGACAAATTCCTTGAGCCATTTGCTGGTGATATCCTCCCACTCGGCGACATAGTCTTCGATGTCACGCGAGGACAAACCGGATCGCGGCGCTGAAAGGTAACCGACGCCCTGCGCAGTCCAGGCGTGGATAACATCGATCTTTTGGATCTTAAAACGTCGCGCCAGTTCGACTGCATGGTTTAAGAGAGAGGCAGCTAAGAGCTCAGCCTCAGCGCGGTTGGTCATCGCCTGCGTGTTATCAACGGCGACCGCGATCCGCTTCGGCGCATGGTCCCGCTCGGTGCGGACAACCCAAACTGGCACAGGGCATTTGCGGATTAGCTTTTTCTCAACCGCGCCAAAGACTGGCGACTTGACGCCAACAGCCCGATCCGCCGCTTTCATCACGAAATCCGCCTGATGCAGTACGACCGCTTTGACGATCTCATCCGCAGGCCGCCCACATTGAAGGTGATGTTCGCTTGGCGCATCAATATCATCGCGCAACTCTTCGATACGCTCCCGCAAATCATTGAGCAGCATGCCTTCAGCATCCTTCGCCAGCGAGACGACTTTCGGATTGGTAATCGCCGCGCTCAGTTTCGGTGCAACGCCGACCACAATCAAATAGGACGCGCCGGTTTCGGCCCACTGCTTCGTTAACGCCTTTAAGGCGGCGACTTCGTCATCATCGTCAATGGCGATGAGTGCACGCGTCTCTCTCATCGATTGCTCCCTATCGGTCACGGCGGCTGACGGAACTTCGGCCAGATACAGTTCTTTGCTAAAGTTTGTGATGGCGATCAGAGGCGGCAATAATGCAGCGCAGGAAAAGGTGATAGGTTCCGTCAATTGACATGCTGTGACGACTGGAACTTGTGGCTAACTGCCCCTTTCAATTTCCGGCGTTCGCATTATGTTCGCGTTCATGCCTGCGCCGAAACAGACCCGCAAAAAACCTACAAGCCAGCCTGCGACTGATCCCGCAGCGGTGACGGACCATGGATTTTCAGAAGCCATGGCGACCTACCACGATCGCATGGCGACCCCGCTGGAGGCCTGGATCCCGCACCGGCCGGAGCGCCCGGAGCGGTCGGGCCTGTCAGGGCCTCTTAGAGTGGTCTCGGATTACGAGCCAGCTGGCGACCAGCCGCAGGCGATCAAGGAACTCAACGAGGGCATCGGCGCAGAAGAATGGGACCAAGTGCTGCTTGGCGCTACCGGCACCGGCAAGACGTTTACCATGGCCAAGGTGATTGAAGCGGTGCAACGCCCCGCACTGATCCTCGCGCCCAACAAGACGCTTGCG
This sequence comes from Hyphococcus sp., assembly GCA_028285645.1. Lineage (GTDB taxonomy): Bacteria > Pseudomonadota > Alphaproteobacteria > Caulobacterales > Parvularculaceae > Hyphococcus. Next base: position 30,617 of record JANQOV010000026.1, read on the forward strand.
GCACAGCTCTATGGCGAGTTCAAGGCATTCTTCCCGGACAACGCCGTTGAGTATTTCGTGTCCTATTACGATTACTACATGCCGGAAGCCTATATTCCGCGTACGGACACCTATATCGAAAAAGAAAGCTCCATTAACGAACAGATCGACCGCATGCGCCACGCCGCAACACGGGCAATCCTGGAACGCGACGACGTGGTGATCGTCGCATCAGTCTCCTGCATCTACGGCATCGGCTCGGTCGAAACCTATACGGCGATGACCTTTTCCCTCAAGCTCGGCGAGACCATTGAGCGTAAGAAGCTCCTCGCCGATCTTGTGGCGCTGCAATACAAACGCAATGACAACGCGTTTGCCCGGGGCACATTCCGCGCCCGCGGCGACACCATCGAAATCTTTCCGGCCCACTATGAAGACCGCGCCTGGCGCGTCTCGCTATTTGGCGACGAGATTGAAACGATCACCGAGTTCGACCCCCTCACCGGCCAGAAGACCGACGATCTCGAACAGATCACGCTCTACGCCAACTCCCACTACGTGACGCCGCGCCCGACGCTGCAGCAGGCGATCACCGGCATTAAAAAAGAACTCAACGAAACCCTTCCCATCATGCGCGAGGAAGGCAGGCTCTTGGAAGCGCAACGGCTTGAGCAGCGCGTTCAGTTCGACCTTGAAATGTTGGCGGCAACCGGCTCCTGCCACGGTATCGAAAACTACTCGCGCTACCTCACCGGCCGCAAACCGGGCGAACCGCCGCCAACGCTGTTTGAGTATCTGCCTGAAAACGCCATCATCTTCTGTGACGAAAGTCACGTTTCTATTCCACAAATCGGCGCCATGTTCAGGGGCGACTTCAATCGCAAGCGCACCCTGGCGGAATATGGCTTCCGCCTGCCCTCCTGCATGGACAACCGGCCGCTGAAATTTGAGGAATGGGAGAAGATGCGGCCCCAGACGGTGCATGTGTCAGCAACGCCCGGCGGATGGGAGCTGGAGCGCACTGGCGGCGTCTTTGTGGAACAGGTGATCCGCCCAACTGGCCTTGTCGATCCGGAAGTCGAAGTGCGTCCCGTCACCGGCGACAAATCCAATCAGGTCGACGATGTCATCGCCGAGTGCAAAGCCGTCGCGAAACAGGGCGGGCGCGTGCTTGTAACGACCCTCACCAAGCGCATGGCGGAAGATTTAACGGAATATATGCACGAACAGGGCGTTCGCGTGCGCTACATGCATTCCGACATTGACACCATCGAGCGCATCGAGATCATCCGCGATTTGCGCCTTGGCGCCTTTGACGTGCTGGTGGGCATCAACCTGTTGCGCGAAGGGCTCGACATCCCCGAATGCCGGCTGGTGGCGATCCTCGACGCCGACAAGGAAGGCTTCCTGCGCTCGGAAACCTCCCTCATCCAGACCATCGGCCGCGCGGCGCGCAATGTGGACGGCCGGGTTATTCTTTATGCGGATACGATCACCGGATCCATGGAGCGAGCGATTGGCGAAACCGACCGCCGCCGTGAAAAACAGCTCGCCCACAACAAGGCTCATGGCATCACGCCGGAATCAACGAAGGCAAAAATCGCTGAAATCGCCGGCAGTGACGATGAAGGCGCCAAAGCCGCCGCCGGTCAGACCTTTGTCGGCCATCGCGGCGTGCGCGCCGCCAGACCCGACGCGGCTGGCTTCGCAGAAGAAGCCGCAGAGTTCCTGCAGCCCGGCCACAATATGAAGGCGCATCTCGCAGCCCTTGAAACCCAGATGCGCGACGCCGCCGCCAATCTCGAATTCGAAGAGGCCGCCCGCCTCCGCGATGAAATCAAGCGCTTGCAGGAAGTGGAGCTCGCCGTGGCCGACGATCCCTTGGCCCGGCAGTCCGCGGTTGAAGCGAGGATAGAGGAAGCCTCAGAGGGTAGGATCAAAAAATCCGAGGGGACGGTGAAGAGCGTCAGAGGAAAGCCGCGGAGGAATGGAAAACGAAGAAACAAGGTTTAACCTGAGGTCTCCTTGAATTGCACGTTTTGCCAACGATAATGAAATCCACTATTTTTGACGAGTGTTGAGCCCAATTTTCTCGCAAATACTATATGGAAGAAGATAAAAGTATAGCGGAACTCTCAAAAGACGTATCAGATCAATTTGATGCGGATTTGTTCGTGTTTTCAGGATCTGTTGACAATGATTCGTACGGAAAATTGACGGCTGCTGTTGCTGCTGCGAAGCACAGCGGATCGAACAACCCAGCAGCCCTTCTCATTCTAACTACGAACGGTGGGCAGGCAAATTCTGCATTCCAGATTGCTCGCCTATTTCAGAATTCATATGACTTTTTTGTTGTTTGTACTCCGAGTTATTGCAAAAGCGCGGGCACACTTATCGCCCTAGGTGCGAATATACTAATTATGGACACGTTTTCAGAGCTCGGTCCACTTGACGTTCAGCTTGTTAAGGAGAACGAAATAGCAGCCCGAAAATCTGGGCTGCTGTCTAGGTCCGCTCTGGAAAGTCTGCAGGAGTCGGCCTTCGAGCTCTTCGAACACTTTATGCTGCGTATCACCCTCAGCAGCGGCGGCAATGTCAGCTTTAGGATAGCCTCAGAAATTAGCGCCCAAATGGTTTCAGGCCTGCTATCGGGCGTATATAGTCAAATAAACCCCGAAATCGTGGGGAGCGAATTCAGAGATTTGAATGTCGCTCTACAATATGGTTTTCGCTTGATAGAACACTCTAGAAACGCCGACTTTGATACGGTTCATCGGCTAGTTCATGGATACCCGTCCCATGACTTCATTATAGATCATGACGAAGTGAACGAGCTTTTTGAGCGGGTCTTGGAACCGACAAACGAGCTTTACCGCTTGTTAGGCGCGCTGAGCGACAACGTGTACCAAGAAGCAATTCCAAATTATGTTCTATACCTAGAGCCCCATACAAACAATGTTGATGAAGAATCCGAAACCTCATCGGACGCAGATGAACAAACCATTGGAGAAGAAGATGGCCAAGACGCAGTCAAAGAAAACAAGCGAACTGGCGTGGACAAAGGTGGGAAAAGAAATAGGCGACGCAATCGCGGCAAGGCGTCAAGCAATGGAACATCATCAAGCAATTCCGGATCGAAGGCCAAGTCGGGGCCTAAGTCCTAGAGTTCGGCAAAAGATCACTGATGCTTTCGGACAGCCAGAGGATTCGAGCTCATAGTATCGTCTTGCCTCCCGCACAACGAGCTACCTTGAATTCCCCCTCAGTTACGCCTCCGGCATAGCGAGGGCTTTGGCCTGCCAATAACAGTCTACGTTAAGCGCAGTTGTCGCAGGCCAAGGCCCTCGCTATGCATACCCCCTCAAGTAGATGACACGCCTTCGACGCAAATCACTTATAGTCTTACCGGTCACCGTCTAAACAAACCGGGCGGGAAAGATGGCGTTCAGGAAATCAGTGTGACTATCGCCGCCGCATGACCTGTTCGCTGGTCCGCCTCTTCAGCCCGCACTGAACAGGCGGCGTCAGCTATTGCGGCGCTCGTCTTGCCCCGACGGCGCGTCTCCATTCGGCCCCGCCTCTAGACTTGGCGACTTCTTCTCGGGCTTAAGGCCAAACTTAGCGGCGAGCACGGCAGCTTGGGTTCGGTTTCTCACGTTTACTTTCTTCATCAACCGCCGGAGCTGCAGCTTCACCGCAGCCTCTGAGCTGTCGATCTTCCGGGCAATCAGCTTGTTCGGATATCCCTGCCCCAGATACGCCATGATCAGCTTTTCGCGTTCGGAAAGCGCGCTGAGCGAGCTCTTATCGATTCTGGGCGCAGCTGACGCTGATTTTTGCAGATACAAGGACTTGGAAACAACGTCATGGCCGGCGCAGGCAAGTTGCACAAAGCTGGAGAGGTAGCGCTTGCGAATATTATTAGACAGCAAACAATTGACTATGCCGCTGCGAACAGACGGCTCCCAGTCGTTCGCCATGCCGTCAGAACAAATAACAATGATCTTTGTGTCGGCGAACGCCTTCTTGAACCGTTCAACCTGCGCGCAATCATCACTTTGCGCGTTGGCAAAAACGATGGCGGCATCTGGGGCGGCGTCTGGCGCTGTTTCGCCAGCGTTGTCGAGCGCCTCATCAACGGTGGAATAAAACTGTGTGACGGACAGGTCTTCTTCAGCGAGCGCATTCTTAAGCGCTTCGCCGACCAACGCATTCACGCCTAAAAACCACAGCACAAGCTCGGGGCTATCGCCCACAAGCGATGCGCGCATTGAAGGCCGCATTTTCCCCCCAGAATTGCAGATCACAGAACGATACTAATGAGGTAGTAAATTAAATTTCGGAAACGCAACAATCTTTAATACGCGCATGATTGTCAAGTTTTCTGTCATTGCATTTAAGTATTCATGCATACTCACATGTATTCCTTGTTTTAGAACAGCCACAACGCCGAACATGTCGATTCAATGACGACAATTCGGATAGTTTTTTGGACGATACGAAAGATCATTTGTGAGATACTTTTGATCATCGATCATATCTGAAGATCGATTCCCAAACCGAATGCGCGTGTAAAGCACCCTTAAGATAAGTCGCGATCCGATTTGGATTGTGCGCAAGATACGAATGCGCCGCGAAACTGATCTCCTGCGTTGTTGTTCTTGATCGAAACACTGGGTAGCCAAATACGTGATTGTTTTGGGGGAACATTTAAAAACTTACTTTGATTATCCCCCGTGCGGTCATTTGTCAGTTGGCTTGCCCATTCCCTTGGGGGGTCGCTTTTTCCAACACATCTTTTAGATTTGGAGATCTATCACATGAAAAAAGTTCTTCTTGCTGCAGCAGCAGCGCTTATTGCTGGTCCGGCGCTCGCACAATCCGGTTCTCTGGTGCTGAACGGTTCTGTACCCGGCATTTCTGTTGTGACCATGCCGTCCAGCTACGATATTCCGTCGGTTTCAACGGGTATCTACGACATCGCCGGCTTCACGACGCAAGACAACTCCGGCGGCACCTACACTGTTACCGTTGACCAAGGCGAGGGAACATCAGACGGCGATTTCGCTCTGATCGGACCTGGTGGCGCAGAATACGATTTCGCACTGGACATCGACCCGGTCTTCCAGCCTGCTGACGATTGCTCTGTCCCAGGCGCCTTTGGTTTCCTCGACATCAGCCAAGCTGATAACTGGTTCACAAGCGCTTCGTCATTTACGGTAGACGGCGTTGATCCGTGTGCGTTTGACCTTGATCTCGACCTGCTCGACTTTGCTGACGACCCTGTCGCTGGTTCGTACTCCGCGACGGTTACTGTCACGATCAGCTAACGCTGAAGCGAGCTTCTTGCTTGCAGCGAAATTTGCTCAAGCGAGTAGAAAACAAACGTGGACGGCGGCTCATTGAAGCCGCCGTCCACGCATGCGTGCACGAAAAGAAGAATATTCTGTAATCAAACCTTTGCTTGTGGAAACAACACTCCTGAACTAGCATTGGTGATTAGTTGTTTGGTAATTGGGGAAAGTAAACATGGCAATTCAGCGCCCTCAAAAAGGCAGTCGCCTTGCTCACGTACTTCGTAAGCGGAGTTATTTTGGTACTATAGTTACGACTTTCGCCTTTGCGTTGGCGTTTTTCACAGTTCAGCCTGCGTTTGCGTATCAAATCTCCCCTTTAACTGTCGACTTGCCAATGTCCCCAGGCGCCAGCGCAACTGTCCGCGTTGAAAACACTAATTCGGTGCCAGTCACCCTCGAAACATCTGTTGTTAAACGTATTATCGACGCAGTGGGTAACGGTGAAGAGGAGGCTGCTGACGATGATTTTGTTGTTTTGCCGCCCCAAACTATATTGCAGCCAGGGAAAACTCAAAACATTCGCATTCAATATGTGGGTGAGCCGCCAGCAGTTGGCTCTCTTCATTATTATGTGAAAATAGAACAGTTGCCCGTCACGTTTTTAAAGAAAGACGAAACGAGCGGAAGCGCCCAGTTTCTGTTGAATTATCATGTGAACGTAAATCTCAGTCGTGCAGGCGCCGAGGTAAATCTTACTGAAGTTTCCGCGACGATGAGCGGCGAACCGCAAGTAGCGGAAATCGTGATAAAAAACGAAGGTGAGAAGTATATACCGCTCAGCATGAAGGATTTCATCTTCAAGAATGCTTCTGGTGAGGAGATTCGAAAAGCAGCGCAGATGTATCCGGGCGTTGGCGCTAACGTTGTTCCAGGAAACTCCGAACGACGGGTGAAAGTCAAATTGCCGGACGAGTTCAACGCGACGGCGCCTCTGACACTGACAATTGTCGATAGAGAATAAATCTCAAGGGGCATTTCAGTTTTCAAATTACCATGCCCAAACAAAAACCACACGGTTGTTACTGAACGTCGCAAAAATTCAGACTCTGACAAACAAACGTTGAGGGGGAATTGGTGGCTTGTGTTCGTTTGCGGCGGCGGGAGTTCGTTTTGAAGCAAGAAGGTGCTTCAGCTCTCCAGCCCACTTTTCTTTGCGCAATAGCAATGGTCGCATTGTCTGGGTTCGATGCGGCATTTGCGCACCAGAGTGAGAATGTGGAGGCAGCCGAAACTAAGGGCTTCAGCACGGAAGCGGTGGCCAGCAACGTCAAGTTTTACACGATAAACCTGCCAGTCCTAGTTGATGATTTTCTTCTTGGAGAGATGCCGGCAAAAATCGGCTCCGACAACTCGCTTGCAGTCGATCCTGAAAGGCTCGCTGTCTTATTGGAGACAGTTCTTGCGCCATCGACTTTTCGAGCGTTAAAGGCGCTTGCTCGCCAATCGGAAGACGGGGTTATCAACGCAAGCGATATATCAACCCCAGGCGTTGATGTTCGCTATGACTCGAATGAAGTCGCCGTCGTTGTCTTGCTGGATACCACCGCTCGCCAGATTCAAGGGTTAGGCGGCGGTCAGGTCAAGTTGGATCGGCGCGGCGCGCTCGACCCTTCAAATTTTTCGATCGGCGCATCCTTCCGCGTCAGCCAAGCTTACAATTATGGTTCAGTTGCGTCGCAGCGTGGCCGCCGACCGGTGACCGCGGCAGTCGATGGGTTTGGTAACCTATTTGGTACGGACGGTATCTACTTCGTTGGGTCTGCGCGATACACGGAAGGCGCCTCTTCCCCGCTACAACGAGACGATATCTTAGTATTCCACGATTTCGAAAACAGTGCGCTGCGGCTGTCATTTGGTGATCTCCCAATAACGTCTCTAGGTAGACAGGCCCCCCCACTCCTGGGCGGTCTTTCATTTGGTCGTCTCTATAATGAAATACAGCCATTGCGGAATGTGCGATCTACTGGACGCGCGCAATTTAGCTTAGAGCGCGCATCAACTGTCGACGTAGTCGTAAATGGCGTGACGACGCAGACGTTGAGCCTGACGCCTGGTTCCTACGATCTGCGTGATTTGGGCTTGATTACGGGCCTCAACGACGTGCTGCTGGTTGCGGAAGACGACGTTGGGCGTACGGAATTATATGCCGGGTCGATATTCGCAGGTGGAACTCAACTGGAACCTGGACTGAGTATTTTTAATGTCTCCATCGGTTTCCCGCGATCGCGAACAGAGGGCAGCTATGTCTATGATACTTCGCAACCGACATTTACAGGTTTCTTTCAGTACGGATTCTCCGACCGCTTAACCTTCGGCGTCAGCGCAGATGCGGATGGTGACGTTCAGGTGCTGGGCGCGCAAGCGATCTATTCCACTAATATAGGAAACTTTACGCTCGATGGCGCGGTGAGCCGCAGCGAATTTGCCGCCCCCGGCGCATCAGTAAACTTCCTCTACCGGCTTCCCCTGAGTTCGGACAGAGAGGCGCTGACTTTTGATCTTACGGCGGAATACAACTCAGAAACATTTGCGACACCGAGCCGTCCATTGGGAAATTTCGACACGGAGTGGCGGACGTCGGTTCAGGCAAGCAGAACGTTTCCATATGAAATACGACTTGCCACAGGTGCAAACTTTACTCGGTCCAGAACAACGGATTCGGTTTCAAAAAGCTATTCAGTCACTGCGACAAAACTGTTGGGGCCAGTCAATGCGGCGTTGACGTTAAGCCGCATTTCCAACGTTTTTGAAACCTCGAACCGGGCCCTGCTGACTATGTCGGTGCCGCTCGGGAGAAAGCAGCGCTTGCGTGCGATCGCCAACACTGAACAGGATACTGCGGAGTTACAGTGGACCCGCACGCGGCAGAATATTGTTAACGATTGGTCCGCTCAGGTTACCCTGGGGCGCAATGACGAGAGTTATGGCGTACAAAGTGATTTCGAATACCGCCACAACCGCTTTGTGACGCGCTTACAAAACATCTATGTGAAAGAGACGATTGGCGATCGGGAAACCGAACGTATAGCACGGGCCGATTTCGGTTTCGGGGTCGGCTTTGCAGACGGCAAGTTTGGTGTAGGTCAACCGCTCACCAGCGGCTTTGCTGTCGTATCAGGGCACAAGAGCCTCGAAGGGCGCAAAATTGAAGTTGATGGCAGTGGCGAAGATCGACCCGGCCGCGCATTTTCGGGCTTCCTGGGACCTGCATTGTTGCCGGTCGATCGCGGTTACACGCGCCGTGAGATTCCAGTTGTTGTGGAAGATCTTCCGCCTGGTGTCGATATTGGCGGCGGTGAAATCGTTTTAGCGCCCGGCGCGTTTTCCGGCTACGCGGTGGTGCTGGGATCCGCTGCGTCGAATACAGTGCTAGGCGTCTTGCTAAAGTCGAACGGTGAACCAGCGTCGCTCATCGGCGGCATGTTGGTGCCAACATCTGGCGATGACGCGGTGGAATCCACATTCTTCACAAACCGGGCTGGACGCTTCGTCGCAGAACGCGTCGCACCGGGGACGTATGACATTACATACGGCGACGACGTCATTGGAGAACTGACGATTTCAGAGGACGCCGAAGGACTTGTCCGCGTTGGCGACATCACCACAACGCTTGGAGACTAACGATGGAAAAAACAAACGCCATTCGAAAGCGTGCTAACTTAACAGGACAACGCCGGAGCATCACATTTGCAGCGGCTGGTCTCATTGCAATCGTTTTGGCGCCACCTCCGCTGAACCGAGCTTCGGCGCAAGACCCCATGATGCCCGGTCCGGCCGGAAGCCCGTGTGCTTCAACCACGCTAGACGATTTGGATCCAATTCAAGCTAGCGATTATGATCCATTTGAGATTGGCGGATTTGTGACGGATCTACGCCTGCGTCTCAGCAATACGGGCGATACTGATTGTCAAGCCATCCTTTCTTTTTCTAGCCTTCTTACGGGAGTGCGCCGCATGTCTGCTGGCGGGGGCGAACTGGTCTATCGCCTTGAAGACTCTAATGATGTGGAGATTCCAAACAGTATCGATCCCGTTCAAGGCTTAATCGTGACTGTGCCGGCGAATTCGCCAACGGATTTTGAGGCGACGGTGCGGATGATCGTACAGCGGGGGCAACTTACGCCGCCAGGCGTATATACGGATGAATTAAGAATTCGACTGTTTGAAACCGGCTTGGATACGCCAAAAGAAGAAATTATTCGTTCGATTAGCATTTCATCGCAGCCGCGCGCCCAAGTTAACATTGTCGGCACCAGCAGCGACTTCGACGAACAAAGCGATCCGTTTCATCGGATTGACTTTGGCGAGCTGGAGACCGGCGAGAGCGCCACGGCCTATGTGCAAACGCGATCCAACACGGACGTAACAATCTCATTTGAATCGGAAAATGGGGGCGTAATGGTTCACACCGACAGCAGCACGAATTCTTCGGTTAGCTATCAAGCCGAACTGGAAGGCGCAGTAATAGACTTATCATCTGGTCCGGTGATGGCTGATCGAACAACAGAGCGCACACTGAAGGGATCAAATTATCCGCTTAAGATTACAATTGGCGACGTGTCCGGAAAAATCGCCGGCGCTTATGAGGATACGATCACGATTAATGTGACGCCACAATAAGGCGTCCGGGCCTAAACGAAAGTTAAGCTGGCCAGACCATGCTCAACGGACAGCGATCGTAACCAGTTTGTTCGAGTATCCTCGATCCCTTCAAGAACGCTCTTGTAATACAATCATGGATGGACAGCGAGCCTCAGCCGCCCTGTACGGATTATAGTTGGTAGCTATTTAGCTAATCAAAATCCGTCCTACTTTCGCACACAACACCCTGGCTCAACCTCGCCATAGGCGCGGGTTGTTCCATAGGAGCTTTGGTAATCGTAGGGCTCGTCGCGGGTTCCCAGGCATGAGGCTCTCGTCACGGTCACGTCAAACGCTCTGCCGTTCTGACGCGCGCCGCTCCATTCATAGCGCCCTTCGTCTTCGTCAATATTCGCCCAGCCGCCAGCGAAGTCCGTGCGCTCCGGTTCCGGCGCCATGGTGACAAATTTGAGGATCGCCTCCCCTTCTTTCAGTTCCAGGGACCAAAAGGGTTCAGTTCCCGTACAGATGAAATGCGCGTCGGCCACCGGCGCAGGGTCGGGTTCGACCACCCCGTCCTGATGAACGCAAGCGGCTGCAAGCAACAAGGATGTGAGAAATACTTTTTTCATGATGCGCCTCCCTTACCGCCTAGCATAACGTTCCGCTCATCTTGGCGAAAGCCGGAGGACGAAATCAGTGGGTGTTGCAGCGAATTTTGCCTAAGTCGCCCGCTTGTCGTGGCGCAGCTCCTCAACCAGCGCCTCATAGGCATCTATCGCCACAGGTTCAGACCAGCGCCCTTCGAACGCCGCCCTAGCGCTGCGTCCGAGTTCATCACGCGGACCATCGGGACTGGCAAGCGTTGCAACAGCCTCGCGCAAGGACGACTCGTCTCGATACAAGATCCCGCCGCCGCTTTGATTAATAATCTCCGGGTAAGGACCAAAATCGCGGGCGATGACCGGACATTCCTGTTGGAAAGCTTCCAGCAGCACCAGCGGAAACACCTCGTAACAGCGGGACGAGACAATCAAACCACGCGCCCCGCGATAAAGGCCGCGCAACTGCTCCGGCGTCTGTCGTCCAAGAAACTTTACCGTGTTGCGCCCTTCGGCAAGACGGCGCAATTCCCCTTCAAAGCTTCCATCGCCAGCGATCAGGAGGTCAGCGGGACTGTCATTGTCAAACGCTGGAATGACATCCTGAAAGCCCTTGATGACCTCAAGTCGCCCCACCAACAGAAAATAGGGCCGCGCCGCCTCTGTCGCCTGCGCGGGCTCGGCGTCCGGCAGAAAGGAAGGCGTCACCCGCATGGGGAACGGGAAGCCAAATTCTTTATGTTTATTCGCACTGAATTGACTAAGCGCCAGAAACGCGTCCACATGCCGCCCAGCGTTTTTGAGGACCGGCGTATAGCGCCATAGCTGCGGCGGGCGCTTGTGTTTCAATGAACAGGTAAAACAGGATTTCTTGACGCAAGGCTCGCGATTATCCTTCCACAGAATATGCATTGGGCACACCAGCCAGTGTTCATGGGCCGTGTAGAGCTTTACCGTCTTATCACTCCCTAGCGTCAACACTCCGGGTCCGCCGACCAACGAAATGTTGTGATAATGGACGACATCGAAGCCTTGGCTCAGTATCTCCTCAATTCGGCGGCGCTGAACAATGGGCGATCCAAATTGTTGCGTCAGCAGCGTCGACAACAGCGGCGAACGGCTTTTGAGCCGATGCACTTTGACGCCCGCGGGTTCAGACGCCGTCTCAAGCTCGCCTCCGCCCGCCAGTACAGCGTGTGCGTCACTTTCATGTATGATGTGAACCTCGTGGCCGCGGCCCGCCAGCGCATGGGCGAGCCGGCGAACATATTGCCCGTCGCCGCCGAAATTGTAGGGCGGATAAAATGTTGTGACGAGTGCAATGCGCAAAGACGAGCCGTCAGTCATTCGGCCGTCGCCATGCTTCGCAGATTGCGCGCAAATCTCCGAATGGCCATATAGACATTCGCCTTGCCATCAAGATAACGGCGCCAGATATCCGCGTTGCGGAAGTAAAACATCTCGATGCGCGGCAAGTCGAAGAGGTCCGACGTTCGGTCAGTGCGGTCGAACCCTGTACCGACAGCGACATCGTAATGCTGCGCCATGGCGACGCGAACAACTTCGCTGGTCGCGCCATAAGGCGGCGCAACCGTGCGAACAGGTTCGCCCAGCTCGTCTTCAAGTCGCGCTTTGGATAAGCTCAACTCTGATTGTAATCGTTCTTCGGAAATTTCCGGCAGCTTCGCATGCGTCATGGAATGGCTGCCGAAGCTGGCGCCATCGCGGGCGAGGCTACGGATATCCGCCCAGCTCATCAGCGGGCGCGGCGGCTCATTGGCGCCGACCCAGTTTTCCTGCCGGCCAATATGTTCCGTCGGCAGAAAAACCACAGCCGAAAATCCGTAACGCTGCAAAACCGGCCACGCAGCGTCGCGAAAATCGCGAAAGCCGTCATCAAAAGTGATGATTGCTGTCTTTGCCGGCAATTCCATCTCTCCCCGGCGCCAGGCGACAACGTCCGGCAAATCCGCCACATGATAGCCGGCTTCCGCAAGCGACGCTATCTGCGCTGCGAAAACCTCACTGGGAATACAGGTCGGTCCCGGTCCATCAGAGACCGAGTGGTACATGAGGATTTCGAGTTTTTGCGTCTGGTCCGCCATCGCCGCCAGAGAGAGTCCTGTTCCTGTTTGAAATTCGCACAGCAGTTTATACTGTTTCGCAGCGGAGGCTATGTTAGTTCACGACCGCAATGCGACATCACATAGCGACTGCACAAACCACGCCGATACTGGGTTTACGGCGAATTTGAATATCATGATTCAGCCGCTGGTTGCGGCGATCATTCTGGAGGCTTCATGAAAATCAACGGCAAAGCCTATCGCACCATCTGGACGGCGTCGGGCGGAGCAGCGGCTGAAATTATCGATCAGGTCCGTCTGCCCTTTGAAGTCGATATCGTGACGCTCGATACGCTGGAAAAAGCCGCGATCGCCATCGAATCCATGCAAGTGCGCGGGGCTCCCTGTATCGGCGCGACCGCCGCATACGGCATGTTTCTTGGCCTTAAAGAAGACGCCTCTGACGCCGGGTTGGCCCGCGCTTCCGAGCGCCTCGGCCGCACCCGGCCCACGGCGGTTAATCTGCATTGGGCGATAGACGAGATGTCCCACGCGGTCGCCAATGCGCAGCCGGTGGAGAGGGTTGCGCTGGCGCTGAAACGAGCGGAAGAGATCTGTGACGAGGATGTCGAAATTTCCAAGGGCATCGGCGCCAGCGGGCTAAAACTTATCGAAGAGATCGCCGCAAAGAAAAAGGGCCCGGTCAACATCCTTACCCACTGCAACGCCGGTTGGCTGGCGACGGTAGACTGGGGAACGGCAACGGCGCCCATCTATATGGCCCATGACAAAGGCATCAATGTTCATGTCTGGGTGGACGAGACCCGCCCGCGTAATCAGGGCGCGTCGCTCACAGCCTTTGAGCTTGGCGCCCACGGCGTTCCGCATACGGTGATTGTGGATAATGTGGGCGGTCATTTGATGCAAAAAGGTATGGTTGATGTTTGTATCACCGGCACGGATCGCACGGCGCGCAGTGGCGATGTGGCCAATAAGATCGGCACCTATCTAAAAGCGCTCGCCGCCCATGATAACAACATTCCCTTTTATGTCGCCCTGCCCTCGACCACCATCGATTGGAACATTCTCGACGGCGTGAGCGATATTCCAATTGAGGAACGCGGCGATGAAGAAGTGCGGATGATGACCGGCCGACTCCCAGACGGCGGGATTGCAACCGTCGATATCATCGCTAAGGGCAGCCCTGCGGCGAATTACGCTTTTGACGTAACGCCGGCACGGCTCGTGACAGGACTGATTACCGAACGCGGCGTTTGCGCGGCCAGTGAAGAAGGGCTCAGTTCGCTGTTTCCGGAACGGGCATAGCGAAGTACTTCATCGCAACATCGCCGCAACATTGCCGCCGTCAACGGTGGTTACGTCGCCAGTGGTTTTGCGCGCCAGGGCGTGATTGAGGAACGCCTGCGCTACATCTTGCGCTGTAACCTCCAAACCGAGCAGGTTTGATTTTAGATACTTATCTCCTTCGAGACCGCGCGCGGCAGCGCGCCGGGCGATCATATCATCCGTCAACAGACCACTTCGAATACGGTCGGCGTTTACGGCGCTCGATCTTATGCCGTATTGACCGCCCTCCAGCGCATATTGGCGCATCAATAACAGGGTAGATGCTTTCGGCAAGCCATAGGCGCCGAAATTTGCCCCTGGATTGACCGCCTGTTTGGAGACATTAAAGAGCAGCGCCCCGCCGGTTTCCTGTTTACGCATTACTGCGAACGCTTCCCGCGCGACCCGTTGATGGGCGAAAAAGTTTATCTCAAAACTCTGGCGCAGAGTTTCGTCGTCAAGCTCCGCGATGGGCGCTTCCCATGCGGCGCCAGCGTTTGACACCACCACATCAACGCCGCCGAAGCGAAGGCAGACCGCAGCGAATGCATCTGCTACCGCTTGGTCGTCAGTGAGATCACAGGCAATGGCCTGGGCGCCGCCAATTTCTTCTGCGACTCGATGCGCCGCGTCACCATCTAAGTCCAATAGCGCAATCGCTGCGCCGTTTTCGGCGAATAGCTTCGCCGTCGCCGCACCGATGGCGCCGCCTGCGCCGGTGACAACAACGATCTGACCTTCAAGCAGTTTCGGCTTGGCCTTGCCGAGCTTTGCCTGCTCAAGGGACCAATATTCCATCTCGAACAAGTCGGCCTCGGGCAACGGTTCGAATGTGCCCACCCGCTCGGCCTTAATCACCGTATCGATGGTGATCTCCGCAAGGTCAGCGGCAACCGCCGCCGCCTTCGCTGTCGTTCCAAGACCAAACAGGCCGGCGCCGGGAACCAATACAACCCGCGGGCTTGCATCGAGTTTGCGTTTGACGCTGCCAAGGCGAGCGTTGTTTGCATCAAAATAGGCGTCATAACGCGCTCGGAACGCCTCTACATTCTCGCGCACGGCGTTCCTGAACTCATCAAATTTGTCAGCGGCAGGCAAAGGCGTGATGAGATAGTTATTCTTGGTGCGAATAATATGGTCCGGTGTCACCACGCCGCGAGCGCCATATTCGCTAAGATCGCCGCCGTTCACGAACTGCTCGATCTGCTCCGTGGCGCGGAAATCTGC
>JANQOV010000123.1 GCA_028285645.1 Hyphococcus sp.
CTTGTTGCTTATTGATGACCTGCAAGCGACCCGCCGCGGCAGCGGCGCGCCGGAATGGTATCTCGCGGTGCGCCTACCGCTCACAGTGTTGATCGAGATCGCATTCCTTGTCGCGCTGGCAGGGATGCTGCAATGACAATCTTGAATCGACGGCTGCGTGAAAAGCGCCAAGGGTACAGACCGCGTTCATCAATAATACTGATCTATGCGTTCTTAGGCCCGCCAGTTGGTAGTTTGCTCTTTTTACTGGGCGTCTTTTTGTTCAGCCTGCAAGATGAGATCAACTATGGCGTGTTGGCCGACCCATCAGTCCTTGGCGTGCTGAAGGGGATTGGCGCTTTTCTTTTGTTTTTCATCTTCACAATCCCGTTTTCCTACATGTTTGGCTTTGTACAGGCGTTGTTAACAGGCGTAGTTCTGTCAGGGCTTCACAATAAGAATGGAAAAGCCGGTTACCTGGCGGCCTTTCTAACACCGCTTGGAATCAGTGCCGGAGCATATGCAGTTTTTGGGTTCGGTTTTGAATTCGGACAAGGATTTGCCGCTGCCATCGCCGCTATTGGAGTTCTTACAAGCCTTATATTGAGATTTCTGTTTCGAGGTGCCTTTGAGAACAATTGAGACGAGGCGAACGGAGCGTAGTCAACGTGTGAAGCGTGTTTTCTTTCATATTGCACTGATTGCCTGATGGCGCCCCGCCGCGACTTGTTCTAGGACGCCATCATGGATGTCGAACTCTGGAAAGTCGCATTACTCTTCGCCGCGGGCGTCGCCTCGGGCTGGATCAACGTGCTTGCAGGCGGCGGGTCGATCCTTTCCGTGCCCATCATGGTGTTCATGGGACTTCCGGGCCCGGTTGCAAATGGCACGAATCGGATCGGCATCATCGCGCAGAACATTGCGTCGGTGACGACGTTTTTCCGCAAAGGCTTTTCCGATTTCAAACTCAGCGCGTCGTTGGCGGCCTGCGCGGCAGTCGGCGCCTTTTTCGGCGCCAATGTCGGCGTTAAGCTTGAAGGCGTTTGGTTTGAAAGAACGCTGGCGCTGATCATGATCGGTATCATGATCATCATGATGACGGGCGCTGGACAAAAGCCGACGGATGAGAACGGCAAGGCTCGCAACCTCGTATGGGGGCATATTCTTTTTGTTGGCGCCGGCTTCTGGGGCGGTTTTATTCAGATCGGCGTGGGGCTCATTCAGATACCGATCCTCAATCGCGTGATGGGTTTGGATCTCGTTCGCTGCAACATGCACAAAGTTTTCATCGCCCTTGTCTTTTCCATCGTATCGCTCGCGGTATTCGCCGCAAATGTTGAGATCGCCTGGACACTCGGTCTCGCCCTGGCGGCGGGTCACTTCATTGGCGGCTGGCTCGGCGCAAGCTCGGCGGTCGCGAAAGGCGAGGCGCTGATTAAGAAGGTGTTCTACCTCGCGCTGGCCGGGATGGCGATTAAGCTTTTGTTTTTCTGAGATAAGTTTTCCAGAGGCGGTTTGCCGCTTTTTCCCCAGTGGACAGCCTGTCGCAGCCGGGAGTAGGGAAGGCGCGCAAATTCTCGCGGGCGCAAAACGCCGCCCGATCCGCTGTAAAACGCACCAGCATAAGGACCTCCCCATGATCACCCATGACGTTCGCGCGCATCGCTCCAAGGACAACTTGCCCCGTGAGGACCAGCTCGCTTGGAAAATTGCGGACGTTGCGGCGGACCCGGTCGAGGTGGACGACGAAGCGACGGATATGATCATTAACCGGATCATCGACAACGCATCGGTCGGCGTCGCGTCGCTGAACCGCGGGCCGATCAAGTCGGCGCGGGCGATGGCGAATGCGCATCTGCGGTCCGGCGGTGCGACGTTGTTCGGTCTGCCGGCGGAACACACGGTCTGCGCCGAGTGGGCGGCATGGGCGAACGGTACGGCCGTTCGCGAGTTGGACTTCCATGACACGTTCCTCGCCGCCGACTACTCACACCCTGGCGATAACATTCCGCCGGTTCTTGCGGTTGCGCAGCAGTGCGGGCGTGATGGGCGCGATCTCGTTCGCGGCATTGCGACGGGCTATGAAATTCAGGTGAACCTCGTAAAGGCGATCTGCCTCCACGAGCACAAAATTGACCACATCGCCCATATTGGCCCGTCAGCATCTGCAGCGGTCGGCACGTTGCTTGGTCTGCCGACGGAAATTATTTATCAGTCGGTGCAACAGGGCCTGCATACGACGGTGACGACGCGCCAGTCGCGTAAGGGCGAGATCTCCACATGGAAGGCTTTCGCGCCCGCCTATGCGGGCAAGCTCGCCATCGAAGCCGTCGACCGCTGTATGCGCGGCGAGGGCGCGCCGAGCCCGATCTACGAGGGCGAGGACTCGGTCATTTCCTTCATTCTCAATGGTCGCACGGCGCGTGACAAGGGCGAAAGCCCATATGAGCCGACTTACCAGGTACCGCTGCCGGGTAAGGGCGAAGCGAAGCGTGCCATCCTTGAGACTTATACGAAAGAACACTCGGCCGAATACCAGTCGCAGGCGCTAATTGATCTTGCTTTCCGCATGGGCAAAGAGATTGAAAGCAAGGGCGGCTTTGACAGCGTTAAATCAATTGTTCTGCATACGTCTCATCATACGCATTATGTTATCGGCACCGGCGCTGGCGATCCGCAGAAGATGGATCCGAAAGCCAGCCGCGAGACGCTCGACCACTCAATCATGTATATCTTTGCGGTCGCGCTTCAGGACGGCGAGTGGCACCACGTTCGCTCCTATGCCCCGGAACGCGCTCAGCGCGAGGACACGGTGCGGCTCTGGCACAAGATTTCAACGGTTGAAGATCCGGAATGGACGCGGCGTTATCACTCCCACGATCCGAACGAAAAAGCCTTCGGCGCGCGCGTCGTCGTCACCATGGAAGATGGTTCGACGATTGAAGACGAGCTTGGCATCGCCAATGCGCACCCTTTCGGCGCGCGCCCGTTTGGCCGCGCGGAATATATCAACAAGTTCAAGACCCTGACCGACGATATTCTGGAGCGTTCAGAAAGCGAGCGGTTCCTTGATCTTGTCCAGCAACTCCCCAACTTATCAGCGGAGCAGGTCAAACTGCTGAACCCAGTCGCGCCGGTGGGATATCTGGTTGAAAATCCCGCCAAGGGAATATTCTAAACAAAGGATCATCCAATGCTTGCTTACTCAACTATCGGCACGAACGACATGCCGCGCGCTCGAAAGTTCTATGAGGCTCTCTTTGAGGAATTGGGCGCCAAAACGATGTTCGAGATGCCTGACGGCGGTTTCGTTACCTATGGTGTCGATCCACAAAAACCGATGTTCGCCATCGCCAAACCGTATAATGGAAACGATGCGGCGCCGGGGAACGGCAATATGGTTGCAATTGCAGCGAAAGACCCGGCGCAGGTGAAATCGCTTTATGACAAAGCTATTTCGCTTCGCCCTCGCAGGTTGCGCCAAGCG
>JANQOV010000132.1 GCA_028285645.1 Hyphococcus sp.
CTCCTGCCGGGCGAGAGCTTTCAGGATATGTTCGCTCGCGTCGCCCGCACTTATGGCGACGACGCCGATCATGCGCAGCGGATTTACGATTATATCTCCAAGCTTTGGTTCATGCCGGCGACACCTGTCCTTTCCAATGGCGGCGCCAAACGCGGGCTCCCCATCTCTTGCTTTTTGAACGGCGTTGGTGATTCGCTCGACGATATCGTCGGCACCTGGAATGAAAACGTTGCGCTTGCCTCAAACGGCGGCGGCATCGGCACTTATTGGGGCGGCGTGCGCTCCATCGGCGAGAAGGTAAAACATGCAGGCGCCACCTCCGGCATCATTCCCTTCATCCGCGTGATGGATTCGCTCACCCTTGCGATTTCGCAAGGCTCGCTCCGCCGTGGGTCCGCCGCCTGTTATCTTGACGTGCATCATCCGGAAATCGAGGAGTTCCTTGAGATCCGCAAACCATCCGGCGATTTCAACCGCAAATCCTTGAACCTCCATCACGGCATCAACATCACCGATGAATTCATGGAAGCGGTGGCGAATGACGAAGAGTTTGGCTTGAAGTCGCCCAAGACCGGCGAAGTCTTGCGCACGGTTTCGGCCCGCAAGCTTTGGCAGAAAATTCTTGAAGTGCGCCTTGCCACCGGCGAGCCTTATCTCCTTTTCACTGACACCGTGAACCGCCAGATGGCGAAACACCAGCGCGACCTTGGCCTCAAAGTTTCAACCTCCAATCTTTGCTCTGAGATCATGCTGCACACCGGCCCCGATCATCAGGGCAAGGACAGAACCGCCGTCTGCTGTCTTTCTTCCATCAACGCCGAAAAATATTTCGAGTGGAAAGACGAGCCGCGCTTTGTGGAAGACGTTATGCGCTTCCTCGACAATGTCCTGCAGGACTTTATCGACAACGCGCCCGCCGCCATGGAAAAGGCGCGCTATTCGGCGATGCGCGAACGCTCGGTGGGGCTTGGTCTCATGGGCTTTCACTCGTTCCTGCAAACCATGAACATTCCGTTCGAAAGCGCCATGGCGAAGTCATGGAACACGCGGCTTTTCAAACATATCCGCATGGGCGCGGACGCAGCCTCCGTTGCGCTCGCCGAAGAGCGCGGCGCCTGCCCCGACGCCGAAGAAGCGGGCATGATGCAGCGCTTTTCCCATAAGCTGGCGATTGCGCCCACCGCCTCGATCTCGATCATCTGCGGCGGCGCGAGCCCCTGCATCGAGCCGATCCCGGCCAACATTTTCACCCACAAGACGCTTTCGGGCTCGTTTACGGTGAAAAATGCAGCGCTTAAGAAGCTTTTGGCGGAAAAAGATCTCGATACGGAAGAAACCTGGACCTCGATCCTTGAGCATGAAGGCTCGGTGATGCATCTCGATTGCCTCACCGACGACGAAAAGGACGTCTTCAAGACCGCCTTTGAACTCGACCAGCGCTGGGTGATCGAACTTGCCGCCGACCGCTCGCCTTATATCTGCCAGGGCCAGTCAGTGAATGTCTTCATCCCCGGCGACGTCGATAAATGGGACCTTCACATGCTGCACTGGACGGCGTGGGAGAAGGGCGTCAAGTCGCTTTACTATTGCCGCTCAAAATCGATCCAGCGCGCAGGCTTTGCTGGCGGCGATACGAAAAAATCCGCCAACGACGAAGCGGGCGACGGCGCTGAAGCCCAAGGCGTTGAGCAAATGATGCAAGCCGCCGCCAAGACCGACTATGACGAGTGTCTCGCTTGTCAGTGAGGTCGAAGTGAAAAACTAACGCCCTAACGCAATAAGGGACATTAATTCACTTTTGCGTTTTGAAGTATCGCCGTATTCCAAGTCGCTAATAACTCTCTGAAGGGCAAGCTTAGTAAGCCAAGACATGCTTACCTGTTGATGTTCACAAATTTCTCTCAGTTTTTTGTAGTCAGAGTCGGAAAGTACGGCAGAAACCCGTGGTTTTGTCGTTGGCATTAGTACGGCCCTTCGCAAGCGCAAGTACAGAACTTACTGATCACACGAATTCAAGCCGACTGTTTTTTCTCTTCAATCTTTGAACAGAATTTTCAACAACATCATTGCCTGTTGAATAAAGGCCTAGCTGTGTTTTCCACAGCCATCGCTACGCTGTGGAAAAATTTACGCACTGGTGCGGCACTTTTGCTTCACCTTTCCATCGAATCACGACCAAGCTCGCCATGCAAAAGAAGTAAGGAGAAATTCATGGCTCGCAAACCAAGGATTCATACGATCCCCCATCCAGATGGCGGATGGGCAACTAAAAAAGAAGGCGCGGAGCGCGTCGGGGGCCGGTATCGCACGAAAGAGGAGGCGCAATCTGCTGGACGCAGCCAGGCGATACGCGAAAAGACTGAGCATGTAATCCACAACCGGGATGGAAAAATCTCCGATAGCGATAGCTACGGCAACGATCCTAATCCGCCGAAGGACACAGTCCACTGAACCCCAAAGTGCCGTGAATTATTCAACAAGCACTAAACTACCAATGAGGATAGCAATGACGAATGTTGATGTTTCCAGAATATACGGGAAGATAAAAATAGTTGATCATTTTGCTGATTTACACGTCAAAAAAGTCAATTCATTTCCTAATAGCCCTGGCAAATGGGAGTTTGTAGATTCGTTTCCAGATTTTAAAATCAAATTTTTCGAGTCATTTCGCGGACCGCACTGAATAATATGAGAGCAAGCGCAGTCCGCATAGCTCTACCTCACCCGCCTGAACTTGCCGCAGACGCCCATCGGCTCACCCCACCGTCATCCTGACGAAAGTCAGGATCCAGGGTGGCGACCTCAGTGCGTTAAGGCACTGGATCCCAAATCAAGTTTGGGATGACGGTGGGATTGAAACACAGACTGTGATTTAGAGTGCGGAGCGAACCGCCTTCGTCATCCTGAACTTGCTTCAGGATCCAGGGCTGCAGGCGATGCGCATGAAATTAGCATCATTATTCGTTGCACGGCTTTACGTTCCGCACACTGGATCCTGACTTTCGTCAGGATGACGGCGAGGGAAGTAGGCGAACCCAGAGGCCAATTACACTGGACCCTGTCGATCGAATTCGATCGACCAAGTTTGGGATGACGACCATCCACAGATTCGCTATCCATAAATGATGGCCGGCTGGGTCTATATCCTCGCCTCGAAACGTAACGGTACGCTCTATATCGGCGTCACGTCAGACCTCGCCAATCGAATTTACGAGCACAAGCAAAAACTCGCTCCCGGCTTCACGAAGAAATATGGCGTGGACAAACTTGTCTATTACGAACCGTTCGACCGCATCGACGACGCCATCGCTTATGAAAAACGACTAAAGGCGTGGAAACGCCAATGGAAAATCGAGCTCATTGAGAAAGCCAATCCGCAATGGCGCGATCTTTATGAGAATGGCGTGCTGTTGTGATTGTGCCGATCCTGTATCTTCGTCATTCCAGCGAAAGCTGGAATCCAGGGTAATCCAGCTCTGAGTTTGTCGCCCTGGATCCTGACTTTCGTCAGGATGACGACCTCGCTGCGTTCGGCCCCCCTTTAACCGCCCTTGCTCCTACCCATGGACTCAAGCCATCAAGGGAAACGCGCGCGCAACGGGAGAACCCTTATGACGCAGCAGCATCCTCTTTCTTTTGCCCCCCGCCTTGCTGCAATCGCGGCGGCGTTTTTGATGACGGCCTGCGGCGGCGATGGCGCTGGCGGCGGCAGCAAACCAACGCTCCTTGATGCGGCGGAGACCTACAACCAAAACCCCGCCATCTTTGCGTATATCCGCGACGCTTATCCCGGCCCGTTTGAAGACTTCACCCGCATTCCGGCGCGCAACCCCGCTGACGAGACCCGTGAAGACAAAGACTTCATCAAAGAGATACGCGGCAATTTTGACGTTGAGTTCATCGACTTCTTCCCGCCGGGCGCGAACAACACAAACGAGATCAATGTCATTACCAAACGTTACGACACCGATGATGGCTGGATCACCATCAGCCTGGTCTATCTCGACACGCCGATGTCCGGACCGCAGGAAGGATCGAACATCGGCCTTTATGAGACGTGCGATGAGCGCTCGGTCGAATGGTTCGATAAGGACCACGCCGAGGGGCCGGTTGCGGTGTTCTGCCGGCTTGACGAAAAGTGGTACGCGTTTCAAAGCAAAACTTGAGTTTGCGCATTTGCTTTGAGGAAAGATCTCATGCCGCTCTTGGTTTTCGCAGGGCTTACCGGGTTTGCTGTTGTTGCGCTCGGCGCTTTTGGCGCTCATGGGCTTGAAGAAAGTCTTTCGCCAGCCGCAAAAGGCTGGTGGGAGACCGCGACCTTTTACGGCCTTACCAATGCGGTGGCGGCGCTGGCGGTTGCACTTTATGGGCGCGTAACGACAAACGCCGCCGGACCACGCTTCACACTAGCAGGCGTCTTTTTTCTTGTGGGCGTCTTGTTGTTTTCGGGCTCGCTTTACGCAATGGCGTTCTTTTCCATCAACGCCAGTCCGCCGCGATGGCTCGGTCCCATCACGCCCCTTGGCGGCGTTTCATTCCTGATAGGTTGGGCGGCTATAATTGTGACGGCGATCAGACGCGGGCGTTGATTCACTCAGGCGCGTTGCGCCGGCGAATCACCGCAAGCACAAGCGCCAGCACAAGCGCGATCGAAAACACCCAATTGATGATATTGCCGGCTGTCGTCGGCCATTCCAAGCGCAGACCGTCAGCGGCGATCGACATCGACTTGCGCCCGACCTGCTCGATCGCCATTAGCAAAATAGCCAGTGGGATCGCCGCGCGATATTTAATCAGCGCAATGAGACCAAATACGCAGATCGTAAACAGACAAAGCCCCCAGGCATTAGCGAAGAAGAGAAGATTGTCCGCCGCTTCGACGCTGTAGCTATCAAGCGGAATACCGTCAGCGTTGATGAGGATGTCGCGGACCTCAAGGGCCGGATTAAAACCAGCGACGTTAAAGCCCATCATGGTCTTTATGATCAGCACCGGCACAAAGAATAAGAGCGCAAGCCATTGCCCGCGATACTTGTTGTCGATTGTCTTTGGAAACAGCAATTGAAGCATGGCGCCACCCCGTCCGTTACGCTTCTAGTGGGGGATAGTGTCGCCGCAGGGACGCTTTAATGCAACCTCGCATCAGCGCGCCAAAAGCTCCTGCCGCCGCGAAAACCTTTCCCCATACGACAAAGGCGACGCTGAAAAAGCGCCGCCTGTCAGTCCAAGTAAAAGAAAGGGACTGCCTTAGTTCGGGAAAGGCGCGTCCTCTGTTTCCGCGAAGTCTTCCGGCGTGGCCGTCGCAGCGTCGTCTGCCTTCGAAGCACCAAAACGCGGCGCCGGCTTGACGAATGTCGCCTCGTCGCCGGTGGTCGGCGCCACTTCGATTTTACCTTTTACTTGAGCGCCTTCTTCAATCATCAGGCTCGGCGTTTGGATATCGCCGTCGATGCGCGCCGTCGCGGCCAGCGAAATGCGGCCCGTCGCAGAAACATTGCCGACGATGCGGCCGCTGATCACCGCTTCCTTGGCATTCAAGTTGGCGTTGATCTCAGCACTTTCGTCAACCGTAACGGCGCCGTCGGCGACAATCTCGCCGTTCACCGTACCGCTAAACCGGGTTGGACCGGCGCAAACGATGCGTCCTTCAAGAAGGCTACCCGCGCCGATACAAGTCTCTGCGGACCCCTTCGCCATGGCGCCTTGAACCGGCGGCGTCGGCGCATGACCGCCGCTGACGATTTCAACGGAGGCCTCCTCCGCCTTTTGGATTTCGCTCTTTTCGCGCGGCTCTTCGGATCTGAAAATTCTGTTCAACTGTCCCGACATCATATTCCCCTGTCATTCCCCGACGCTGGTTTCGCCGGAAAACGTGCTCTTTAATCACGCCTTCTTTGAGTGCAAACTTTTTGCCAATCTCCAAAATGAGACGCATGACGACGCTGCAAAGCAGCGCCAATGCACAAAACCCAATGCCCAAAACAAAGCCAGCAGGCGAGACCTTGCCGCAGGTCTGCTGGTTAAGGCGCGGGTCAAAATGAAACGATGGTAAGATGAATGGTAGGTCGAGAGATGAGGCGCAGAACGTCAGGCGACAAGCATCACCTACTGGCGACGCATAATAAAGGCAAATGCGCCGATCAGCGAATTGACGCCGATGAAGGCAATCAATGCAATCTCAATAACGCCCACGATGGGCTCCTTCCTCATTCGCCGCGTGGCAGTCCGCCAAGCGTAAAACGCAAATGGGGCGCCGCTTCGACCTTTCCAAGGGCCATTTCGTGACAAAGCCTCAAGATTCCGCGACCGCGATGGCGCATTTAGGGTCTGGCGCCCTTCTTGCTCACCCTTGGGTTGCAATTTCTCGGTCAGGCCAAGGAGAGCCCCCCATGCATTTCGAGAACCTTTATGCGGTTTTGGATACTCTAAACGAACAATGCGATGCGGTGACGTCTCGCTTTCGGGTGAACAAGTCCCAGATTGAAAAACTGAAAAGCGGCGTCGCCGCCATTCAGACCAATCCCGGCGCGTTCATTCCGCAATTCATGATCTGCGGCGAAGCAGGCGTTGGTAAAACAACGCTCCTTAAGTTCATGGTCAACGAACTGTCGCAAGACGTGTTGACGCTGCCTTCCGGCGGCGGCGCCCATACGAACGTACCGACGGTCGTAACGTTTACGCCGCAAGCGAGCTATGCGGCGAACAGCGCTTCGCACACATTCACGATCAACTATATGTCGCGTCAGGAGTATTTCGACGGCCTGTTGTGGGTGATTGAAAACCTTGTCGGCAACAAGAAAGACAAAGTCATGAACGCTGTTCGCGCCGCCCGCGCCAGCGGTTCATTTGACGATCTTAAGAAAGCATGTGACGCGGCCCATGACGCATGCGGCAGCGACACCCCGGAACTGCGCAAAAGCCTGCGCAAAGCGTCTGATGACTGCCGCGATGGCGACCGGATGGAATCCCAATTCCGCGCTCTGGCTGCGCTCCACTATCGGAAAGACTGTCACAGCCTTGCAGCGCTTGACGTCGCCGGCGCCAATCACATGAGCGAGCTGGTAAAATCAGTCAGCATCGATGTCGCCGTCCAGAGCGATAAAATTCCGTGCGCATTTAGGGTTGTTGACCTTCCGGCGCCGAACGTCGATGCAATCCATCACCTGTATTACGGCTACAAGCTGTCTCGCGGCAACGCGGATGCAACGGTCGCCGTTTTGCCGGCGAACAAGCTTGAGCTTTCGAAAATCGGCGAACGCTATTTCGACGCGCTGCTTGGCGCTGAAGGCAATGGCGCGAAGGCCCCGATGGTCTTTTACGCCCTTAACAAGTCGATTTCTCCTGACGACGATGCGCTCGACCCGCAGCATGCAGAGAAATTACTTGAGAACCTGATTTCAACGCGCAACTGGACGGCGCCGTCCAGCGCACACGGCGCCGGTCGCATCTTCATGACCGACGGCCTTGCCGGCCTCCTGCATGAGTTGCGGGCGCAGCCTGACCTTAACGCCCAGGCGAAGATGCATTTCGGCGTTGAAAACGATCAGGTGTTCAAAAACATAAAGCGGAAGTGGAACTCAGGCCGCGTTGGCAACGACAATGCCGGCCTCAAAGGCGCGCTGCACCGGCTCCTGACCTATGAATGGCCAAAGAGCAACTTCGCTGCGCTGAAGTCGGCGGCGTCCGAACTTTCAGCAACTTTCTGCAGCATCATCGACAACATCAAACCTGATCAGTCGAAGCGCTTTGAGCACAAATTCAACTCGATTAACGATGACGCGTTGCAACAGTTCGAAGACTGCACCGCCAGCATCGAAAATCAAGTGGATCAGCTTCACCGCTCCTTGCGTCAGAACATCATCGAGACGTTGAGCCAGGCGATGGACGCGTCCAAGCGCGGAAGCGATCGCCACCTTAAAGTTGCGAAGTCGGAGCCGTCTTCAAAAGACATCTCCGGCCAGAAACAAACACCTGCGCCTGAGCGGTCGCCGGCCATGAACGGCCAGACCGAAACGCGCAAACAAGTTAACGCATAAGCGAAGGACAGAACCCATGTTTTCGACACGCGCATTTCTCGATGAAGAACTCAACCAGATCGACTATCTTGATTTTGTCGATCAGAACGTCACCGGCCTTGCCGGCAAGATGCGGCCGATGCCGCGCGAAATAGAAAATCGCATTATCTATCACATCAACAATAAGTTCCGCCGGGCGTTTGTGTTTGCGCTGGCGACGATCATTGACGACACGTTCAAGAACTTCCGCGACGACGCAGAAGTCCGCCGCCGGGTCAACATGATCGACGAATACTTCAATGAAAACGGCCTTAGCGAATCTCTGCGCAACTATTACCGCGCAAAATCCGTTGGCGCGTACTCCTTCTCGCAGTGGTTCTACGATATTTACCTTTGCGACATTCAAGAAGAAATCCTTGCGGTTTCTGACCAGCTGGCGATCAAGACGGCGAACAATCTGAACGAGATTTCAGATTGCGACGAGATCAGCAATCTCATCCTGCGCTATGACGATTTCGGTCCTGACGGATTTCCGAAGCGCAGCGAAGAGGTGCAGGAAAAGCAAAAGAAATTGCTCGGCTTCTTCTTTAAGAAGTACAGCAACATCATCTCGGAAAAGCTCCGTGAAATTGTTGACGGTTCAGGGCAGTTCTTTGCAGACCCTGTGCTTGAGGCGGTTGAAGATCTCGTCGGCATGAAGTCGCGGGTGCGCGAGCGTTTGATCCGCGTCATTGAGCGTCGTCACGACAGCGTCCTCAACATGCGCGGCCTTGACAACGCGTCATTCTCAATGGCCCCGCAGTCGAGCCATTTCGAAGATCTCGCCGTCATCGTCACCAAAGCGATCGGCGTATCAGAACACTTGAAGTCTGAGCTGTCAGAAGCAGAGGGCGGCGAAGTTCAAAAGGAACTTGACCGTTTGATCGCTGACGCCGACGCTGTCCAAATGGGCATCGGCAAGGAAGCGGCGGAATTTGCATCCCACGTGGAGCGCTGGGCCGCTTAAACAAAGGGGTCCGCAACAGAATACAAAAAGGCGCATCGCACTCTCTGTGATGCGCCTTTTTCTTGTGGGAAAGGCCGTTACTTGCCGCCGGGCTCCATCGCTTTCAAAGCGATGCGTCCAAGGTCCGCAAACATCAAGAATATGCCGATGACATAGCCGCGGTGGAAATTCCCGGTCATCTTGAAGTGTTCCCAAGCGAAATACCCGACGGCGCCGATGATGACAAAGCGCGCAATGAACGTCGCGCCATAATTCACCGTTTTCGCCGCAAGCCGTTTCTTGCGCTGCTCTGGCGTTTCATCGATGCGTGATTTCCGCATACGGGAAAGATCGGGTTCAACGCTTTGTCGACGCGTTGGAACGCTGATCTCTGCCGGCGCCGCAACCGCTGCTGCTGCAACGCCGCCGCCCGTAACCGCCGCCAGCCTTTCTACGCTGATGCGCTCCGGCTGCTGCCTCCCGCCAAAAGCCATTGATTGAAAGCTCCCGCCCATTTCTAGCGGTCTAGAACTTGGAGCATGGCTTTTGAGATCGCATGAAGCCGGTCGAGACAATTTTACGGATCAGCGCGCCTTGCGCTTATCGCTCTTGTTAAGATTTAGGCGGCGTTTTCAGGCCGTTGACGCGCCGGCGTCACCCGTTCCGACGGCAATAAGATGAGCGTACGCACCCCGTCGCCCAATTGCGAGTCGATCCGGAATTTCGCGCCATGGGCTTCTGCAATCGCTTTCGCCAGGGGAACGCCAAGACCAAGGCCTTCCTTGGTCCGCCGCGTTGACATATCGGACTGGGAAAAGGGCGCGCAAATCTCTGAAATACGACTGCTGCTGATGCCCGGACCGTTGTCCTTCACCAAAATGGCGAGACCGCCGTCTTTGGTCATAGCGGCGCCCACGATGACTTTCACGCCGCGGGAAGAAAATTTAATTGAGTTGTCGATGAGCTTGCCGATGGCGCGCGAGAGAAGCTGATTGTCGCAGCAAATCTCGATGTCGGGGCTTTCCATGGTGACGGATATGTCGGCGCCGGCGACGGCGGCGGATTTTTCAACCGTAGCAACGGCATGGGAAATGACGTCCTCAAGGGACGTATCGATCTCATTGATCGTGATCGGGCCTGAACGCGCGTCAGACGCGAGCAGCATATCGGATACGGAATTCAAAAGCCGCTTGCCGCCATCAACGATGTAATCGGAGTATTCCTTGTGAAGAGCATCATTTTGCTTTTCGAACTGCTCCGCAATGAGCTGGCCAAAGCCGATAATCGCGTTCAAGGGCGTTCGCAATTCGTGACTCATGACGGACATCAAACCGTCTTTAAAGCGAGCGCCCGCCTCCGCCTGGTCGCGGGCGGCGATCAGCGCCTTCTGGTTTTCGCTGGCGCGCAAGACGAACATCACTGCTTGCCCAAACAAGGTCCAGTTAATCGGCTTCGCGAGAAAGGACGTAGCGCCGGCGGCGAAGGCGTTGTCCACCGCTTCAGCGTGATCGCTGGCGGTTATCACGATCACTGGCGTTTGATCGATTAAACGGTCCGCGCGAATGTTTTCCGTCAGCTCAAAGCCGTTCATCACTGGCATGTCGAGGTCGGAAATGACAAGATCAGCGCCATTGGTTTTAAGACTGGCCAGCGCCTCGGCGCCATTTTCCACCGCGTCGACCTGATAGCCAGCCTCTTTTAAATTGGCGGTCGCCAGCTCCCTCATAATGGGATCATCATCGGCGAGGATAATCTTCGAACTATTGGTCACTCACAGGCTCCTCTTGTCCCACACGCAGACGGGCCAAGTCCGCCCAATCTCAAAAAAATTTATTAAAATTCGCTTTCTTGCGACGCTCGCGCAATCAATTGGCAAGAAGTTTCCTCCAATATCCCCATTTAAAAGTTAACGCCGCGGGAAGGTTTCAAGAATTGGCACAGCGTACGCAATCCCTGCGCAGCCGTTTTACGACCCTCGTTATCGTCGCCATTTTTGGCGCGGTGACGATTGTTACGTTCTCCTCGATCTGGCGAGAGACGAACCAGTACAGCGCGGTAAAAACGGCGGAGTTGCGCGCTTCAGCGAGCGTATTTGCGTCGGCGATCGCGGAGCACGTCGTTGATGACCGCAAACAAGAAGCGTTAACAGCCCTGCGCGCCATCAGGGATATCCCCAATATTGATTATGTCCGCGTGGAAACGAGTGACGGCGCGCTGTTTACCGAACTTGGCAGCGTTGTATCGCTTAAGCAAACGAGGGTCGCCAGCAGCCGTGAAGGTCGATCGCTTCTGGCGATGATTGGCCAGTCGTCTTCTGTCGTTAGCGTGCCCATCATCCGCGGCGGTGAGAAAATCGGGACGCTGTCGATCTACGCGAACACAGCAGCGCTATCCAATCGAATCGGCATTCTTGTTTACGATGCTTTGGTCGCCGGGGTGTTCGCAGCGGGTATCGGTCTTTTGATTGCGCTTAAAATGCAGCGCTCGATTACCGATCCGATCCAGGCGCTCGCACGCGTTATGTCGAGTGTTCGCGAAACCAGCGACTTTTCAAAACGCGCGGACAAGACCGCCAATGATGAGACCGGCGAGCTGGTTGAATCCTTCAACAACATGCTTGACGAAATTCAGGAGCGCGACGCCAAGTTGCAGGCGCATCGGCGCGATCTGAAAAAGATCGTCGAACGGCGAACGCATGAATTGCAGAAGGCAAAAGAAGTCGCCGAGAACGCCAACCTCGCAAAGTCAGAATTTCTCGCGACCATGAGCCACGAAATCCGCACGCCAATGAACGGCATGATGGTGATGGCGGAGCTATTGAGCGGCGCACAGCTCGCCCCGCGGCAGAAACGCTATGCTGACGTGATCGCAAAATCCGGCCGCAGCTTGCTCGCCATCATCAACGACATTCTGGACTTTTCAAAGATTGAAGCCGGCCGCCTGGAGATCGAGAGCATTCCCATCCGTCCCGTCGAAATGATCGATGACATTGTAAGTTTGTTTTGGGAGCGCTCGACCTCCAAAGGCATTGATCTAGCATCCTATGTCGCGCCCAACGTCCCTGAAGTCATCATGGGCGATCCTGTCAGGATCAACCAGATCATTTCGAACCTCGTTAACAACGCGCTCAAATTTACGGAAAAAGGCCATGTGGTTGTTTCCGCAAAACGCGTTTTGAAAAACGACGGCGCTTGCCTCATCGAGTTTTCCGTCGCCGATACCGGCGTTGGCATCGCTAAGGACAAACAAAAAGCAATCTTTGAGGCCTTTTCGCAGGCTGACCAAACGACCACCCGGAAGTTCGGCGGCACAGGCCTTGGCCTCGCCATCAGCCGGCGGCTTGTTGAAGCGATGAACGGTTCGATCGGTGTTGCCAGCCAGGACGGCAAGGGCTCTAAATTTCACTTCACCATTCCGACCACCATTGTCGAGCCGGCGCAATCCGTGCCCGTCGTTCACGAAGAAAAGCGCGCGATTATTGCAGTCGATGGCACCGCGACGCCGAAAACGCTCGCCCGTTACGTCAAGGAAGCCGGCATCGCTGCGCAAATCGTTGATGGCAAGACCATCATCGGCGCTAATATGGCGTATGCGGATATGATATTCGGCTCGCCGCATTTCCTGGATTCCTTCCAGCAGGCGATTAAGGGCGATCCCAACCAGTGGATTCCGGCGCGGATTTGCGTTTGCGAATTGGGAGATACGGCGCCCGACCGGCTGCTTGAAACCGGCGTTGCAGAAGACCTCTTAATCGCACCGTTATCGCGCCGCGAGGTCATGGATCAGATCGAACGCGCGCTTAACGATAAACTGCGCGGCCAGGCAGCGCTCAGCAACAGCGAAGTTCGCTCGACGCAATTGCCGGCGTTTAATGGCCAGCACATTCTTGCCGCCGACGACAGCATCGTGAACCGGGAAGTTGTAAAGGAGGCCCTCTCGCGCCTTAACTTGCGGGCGACGCTGGTCGAAGACGGACGCGAGGCCGTTGCGGCGATGATGAAGACTGAATTCGACCTTGTGCTGATGGACTGCTCAATGCCGGAAATGGATGGCTTTGAAGCGACACGCGCCATCCGGAAGTGGGAAAACAAAGAACAACGCACAACGACGCCGATCGTTGCGCTGACCGCCCATGTCGCCGGGAGCGATGAAACCTGGCGCAGCGCCGGCATGAACGATTATCTCACTAAGCCGTTCACCATCAATTCCCTGGCCACCGTACTCGACAATTATCTTGAGCGCAGCAGCAACCCTGAACAATTTCAAACGGAACCAGAAAGCGTGTCCGTCGAAGCGCCGCCCGCACCGGTGTCTGCCTCTCAAAACACAAAAGCAGCAGCAACGCCCACCGAAAGCGAACCTGAAAGCGCAGCTTCCGACGAAGAAACCGATGATCTCATTGACCGCACCGTCCTTGACCAGCTCTGCGCCATGCAGGCCGGCCGAACGGATCTGGCGGCGCGGGCGCTCGCCTTGTTCCAAGAACACTCACGGCCCGCCATGGTGCGCCTCGCCAAAAGTCCGAAGGCTGACGACGATAAAGAGATTGCAAAAGCCGCCCATGCGCTCAAATCCATGAGCCTTAATGTCGGCGCGCGCGTGCTCGCAGCGACCTGTTCAAAGATCGAAGAACTCGCCATTGCCGGCGGCGACATCAAAGAGATTGCGCTCTTGATCAAACAAAGCGGCGAAGATTTCCGGTCGACCCATTCGGCGTTGCCGACGGTCATGGAAGCTTACGCCTCAAGAGCGGCCTGACGCAGCGGACGCAAAGTCAGTGCAAGCGAATGGACACCCTTGCGCATCCGATGACCATGGTCTCCCCGTTTAGCCCGGCGTCCTGCAAATTCGGGTCAGACGAATAGGTCTCAAACCTGCCAACCGATGGATTCCATCGCCGCAAGACCGATCCCTCCTCCTGCAGCACCAGGCAACACCCGCCCTCCGTCGGCGACTTGTCCGCATAGTCAATCACCACAAGCGTATCGCGGACAAATATCAGGTTCATGGTGTCGTCGGTGACGAACACCGCGAATACTTTGTTCGAGTTGCCGGTCACCACAATGTAGTCTTCAGCCATGGTGTGAGGGTCAGCGTTTTCTTCGAGCGCAAGGCGCGCGGCGTTTTCGAAGCTGATCACTGGCACATGGTAGATGCCCCGACGCAAATAAGCGGCGGCGGCGTGGGTGTCGCTTTCCAGCATCGACCGCGCACCGGCGGCGAGCCAGTCAACGGGCGCGTCGAGCACGTCAGCGAGCTTTGCAAGCACAACACGCCGTGGATCGTGCAAGCCCGATTCCCAATTGGCGATCGCCGGCTGACTGACGCCGATCCGTTTGGCCAGATCAGCCTGGCTGAGGCCTCTGGTTTTCCTGGTGTGACGGATGCGTTCGCCAATGGATCGCGGCGAGATAGGGTCTGGAATCGCCATAGTGGCCTCAAGAATTTATAAGTTTTACTTATAAACCAGATGCGAATGTTAATGAAATAGCTAGTTGCAGTTTGGAAAACCTAGGTTTTTTGCGGAAATTGGGTAAACTCACAAGTATATTTTTTTAAATTTGTGACTTGAAAAAATCAGCTTCCCTTATAATATCTCCACAACGAAATGCATGGCTCGGAGTGATCGATGGCTGATCTGTGTGACAAGGACGGCGCCCAGCGCCTGGCGACGAAGATCCAGGACTACTGGCGCAAAAAAGGTTTCGACGTCGTGGTTGAAACCTGCGACCAGGGGTTCATCCCCACCATGCGCTCGGCGCGAACGGATTTGCGCAGCGACATGGTGAACGGCATGCCGCGCCGCGTCGCCCCTGCGGCGGAAGCCTGTTAGGGCTTGTCTTCCAACAAGCCGTAGACCAGTTGCGGCGTCTCATCATAGTGGCTGAACTGGGCCGCCGCCTCGTCTGCGAGCGCTAGCGGCCCATAGCCGAAATCTGCAATCAGGCAAGGAAGGCCGGCGGCTTTTGCTGCGCGGATATCCGTATCGCTATCGCCAATGAAGACCCCGTCTTTTGCGCCGCTCGCTTCAAGACAATAAACGACCGGCGCCGGATCTGGCTTGGGGGCAGACGTTGTATCAGCGCCGACAATCGCCGCGAACAGATGATCCATTTTGAGTGTTTGCAGGAGCAGACGCGCAAAACGCTCGCGCTTGTTTGTGCAAATAGAGACCGCGGCGCCCTTTGATTTGACGTCTTCAATCAGCGCCAAAACGCCATCGAATGGCCGGGACTGAACGGCGATGTTCTGCTCATAATGCGCAAGGAATATAGATAACGCCGACGACAGTAATTCCTCCGACGGGCTTGTCCCGCCGTTAAGTTCAAAGCCCCGGCGCAACATTGCCTTCGCGCCATGACCGACAA
Organism: Hyphococcus sp.; assembly: GCA_028285645.1. GTDB lineage: Bacteria > Pseudomonadota > Alphaproteobacteria > Caulobacterales > Parvularculaceae > Hyphococcus. The sequence goes on from JANQOV010000132.1 coordinate 15,369, forward strand.
GCCCGCGCACCTTGTCGGGCGCCACCGGTGCAACATCCAACTGCGCCAGCGCGTGGTTCATGGACGCCGCAAGGTCGCCCGCCGTATCGACCAGGGTCCCGTCGAGATCGAAAATGATCGCTTTACCGTCAAGAATTGCCGTCATTTTGCCGCCATTCCCTCGCATCTCAGCCCACAGGCGCGTTGCCTTCCCCGAATCAGGCCAAGCGCTTTATCGGGGGTTCGCCGACGCCTATGATTGCGGCGATAATGCTGAGGCTCGCCGGTGCGAACAACAGCAAATCCGAGGATTAAGGACATGAAAATAGCGGCGATTATCCTGGCGGCGGGCAAGGGGACCCGGATGAAGTCCGCGCGCGCGAAGGTGCTGCACGAAATTGGCGGCCGGGAAATGATCGGCCATGTGATTGACGCGGTTAGCGAACTAAAGCCCGCCCGCACGGTCGTTGTGATCGGCGATCATGCGCCGAAAGCCGGCGAGTTTGCCCGCGCCATCGATCCGGAAATCGCTGTCGCCTTGCAGTCGCCGCCAAAAGGCACCGCCCACGCTGTCGAGCAGGCGATGCCGGCGTTGGAAAAGTTCTCCGGCGCGGTTCTCGTGCTTTACGCGGATACGCCGCTGGTGACGCCCGAAACCATGCAAGGCCTTGCCGATGAAATCAAAGCCGGCGCGGGCGTTGCGGTGCTCGGGTTTCAAACGGACCTGCCCGGTGCTTATGGAAGGCTGAAGCTTGATGAGAATGGCGCCCTTTCGGCGATCGTTGAAGCGAAAGATGCAAGCGAAGAAGAGCTGGAAATTGATCTCTGCAATTCCGGCGTCATGGCGATCGACGCTGATGCGCTGAAGTCGCTATTGCCGAAGATCGACGACAACAACGCCAAGAAGGAGTTTTATCTCACCGACATCGTCGCCCTGGCGCGCGCTGACAATAAACGCTGCGCTGTGATTGTCGGCGACGAAGACGAAGTCATCGGCGTTAACTCCCGCACTGAGCTCGCAGAAGCGGAGGCCATTTTCCAATGGCGAAGCCGTATTGACGCCATGGAAAACGGCGCAACGCTGATCGATCCGTCAACGGTCTATTTTTCTCATGACACGAAGCTCGGCAAAGACGTTGTCGTCGGGCAAAATGTCGTTTTCGGCAAAGGCGTTTGCGTCGCTGACAATGCCGAGATCAAAGCCTTTTCGCATCTTGAAGGCGCAACCGTTGGCGAAGGCGCAAGCGTTGGCCCTTTTGCGCGGCTGCGCCCCGGCGCTGATCTTGGGCGAAGCGCGAAAGTCGGCAATTTCGTTGAAGTCAAAAAGGCGGAGATCGGCGACGGCGCCAAAGTCAGTCACCTCACCTATATTGGCGATGCAACAATTGGCGCAGAAGCCAATATCGGCGCGGGCACAATCACGTGTAATTATGACGGCTACGCCAAGCATCAGACAACGATTGAAGCCGGAGCCTTTGTGGGGTCTAACTCATCGCTTGTTGCGCCGGTCACCATCGGCAAGGGCGCTTATGTGGGCTCCGGCTCCGTCGTCACCAAGGACGTTGCGCCAGGTGCGCTCGCCGTTGCCCGCGGACCGCAAAAAGAGATCCCCGGCTGGGCGCAAAAGTTTCGCGCTAAACAAAGGCCCAAAAAATAGGAGCAGGCCATGAGCGCCGATGCTGGCAAACGCAAAGCCGCCGAAAAAGCCGTCAAGCACGTTTCCCGCGGCATGACGCTGGGACTCGGCACCGGTTCGACAGCGGCGCATTTTGTCGATCTGCTGGCGCCGTTG
>JANQOV010000134.1 GCA_028285645.1 Hyphococcus sp.
CAACGGCGCCAGCAGATCGACAAAATGCGCCGCTGTCGAACCGGTGCCGAGTCCCAGCGTCATGCCGCGGGAAACGTGCTTGACGGCTTTTTCGGCGGCATGACGCTGGGACTCGGCACCGGTTCGACAGCGGCGCATTTTGTCGATCTGCTGGCGCCGTTGGTCGCTGACGGATACGGACTAAAAGGCGTACCCACATCGGAGGCGACGCGGGCGCGGGCGATAGCAATCGGCGTTGAGATCATCGATCCCGACGAGACGACGGTCATCGATCTTGCGGTCGACGGCGCCGATGAAGCAGACCCCGCTCTTAACCTCACCAAGGGCGGCGGCGGCGCACTTTTAAGGGAAAAGATCGTCGCCAACGCCGCCAAGAAATTCATCGTCATCGCCGACAAATCAAAACGGGTGTCGACGCTTGGCGCTTTTCCGCTTCCGGTTGAAATCGACCCCTTTGCCTTTGGCCTGACAGTGGCGCGCATTCGCTCAGTGTTGCGGGATTTGGGCTTTGCTGACGCCGACCTCAAGCTGCGCACAGATGAGGGCGCGCCGGCGAAAAGCGACGGCGGTAATCTCCTCCTTGATTGCGCGCTCCGCCGCATCGAAGACCCGGCGGGCCTTGACGCTGCGCTTTCAAAAATTCCGGGCGTCTTTGAAACCGGCCTCTTCTGCGGCATGACAGATATGATCATCTATGGCGATGAAGACGGGGTGAGCATCGTCGAACCCTGACCCTCTCACGGGCGCGTGCTTTGCGCTTTTTGCGCGCCCGCGATAGCTTCACATGCAACGCCAACTGAAGGAGCGCCGCCGGATGAGCGAAACCCGGTTTCAAAAACTGCAGGAAGCGATCAAGACCTATGGCGCAGCGGCGTTTGAAAACCTGATGCGCTGCAAGGGGTTCGGCGAGGCGTTGATCGACGAACTGCCGGGCTATCTCGAATGCGGCAAGAACTGTGTTACGGCCGTGCCGCCGCAAGGACCCTTCGACCCGCGTAAGGATTACGGCGATGAAGCGTTCAGCTACAGCCGGCGCGAAGTGATCGTGCTTGAGCCGGTCTATTTCGGCATCGCCCTCACGGTGAAAAACTTTGAAGACCAGGGATCGCTCTGGCTGCGCACCGCCGTCGCCGTTGAGGTGACCGGCGACAGTTTTGACGTTTTCGTCGCGCAGCAGCCGGTCATCCGCGTCGGCCTTGATTACAAAGACAAGCTGGAGCCCGTGCTTGAAGCCATCTACCGCGAATTTTTGAACACCTTCCAGCTTGAAGTGATGGAGTTCAATGACCAAAGATTTGCGACCGGCATCGGATTTATTCCTGACGAATGAGAACACGTAATGACAAAATTTGACTATGATCTTTTCACCATTGGCGCAGGCTCCGGCGGCGTGCGCGCATCGCGGCTAGCGTCAACCTATGGCGCGCGGGTCGGCGTTGCGGAAGAATATCGCGTCGGCGGCACTTGCGTTATCCGCGGCTGTGTTCCCAAAAAGTTTCTCGTTTACGCTAGCGAATATGGCCACGACTTTAACAACGCTCGCGGCTATGGCTGGTCTGCAGAGAACATATCGTTCAACTGGCAAACGCTCATCGAAAACAAGGATAATGAAATCGATCGGCTGAACGGCATTTACATCCGCAATCTCAAAAACGCCGGCGCCGACATTTTCCAGTCCCGCGCAACGGTCAAAGACGAGCACACGGTTCATCTTGAAGCAGAAAACCGGACCGTCACCGCGGAAAAGATTTTGGTTGCGACCGGCGGCGCGCCCTGGGTCGATGACAGCATCCCCGGCCATGAGCTTGGCGTCACGTCTAACGAAGCGTTTCACCTAGAGAACCTGCCAAAACATGTGGTGGTCGCCGGCGGCGGTTATATCGCCCTTGAATTTGCCTGCATCTTTAAAGGGCTTGGCTGCGAGGTTTGCGTCGTCTATCGCGGCGAAGACATTCTGCGCTATTTCGACACTGATGTTTCCGTGCAGGTGCATTCAGAACTAAAACGCCAGGGCATTCGCGTCATCACGCAGACGGTGTTCAAGGAGATCGAAGATTTAGGCGGCGGGGAGAAACGCGTTCATCTTTCCAATGACACCCATATCGACACTGACATGGTGTTCTGGGCGGTTGGGCGATGGCCTTCGACAAAAGGCCTTGGCCTTGAGAATGCAGGCGTCGAGCTGGCAAAGAACGGCGCCGTCATTGTTGACGACTATTCGAAGTCGTCATGCGATTCGATCTACGCCGTCGGCGACGTGACCAACCGCGTCAACCTCACGCCCGTCGCCATTCGCGAGGGCGCGGCCTTTGCCGAAACCTGTTTTAACAATAAGCCGACCAAGATGGATTATCGCTTTATTCCAAAAGCCGTGTTCACGCAGCCGCCGGTCGGCGTTGTCGGCTACGCCGAGCATGAAGCACGCAAAGAATTCAAAAACGTCGATATTTACAAGACGAACTTCCGCGCCATGAAGAACATGCTCACCGGCTCTGAAGAACGGGTCATGATGAAACTCGTGGTCGATGCGGATACGGACAAAGTGATCGGCTGCCACATTGTCGGCGAAGAGGCGGCGGAAATGATCCAGTGTATTGCGATCGCGGTGAAGGCCGGCGTCACCAAGGCGCAATTTGACGAGACCTGCGCCTTGCATCCGACGATTGCGGAAGAACTCGTGACCCTGCACGAGAAGTTTGTCCCGCCCATGTAGGCCGCGGCGACGGGCAACATTCCGCAACATCTTGTTACATTAAAACTTATCCCCGCCCCTGGGGACAGGGTTTACTATTCTCGCGCTGGTTTTGAATTCAGCGCGGCGAACGCCGCAGCATTTTGTTGCGCAAACTTAGAAATAAAAACTAGCGTTTAAACGAGCGCGGCGCCGACATGGAATGTGGTCCGACAATTTTGGCATAAACCCTAAGGCGAGCGCCAAACGGGTCCGACATCAAGTGGTCCAACATTTGAGATTTCGCCAGGCAACCGTGCGGCGTTATCCGCACTCCGCGGCAACACGATCGAGCGCCGCCGAAACCCCTTGCAAGGAGATCAGATAATTTGTCTGCGTCCCGCGAACAGAAAGCGCGCTTACCCGCATATTGGCGCCGCGGCGCATGGCGCGGATCAGGCGTTCCTCTTCCGCAGAGGCCTCGATGAAACTTTCGTTTTCGGAGACATACATTTGCCATTTGTCTGAACCGACGCGGATTTCCGGCGCCGGTGCGTCGCTCAGATTGTATCCCGTCATCAGGCTGGGCTGGTTCTTTGCAGCGCCGGATTTCCAGGTCGCCACCAGGAAGAAAATGTCGCCATGATTGACCGATTTCGGAGACTTGTCCTTGGCTTCCGTGGCGGCGAAGCAAACCGTATCGCCGTCAATATCACGCACGAAGACGCTCCAGTCTTTGTGCGTCGCCTTGGCCTGCGGCTGCGCCAAAGCGCCGCTCGCTGCGACAATTGTAGAAAAAGCGAGAGTGGCGAAAAACTTAAAACCCGGCATGTCAGTTCAACTCCTTGGACGCGTCTCATGAATACTCATGTTTGCGGCGGTAGCATAGCCCCAAATGTTCCGCCCAAGAGGCGCCAGCGGGAATTGCGCAAGACCCGCTCATCCGCCATAAGAGCCTCGCATCGTTGGGATTTTTTAAGGAGCCGGAGGACCGCATGAAACCGGGACAAGATACGCTGAAGACCAAAAAAACGCTGACCGCAGGCGGCAATTCATACGCCTATTTCAGTCTGAAGGAAGCGGAAAGCCAAATCGGCGATGTCTCGCGCCTGCCCTTTTCCCTGAAAGTGTTGCTAGAAAACCTCTTGCGATTTGAAGACGGCCGGTCGGTCACGGTCGACGATATCAAGGCCTTCGGCGACTGGCTCAAAGAGGGCAAGACAGCGCGGGAAATCGCCTATCGCCCGGCCCGCGTCCTGATGCAGGATTTTACCGGCGTGCCGGCGGTGGTCGATCTGGCGGCTATGCGCGACGCCATGAAAGCGCTCGGCGAGGACCCTGAGAAGATCAACCCGCTGGCGCCGGTCGATCTCGTCATCGACCACTCGGTGATGGTCGATTATTTCGGCGGCCCGCAGGCCTTTCAGAAGAATGTCGCACGCGAATATGAGCGCAATGGCGAGCGCTACAAATTCCTGAAATGGGGCCAGGGCGCCTTTGACAATTTCCGCGTCGTGCCCCCCGGCACCGGCATTTGTCACCAGGTCAATCTTGAATATCTCGCGCAAACGGTTTGGACGGCTGACGCCGGCGGTGAAACCTTCGCTTATCCGGATACGCTGGTTGGCACAGACAGCCACACAACCATGGTCAACGGCTTGTCGGTTCTTGGGTGGGGCGTTGGCGGCATCGAGGCGGAAGCGGCGATGCTCGGCCAACCAATTTCTATGCTCATCCCAGAAGTGATTGGCTTCAAACTAACCGGCAAATTACCAGAAGGCGCAACAGCAACTGACCTTGTGCTGATTGTCACGCAGATGATCCGGAAGAAGGGCGCCGTCGGCAAATTTGTGGAGTTTTACGGTCCCGGCCTTGACAATCTAACGCTCGAAGACCAGGCGACCATCGCCAATATGGCGCCAGAATATGGTGCAACGTGCGGCTTCTTCCCGATAGACGACGAAACCTTGCGTTATATGAAAGCAACGGGCCGTACCGATGACCGTATCGCGCTGGTTGAAGCCTACGCCAAAGAGCAAGGCATGTGGCGCGACGCTTCGACGCCGGACCCTGTCTTCACAGATACGCTGGAGCTTGATCTTGCGACAGTAGGTCCGTCGCTTGCCGGACCAAAACGTCCGCAGGACCGCGTTGCGCTTTCCGGCATGCCGGAAAATTTCGCGACAGCGCTCGACAAGGAATATGGCCTTGCGGGAGACGCCGGCAAGCGCGTCGCCGTTGACGGCGAGGCGTTCGATATAGGCCATGGCGACGTTGCCATCGCGGCGATCACATCGTGCACAAACACGTCAAATCCGTCCGTTCTTGTGGCGGCGGGTCTTGTGGCGCGCAACGCCCGCGCACGCGGCCTCAAAGTAAAGCCATGGGTGAAGACCTCGCTCGCGCCGGGTTCGCAAGTGGTGACAGACTATCTGGTAAAAGCCGGGCTGCAGGACGATCTAGACCATCTGGGCTTTAATCTCGTGGGCTATGGCTGCACGACCTGCATCGGCAATTCCGGCCCGCTTCCGCCGGCGATTTCCAAAGCCGTCAACGAAGCAGACCTCGCCGTTGCAAGCGTTCTATCCGGCAATCGTAATTTCGAGGGTCGGGTCAGTCCGGACACACGCGCGAACTACCTTGCCTCGCCGCCGCTGGTGGTCGCATACGCTATCGCCGGTTCGGTTAACATCAACCTGACCTCTGACCCTATCGGTCAGGATACGGATGGAAACGATGTCTTCCTGAAAGACATCTGGCCGACAAATCACGACATTGCGGAAATCGTCCGTGCGAATGTGACGCCGGAAATGTTCGCATCTCGCTATGCTGATGTCTTCAAGGGTGATGAAGAGTGGCGATCGATCGCAGTGAGCGACGAAGAAACCTATCAGTGGCCGCCATCGACCTATGTCGCCAACCCACCCTATTTTGAAGGCATGGCCAAAACGCCCGAAGCGGTAAAACCGATTGAAGGCGCGCGCGTGTTAGCGCTGTTCGGCGACTCCATCACCACCGACCACATCTCCCCCGCTGGCGCCATCAAGGAAGACGGTCCTGCGGGCGAATATCTGAAGTCGCATCAAGTGCCCGTCAACGAATTCAACTCATTTGGCTCGCGCCGCGGCAATCATGAAGTGATGATGCGCGGCACCTTCGCTAATATTCGCATCAAAAATAAAATGGTGCCCGGCACCGAAGGCGGCGTCACCAAGCATATCCCAAGCGGCGACGAGATGCCGATTTACGACGCCGCAATGAAATACAAAGCGGACGGGGCGCCGCTTGTGGTCTTTGCCGGCGAGCAATATGGCACCGGCTCCTCCCGGGACTGGGCGGCGAAAGGTACGATCCTGCTTGGCGTGCGCGCGGTTATCGCCGGTTCATTTGAGCGCATACACCGCTCGAACCTCATCGGCATGGGTGTCTTGCCCCTGCAATTCAAAGACGGCGATAGTTGGGAAGCACTCGGCCTTACCGGCAACGAGCAAGTGACCGTCCATGATGTCGACGCTATAGAGCCGCGGCAGGACGCGAAGGTCTCCATTTTGTTCGCCAATGGCGACAAGAAAGACATTACCGTCCGTGTGCGGATTGATACGGCTGATGAGCTCGACTATTTCCGTCACGGCGGCATTCTTCATTACGTCATTCGCAAACTTGCGGGCTTGTCCTGACAATACATCCAATCCATTCTCGCGAAGGTTGCCACTATGCTCGGTTGCCACTCTAGGTTCGTAGATCGCGCTATGTAATTCTGCCACACTGACGTCCGTGTCTTCGGGGGAGGGAGATACGAGTTGGGGATTAATCCTTGGCGGGACGATTTTGCGCTCGGGGGAGCAGCAGAAAAGTACTGGCGGCGATTGCCGCCATTCCCCTTTATGCTGTCCCGATTGGCGCTGACGCCTCTCCATGGCCGCGCACGAATGGCGAACTCTTTGTCATCACCCGCGCCGATTATTTCACTGCAAACCTCTCTTCCGGCGACGAGACCGCAAACATTCAGGACAAGTTCGAACGCCTCGACACCAACACGTATATTGAATACGGCTTAACTGACAGTATTACGATCGGCGGCAAGGTCGTTTACGGAACAAGTTGGATTTCCCGTCCAACTGGAATGCAATCGGCCGCCGGATTTTCCGAAGCGCAAATCTTTGGCCAGGTTGGTGTATTCCAGACGCCCAGCCATGTTGGCTCACTTCGCGCATCCGTAGTACGGCCATCGCGGTTCAGCGCTGGCGCCCGCGCCGAACTGGCAAGCAGCGCTTACGATCTTGAGCTCGCAGCGCTTTATGGGCGAAACATCATCACCGGGTCGACAAAAGTCTTCAGCGCAGCCGATGTCGGTTTTCGCAAACGATTGGGAGATGCGGCCGACCAGATCCGCGCAAATATAACAATCGGCGTCGAACCCTCTGCGCGCTGGCTCTTCCTTGCGGAAGTCCATTCCGAGTTTTCATTGAAGAACGAAAGCGCCGACGGCGCCGACTTCGATGTGACAAGACTCCAGCCTTCAATCGTTTGGCGCTTTCATGAGCATTGGAGCTTGCAAGCAGGTTTGTCCGAGGAAATAGTAGGGCGGAACATCGACCTCGGTCGCACTTTCTTTCTGGGTATTTGGTCGCGCTTTTAGATGTTTGATAATCTTCAACACGAAACGGAACCGACGCAAGAGGCATCCCCCCTCCCGCAGCCCGACCCTGACTTGCAATACTTCGAACGGCTTCGCGACTATGTGCGAATGGGCCGCGTTCCATGGCGACGCGTTTCGTCATGGAAGAAGGAAGATCTTTGCAATCGCGCTTTAGTTCAGCCACGGGATGTCGGTTTCCAGGGCCGCACGCCGTTTCCGCTTCGCGCTCATAGATTCGTTTCAAATCTCGACTTTCAATCCATGCTTCGCAAGAGATTTGCAACTGAAATAACAGAAGCGGCAATCGGCGATTTACAAAAGATCAGCCCTCATCTTTCAGCGGCAAAAGTGCTTTCAACCACGCAGCGAATTGCGCTTACAGGCCTTATTCTGGCGTTCGCTTATGCATTTGCGACTGCGCCGCTTGCGACAATCATCAGCCTTAACGCCGTCATAACGGCCTACTTCCTGTTGACGATCTCCTATCGCGCCATCTTGATAATCTTGGGCGCCAAAATAAGAAAAGCGCAGTCACTGACGCCAGCCCTCAAAGAGGAAGACTATCCCGTCATCACGATTTTGCTGCCGCTTTATGATGACGCAAACGCGCTGGCGCCCCTCACCCGTTCGATCGATGCGTTGCAATATCCCGCAGGCAAAAAAGACGTCAAACTATTACTCGAAGCCGATGATGACGAAACCCTTGCCGAAGCGCGCCGCCTTGGACTTCACGAGAAGTTTGATGTTATCCCCGTGCCGCCGGGCGCGCCGCGGACGAAGCCGAAAGCCTGTAACTTTGGCGTGCAGATGGCTCGCGGCGATCTTGTGGTGATTTACGACGCTGAGGACCATCCCGAGCCTGATCAACTCATTAAGGCAGCCCGTATGTTCGCCGGCGCCGATCCAGCCCTCGCCTGTGTTCAGGCAAAACTCAATTACTATAACCGTGATGAGAATTGGCTCGCTCGACTATTCACCTTGGAATACTCGCTTTGGTTCGACTGGCTCTTGCCGGCCTTACAGAAACTGCGCGCGCCCATTCCTCTTGGCGGCACCTCAAACTTCTTCAAAACCGAAACGCTGATGAAAATAGGCGGATGGGACCCGTTCAATGTAACGGAGGACGCTGATCTCGGCTTGCGGCTATCGCAACTTGGCTATCGCGTTGAAATGCTCGATTCGACCACTTTTGAAGAAGCAAACTGCGAGATTGGCAACTGGATAAGGCAGCGCTCTCGCTGGATGAAAGGCTATTTGCAGACTTGGTTGATCCATATGCGCCGCCCTCAGAACATTACGCGATCGACGGGATGGCTTGGCCTCTTGACTATTCAACTTTTTATTGCAGGCAATGTGCTCAGCGCGCTCATCAACCCCATACTGTGGACGATCTTTGTGGTGTGGCTAGTCACGCAAGCCCAGATCATTTCGCTCGCCTTTCCAGAGCCATTGTTGACGTTAAACATGTTCGCGCTTGTTTACGGCAACTTATTTTTCATCACCCTTGCGGTGCTGGCGCCATTCAAAAGGGGATGGTTCGGCCTTTCCCTATTCGGCCTGACGGCGCCCTTCTACTGGCTGCTCACATCAGTCGCCGCCTATAAAGCGCTATGGCAATTGATCTTCCGTCCGCATTATTGGGAAAAGACCGATCATGTGATCAGCGAAGTGGCGCAACAACGACGCCGAGAGGCGTTGGCGTATTTTCAAAACGCGCCAACACACAGCAAATAGCAATCGATCTGATGTTTTCCTTGAAAACCGCTCGATAAGAGCAATATTGGTTGGCAAGCACTGTAAGACGAAGTTGACCTATGTCGAATTTTGCGGGGCATCCCTATTTGAAGATGAACGGGCTTGGCAATTCGTTCGTCATTTTGGATTTGCGAGGATCGGACGTTGTTGTCACAGAAGCGCAGGCCCGGCTGATAGCGGATCCCAATACAGGGCCAGGTTGCGACCAGGTCATCTCGATCGAAAACCGGCAGGGCTATGACGCGCCATTTATGGGCGTCTGGAATGCGGACGGTTCCGAAGTTGAAGCCTGCGGGAACGCCGCTAGATGCGTTGGCTGGCTTCTGATGAAGGAATTGGAAAAGGACATAATTCAGTTTTGGACGGGCGCTGGCAAACTCAACGCCAAGAAAGTAGGCGACCTTCGCGTTCTCATCGATATGGGCGAGCCGAAACTCCATTGGCGCGACATTCCGCTATCGGAACAAATGGACGATACGCGCTTTATAGATATTAAACTTGGACCGATCGATAATCCCGTTCTCTGGGGACCGTCAGCGGTAAACATGGGCAACCCGCATTGTATTTTCTTTGTTGAAGATGCCGAAGTACAGGCCCTTGACCGTTTTGGTCCGATGATTGAACACCATCCTCTTTTTAAGGAGGGCGCGAATGTTTCTGTTGCTGAAGTCAAAAGCGAATACGCTATTCGACTGCGCGTTTGGGAGCGTGGCGTCGGCATCACAAAGGCTTGTGGCACCGCTGCATGCGCGGCGCTTGTCGCCGCAAACCGTCGGCGTTTAACGGCGCGAAAAGCAACCATTGAACTCGACGGCGGCGCCCTTGCCATTGATTGGACCGACGATAATCATGTGTTGATGACCGGTCCGATCGAATATGAGCATGAAGGCGAACTGCCGGCGTTTTCGGACGAAACGCCTACTGGGTCGTCCCAACAAAACTAAGCGCCTTCTATTTTATTCTCGCTCGGAACGAGACGGAAAATGTGGGGTCCGGCGCGCCCGCAAGCATATCGCCCTTGGGATTAAAGCAGATGAACGTTACAGCGGGATCATAACCAACGATCGGCGAGTAATTACAGGCGGAAAAATTGGCTGGCGCGGCGGCATTGTTCGAATAGCCAACATCCGTTGCTTCGCTAAAGGTCAAACCGGCGCTGCTTTGACTAAAGGCGATTGCGCCGGTTTCGGGTCCGCCGCCGTCAATGTCGCCATTGTAAAACTCAATTTCCGCCGGCATGTCATCGACCATGAAGATTGAATCCGTATCAACGGGGCCGCTCCCAACATTGGTGACCGTTATTGTGTAGATGACATCTGAGCCGGGCACGGCGAAGGGTGCGCCCGTCGGGTCTTGCAGGGCGACTGTTTTGTCGCTTGTGAGCATCGCGGCGCCCTCACAGATTTGCGAATACTGAACGCCGTCAATATGCGTGCTGCCGCTTGTTCGTTGGAAGCGAATATACCGGATGCCGCCGCTGCTTGCCGTCAGACTGATGCGCTGCAGGATGTCGAGAGCGCCGGCGTTAAAATTTGTAATCGTCGTCCAGTTCACATTGTCGGCTGAAAACTCAATGTCAGCAGCGCCGGCGGCGTTATTCTTGGCAAGCGATATTTCAATGATCGCGTTTTCCGCAACCGTATCCGTTAAATCGAGAACAAGCGTTCGGTTGCCGTTATTGATGCGCGCTGAGTTTGCATTGGATGTCGGCGTCCCCGCGGCCACTGGCGCTCCCAGGGCGGCTGACGAATTCACCGCGGAAACAACTACGGTGTCTGCATAGCCAACGCTTGAGACAAGGTTTTGCCCCGCTGGGCAGGTCGGCGGCGCCGTTGCGCTGATGATCGCCTGATAGTCTTCAACTTCCCCGTCGGGAGCGACCGTTGTCGAGGCAAGCCCTGCTTGGGTGGACCACCGGAAACGCGCAAAGGTTTGGCCGATGGATGCAGTAGCCGGCGTGACAATATTGAGCTCAATCGTTCCGTTTGCCGCACCATCGCTATCCCCCACGCCGCCATCTTGTACATCCGTTGCGATCTGATCGCCGGGCGTTGTGAAACTGCCATCGTCGTCCCAGTCGACCCATGCTTGCAGCCGACCACCTGCGCCTGCAACGGAGACATTGATTGTCGCCGACGCGCTTTGCACAAATAACGGCAGGGCGACGCCGTCATCGCCAGCGTCGCCGCTCGCCGTCGGGCTGTCATAAGGCGCCGTTTCGATCGTGTTCGTCGCACCCATTTGCACGCCGGCAACGATATCATGTCGTGGATCGCCGAAGCTCGATACCGGCGCATCGCCGAAGTCTTGATCGACTTGTGGATTTGGCGTTGGAAAGTTGAGGTTAGGACAATTGAAATCGAGTGAGTTCAGGCGGGTCATATTGCCCGTTCCAAGCGTGCCGACACGATATTGGAACGTACTCACATTCTTGTAGAACACCGAGACAATGTTGCCCGTTGCAGTAGGATCGATCCCCGGGGCCACTGCCGGCGTTCGCGCTTCAAAACGGATACGGCTCGAAGAGGACGGCCCCGACGCATCAACGTCAAGCTGCGTTGGGTTGTCGAGAACATACTCTGTAAGCGGCAGGGAGAATTCAGCGTATTCCCGCAAAGCAACGTTGTTGCCGTCGATGTCGATGCCGGACGCGGTGAAATCCAAGGAGACCGGCGTTGATCCACCTGCTACGACAAACGAGATCGTAAAATCCGCACTGGCTGCGTTGTTGTTGTTCAGCTCCGGCTGGAAGTTGGCGATGAGCCCTGTGTCCCTGTCGAAGGCGTTCAGCGATCCGTTGTTAAACGCGTCGATGCTGACAAGCGCATCAACGCCGATTGCAACATTCGAGAAGCGGTAGACCGCCCCTACCGCCAATGGCGTTCCGGACACTAGAACTGGATTGCGAAAGTTAAGGACAGTGATTTGTCTTCCCTGGCATGTTGTCGTCTGCGCCGCCGCCGGGCCAACGACAAACAATGCCGCCAAGAGGCATGCGACTACCATCGTCCAATTGGCCAGACATGAGTTCATCCTCTTCATGGCGCGACATGCTCTGTTCTGTCCGGGGAAATTGCATTGAGAAGGCCTCTTGCGGTGTGTTGGTCAAACTTCACCCGCAATTGCAGAAAGGGGCCTTCGCGCGTGTATTCGGCGCCGACGAAATCTTCATCGACAAAGCCCGCAAAATTCCAGCCAAAGCTCAGCCAGATATTGTCGGCGGGCGTTACGCCGACTGATGGCCCAAAGGAGTAGTTAATCGTTCCAGCGTTATGCGAATAAAGTGCAGATCCCCGAAGGCCGATATCGATCGCTTCGGTGATATCAAAGCGCGTTTCCGCGCCGAAGAGTTGCGTGATGCCGGAATAGGAGACGCCCGCATCGTCGATCACTGCGTATTTAAATCCGTGGTTCAAAGAAATCTGCCAGCGCTCGTCAAGCATCGCATTAAGCGCCAGATTATTGACGGCTTTCCAGCTGTTTAGCTCTCCTTGAATCTCATCCCGCTTGATGTCGAACCGGTTAAACGCGATCAGCCCTTCGCCGCGCGGCCGCCAGGCAATGCCCAATCGCGCATCGACAGACTGCCGATTGGGTTCGCGGTCATTGTCGTCAAATTGCACGCGTGCGGCGCCGGCGAGAGAAAACGCTTCACTGACTTCCCGAGCAGCGCCGAGAACGCCGGCATATCTGCGCCCTTCCTCCGATTTGCGCATTTCAAAACGGGCAGATCCGGTTGTCACTTCGCTGCGATAACCGGCGCCAATGAACACAGATGTGAAGGCGCCATTGTCCTCAAGCGGCGACACCGCTGCATCGGGCACAATGTCTTCGACCTCACTGATGACGCCATCGCTATCAAGTTCTTCGCGTCGGCTAACGCCAAACGACCCCTGCCATTCCTTGGAAAGCTGAACCTGTTGATCAACACCAAAGGTCGCGCCGGTGCGCTGTCCTGAGTCTTGTGTGATGCGATCCGCCGAAACGGTGATATTCCCACCTGCCCAGGGCTCAGCCCTAACGCCGACAAGGGTGTTGGCGCTCGCAACATTGTCGCCGTCCTGAATTTCGTGACTGACGCTGAGCGTGACTTTTTGGTCAAAGAGCTGTTGGTCGAAACCCACTGTCGTGCGCTTTGGATACAAAACGGACTCATCGCTGACGAACACTGGCTGGTCGCGAGACGCGCGCAGCGTCAATCCAAGCTTTTCAAATGTCTGCCTAATGGCCGTCGTCGCAAGCAGCGATTTACGCTTAATAGCGTCGGCTGTGTTTTCGATGACGTAACGCAGACCAACCTCACCGGAGGTCGATGCGCTTTCCTGGCGCAAAGCAACTTCGCTAACGGTTCGGTTGGCACCAGTCTCTAGGTTTTCCTCATGATAAGCGCGTGCGTCGATGAAACGCTCGCTGATCCTGCCAGTTTTTTTGCTTTCGGTGCGGGAAAACCGATAGTTCGCCTCAAGTCCAAACCGGCGGACGCCTGATACCGCCGAATTTTGTTGATTAAGGCCATATCCCGGTTCCGTATCGTGATAAAAGGCTGTCGCCGTCAGGCCGTCACTGACGTGATTGATCTCCGCAAGAATGGCGTCACCCTTTTCACGCCCAAGATCGCTATCACGGCGCGAGACGCCATATTCAAGGCGCGCTTCGGTTGCTTTTGTGATGTCGAATGTGAAATCGACCGCTGCTAAATCGCTTTTGCCGTCAACGGCTTCAGGCCGGCCTTCTTCATGAATGATCGTAACACCGGTTTCTGCGCGACCGCCAAGAAACCGAAAAGCCGCACGCCCGCCGGTGGACAAGTTTCGCTGCACCGGCGCTGACGTTTCATATTCCGCAACAATCACGTTGAAACTCGTGTCGTCATCGGCGGCGGGAATCGGCAACCGCAGAAGGATTTCACCAGTCTGAAAATCGATGTCGTAATCGAGATAGCGTGTTAGCGGCGTCGTGGATTCAATGATGTCGGGTCGGAAACGGTTACGGCTCTCGATGGTCAGTGTTTCAGAATTCCGAACCAGCGGCGCCGTTGATAGTTGATATGGACCTGAGGTTCCGTCTGCTGCGATTTCATCTCGGGCGAAATCCTGGTTTGTTTCCGCTGCAAAGCCAGTAAAGGAAAATCGCTCGCCTGCATAGATTGTCTGAAAACCAGAAAGACGGCGGGTGTACCGGCCAAGGCGCGACTCGCTCAAGCCAGTATCATAATCGCCAAACAACGCCTGAAAGACGCCCTTCTCTGCCTTTAGATATACAGGGTACCGGCTTTGCGCTTCGAATTCCTGATTGGAGCGATCACCATAGATCGAGTAGCGTGCGTCGGGATCGATAGCGTCAAATAGCTCATCATCCTCCTCGCCGCGCCCCTTTGCCGTGTCGCCGGCAATCGTGATCAACCAATCGCCCTTAACGGCGCCCTTGGCGAAGCCGGCGACGCGTCCATCGCGCAAAAATTCACGGGCCGGATTGGACCCTGACGCGCTGTCTTCCTGCCGTTCCAGCGAAGCCGCCCCCTCAGCAAGACCGACAACAATCCAGTCTCTTAGCTCTGGCTTCAGATAGGTGATGATTTCTTCTCGCTGCTCTTCATCAAGCAACAGCTCAAGACGAAGCTTCCCGGTTTGCAGGGTCGGCTCAAGTTCAATCTTGGCAAGCCCGTCAGGACCGACGGCTATCGTCGATTTCGCCGACAAGGGCGCGGATATGGGCAACGTATCTTCAAGACGGTCTGTGCCTTTAGTCCGGTAGGGCGGATCGACGATAACGGAAAGTAATCGTCCTGCATGGACTGGCCGACCGGCGCCATCCGTCACGCGCACAGCGATGATCGGCGGTGTTCGCCCATCCGCGCCAAGCCTTGATTGATCCGCAAGAAACTCGGCGCGCGCCGCTTCAGAAACAAAGGTAATCACATGATCGACAAGCTCGACTTCAGCGCCGTCTTTGTCGAGCATCACAGCAGTGAGCGTGTTCTCGCCTTCCCGCAAGTCGACGCCCCGCCATCTTGTCAGCGCCACCGTCCGTGTCAGGCTGACTTCACGACCGCCAAAATTTTCAATCGGTACCGGTGCACCATTCAGCAGCAGCTTTACGCGCAAATTTGCTTCGTGTTTTAGTCCGAGATGCACCGATCGCGTTGACGGCGTACGCCCAGCAGAAGGATAAGCCCAAGCGGTGTCCGGACCCTGCCGGTTTAGCCAGGCTTTGTCGTAATCCTTATATTCTGTTGCATCATCAAAAACTGCTTCACCTTGCGCCTCTTGATCACTGCTTTCATCGACCGATTGGTCTTTATTGCGGAGATAAAAATTGGCGCGCCAAACTGACCCACCTTGCGCATCGACAAATTGCGATATGGCGCTACCCGCAAAGCGCGTGTTCTGTTCACACTGAACAGCTTCATACCTGTCGGGAATAGTGGCCGTATCAATCTGAACAACATGTGTCCGCGCTTCAATGTCTTCAAAGTGAAATAATCCGTCTTCATCGGTGACAACGTTCGCGCCGGTCTCCATATAAAGGCGCACACCTTCAATGCCCGTTCCGTCATTGATTTCGCGGGGCCATTCATCGTCCGGATTGCAGGCGTTTTCAGTGACCCGCCCGACAATGGTCAGTCGACTCCGGAGCAGGTCATCTTCAATGAGAACAGCGGCTTCAGCAGTGTTTGATATAGCGGCGCCGGCGCCGTTGATAACAAAAGCGCGATTGACGGCTTCTCCCAATTCAGCACCCGCTGTGATCTCAGCGACATAGGTGATTTGCGCTGCGTCTCCCGCAAGTAAGGCGCCGCCTGCGAAAGTCAGCGTTTCGCCACTGGACGCAATTGCAGGGTCGGCAATCGATGCGCCGTCACGGCGTGCGGAGCCTGCCTGATAGCGAAAACCAGACGGCATCTCATCACGTACTGACAACGTAGCGGCGCTGTCGCCGATATTCTCGACATCGATCTCATAACGGATGAAGTCACCAATCGCGCCGGTCTGCGCGGATGCTTCTTTTGTGATCACAAGCGACGACACCGGATCAAGAGGAATGTCGAAACTAACATCACCGGTTCCGTCGAGCGTGAACGTCCCAAGAAAAGACGCGTCGATGATCGTGAATGGCCCGTTCGGTAAGGCGGCGATAGCAGCGGCGCTTGCAGTCGACGGCGCAATGTAACTTCCCGGCGTCTCGATCACGACGCGGTAATCGCCGGGGAACATGATCGGGAACCTGAATTCGCCAGGCTCCAGATCGTACAAGAGACCACTTGCATCTGTCACGCTTGATCCGGTGACGACCGTTGACGGATAAGCTGAAAAACCATCAATGCCGAAAACTTGCGCAGGCGCGCCAGAATCCGCCTCGACAATTGTCACCGTTACGCCGTCAAGCAATTCCCCAGTGGCGCTATCAAACACGCGCCCAAAGGGATCGACTCCGGCAACATCCGTCGAGATTTCTGTAAGATCAAACGGGTCTTGATATGTTGCCGTAAGATCGGAGCCGCCACCGATAGTAACAGTGTTGTCATTGGGCGTGACAGCACCCGCATCGCTTAGAAAATACCCAAAAAAGGCGCCGGTATCAGTCCCGGTTTCATAAAGTTGGAGCGTGATTGTATCGCCAGCAGCGGAAACAACAGTTGCGGTGACGGTTTCAATCGCTGCGCTATCGCCATTTTGACCAAGATCCGCGACACGGACCAAAATCAGTTCGCCCGGGTAGTAGTTTTCGGCAAGTGTTAGATTGACCGGCCCCGAAAAATCCAAAACCTGCCCGCCCGCTGTAACGGGTGGACCAACGGGTTGAAATATAGGATTGCCGGCGGCATCAAAGCTCGCGGCGAAGTCACTACCATTGATCTGCACCGCAATTGCATCAGGCGCGTTTGGCGAATATCGGAAGAAATCAACCGTCGACGGCGTTCTTGCAGCCTCTACAATGAAGTCCGCGGGAGGTGTTTGAAGAACCGATCGGGCGCTGGGAGGACCATAGGTGACAGTCGCAATATTCGTAACAGTCGATCCGAGCGTTGCGGCGCGTGCAGGCAAAAATGTGGCGGCGATCATAAAGATCGCAGCAAGCGCGAAGGCTGTTCCCCACATTTTTACGCTAATTTTCACTACTCAACTAAGCCCTTACTGAACTCCCCAAATCGTCGCTTTTTGTGGAAGCGCCGCCGTATCGGCTAAACCAATACGGCGGCGACCAAGCGATCGGGAAACACGGGGGACGCTTTAACGAACGGTCGCCCTAATCGTTATCGTCCCTGTACTGCCTGCATTGAGGCTCGCTCCTGTCAAACTGACAGTGCAAGACGTGGTGCAGCCGCCGGGCGGTGTTGTGAGCGTACCCGCTGTATCAAAACCAGCTTGGGTCGCCGCAACAAAATCAACATCGTCCGGCAAGACGTCGGAGATATCGATGGCGTCTGCTGATGTAGACGCCGTAACGTCATTCGCTGCGGAGATAAGATATTCGATACATGCACCGGGCACTGCGTATTGGTTGCCCGCCTGAACCGGATCGCTCGCACATGTGATCCCCGAAGCATCTGTTGCAATGACTGTCACGGCTTTGTTCGCCGTAAGCGCCGCCGCCGTAACATTGAAGTTTGCGGTGTCCGAATGGGCGCCGTCATTTGCAGCGTCCGCGGTGGCCGTGCCTACGCCGTCAGCCAATACGTTCTGCGCTTCGCCGTTGAGGTTGTTGGCGCCCGTTTCCGCAACGGTTTGCGCTCCCGGCGTTGCAGAATATGCAGGATCAAGAGACGCCGTCGGATTAAGGGAATCCGCCAACAGTATGACGCCATCGCTTTGACCATTTGTCGCTGAAGCCGGAATGTCGCCAGAGACCCTCACCCACAAGGTCGCGTCAGGCGCAATGTCTGCAGAAGCAGCGGCAGAGCCTAGCGTATAAGCGGTCCCGGCGCCGTCATCCGCGCCCGGCTCAAATACGCCATCCCCGTCGTCAACGAAAATAAGCGCCGCCAGAGACGTTGCATCGAAGTCATCGCCCGCCAAATCTTCGACGGCCAACGAATAAGCTTGGTTGTCGTTACCATCGTTGCGAACGCGATAAACGAGTTGCTGCCCGGTTGCCCCTGGAACGACGTTCACGTCGCCCTGGCTGGCGACGGTTAGATCGACAAGACGGTCGACCGTGAATGTCGTTGGCGAACCGGAATTTGTGATTTGCGTCTGAGCGATGCCCGAAACATCGTAGTCCAGCGTAAACGTGTTGGATACAGACGTGCCGGCCGCCGTACCAGCCGCATTGGCCGCGCCAAATGCGAATACGCCAAAAAGCGCAAACGCGACAATCACCGCCTGGCGCAGGCGGTTACTTACTGTAGTCATTGTGCTTCCCTCACACCTATTAACGATGCGAGTTTGGCAATTCGTTCTAAATAAATCGCAAAGTATTGTTAGAATTGTTCATTCCGTAAGCGCTCCATTTTGGCGCAGCTCCGGTTTAGTATGTTTAATATACCCGCTAAAGCACCGTGGCTATGACTGGTGGAAAGTTAGCCGACGCCTCCTTTGTCAACTTGCCCTCAAAGGTAAACGCGAGATTGATGTTGTTTTAACAAGTTCTTTACCGGATGCGTCGTAATCGAACCCAGCCATCAATGAGTTGAGGGTTTTTACAATGCTTCGCGTTCTTTTTATGTCTCTCGCATTTACTATTGCTGCTTTTGCAGCGAACGCAGCTGTCGTCGCAGAACAAGTCGTTGAAAAAGAAATCGTGGTGCGCGACGCGGACGGAACCGATTCGATCCAGCGCGTAAAAGCCGAAAAAGTAACCCCAGGCGAACAGGTAATTTATTCCTTGCGCTACGCCAATGCAGGGAGTGATTCCGCAGACGGGGTTGTCCTTGTCATGCCCGTACCTGCAGAAGTGACCTACGTTGAAGGCTCGGTTTCCGGTTCAGAAACGCGCGTGACATTCTCAGCCGATGGCGGGTCCACCTATGTGGCGCGCGGCCGCCTTACAATCTTTGAGGATGGCGTTGAACGCGCCGCCCGGAATACTGAAATCACCCATATTAAATGGACGCTCGAAGAGACTCTGCCGCCGGGCACCAAAGGCGAAATCTCCTATCGAGGCGTTTTGCAATAAGTTAGGCAAGGTCAAATGAGAAGGGGTGCGGCAAGCCGCACCCTTTTTTCTATTTGGTCAAGAACGCGCCCGCCGGTCGCGGCTCTCCAGCAGCGCGTTCAGCAAATGGGTCCAGTCAAAATCCCTGTAGGGATAAATGCGAAACCGATCCCTCTTGCAACGCTACTATTGGTTGTATTTGTTGACCCAAAAGAAGTTGCTGACCAGTGTTCAATATGACCATTTCAATATGAGGCTAATGAGGTCGGGTTCGCGCGCAAAACCAGCCATAGAGAAAATCCGAATACTAAGCGACTCGGTCGTAAGCGCCGAAATTCCCAACTCACGGAACAGAAGAAGCGTTCAGGCTCGCGCACCCCGTGCGCGCCGAATGTGGTTCGCGGGTGCGATTATAATCCAATAATCGATGACCGGCTCGCAAAGCAGAGAATCATATCCAAAATGAGGTTCAGCAAAAGTTTTGAAGGCGCCAGTAGCTGGACGCGGGCAGGTCGTGACGAGACCCCGATGACGCAGCCACGGATTATGTAACCATGAGATTGCTTTCGATGGAAGGCTGATCTGGCGGAAGCTTCCAAATCGCGGGAGCCAGATCAGCCGGTAGAAACGTTTCTTGAGCTGGCGGTCTGTGGCGGAGAGAGAGGGATTCGAACCCTCGGTACGGTTGCCCGCACAACGGTTTTCGAGACCGCCCCGTTCGACCACTCCGGCACCTCTCCTGAAGGCGGAATCTGTAGCACTGCAGGTGTCGGAAAACAAAGCCCCGTAAGGTCGATTAAAGCGAAAATGCGCGCCGATTGCGCTGGCGAGGACGTTGCCGCCCTCCCCGCTTGACCCGCCGCCGCGCCCGCGCTATTTCCCCCGCTCTTTAACAACCGGGCGCAAGAAACCGGGGCGAAAAAGGACATGCACGCGCTAGGAAGCGTGGATCGAGGTCGGATATGTACGCAGTCGTTAAGACTGGCGGTAAGCAATACCGCGTCGCCAAAGACGATATTTTGAAGGTCGAGAAGCTCGACGGCGAGGCCGGCGATGTCATCACCCTTGGCGATGTGCTGATGGTGGGTGAGGGCGCCGATATAACACTCGGCGAGCCCTTAGTGAGCGGCGCCTCGGTGGCGGCGGAAATCATCGAGCAATCCCGCGCCCGCAAGATCATCGTTTTCAAAAAGCGTCGCCGCAAGAATTACCGGCGCAAGGCGGGCCATCGGCAGTATCAAACCATCCTTAAGGTCACGGATATTTTGACCGACGGCGCCAAGCCAAAACAAACCGCGAAAAAACCGGCCAAGAAGAAAGCCGCACCTAAGAAGGAAGCGTCTCAAGAAGACGCCAAGAAGCCAGAGCAAAGTAAGGCTGAAGCTGCCGGACAGGACGATCTGAAGAAATTGTCAGGCGTCGGTCCCGTCTTGGAAGAAAAACTCGTCGCGGCCGACGTTACGTCTTTTGCGCAGATCGCCGCGTGGACCGAAAAAGACATCGAAGAGTTTGACGAAAAGCTTTCCTTTAAAGGACGCATCGAACGCGAGGGTTGGGTCGAGCAGGCCAAGAAATTCGCCAAAGGCGAAGAGGAGTAAGAGATGGCGCACAAAAAAGCAGGCGGGTCTTCCCGCAACGGACGCGACAGCGCCGGTCGGCGCCTTGGCGTTAAGAAATTCGGCGGCGAGATTGTCCTTGCCGGCAATATTCTGGTGCGTCAGCGCGGCACGAAATTCCATCCTGGAGCGAATGTCGGAATCGGCAAGGACCACACGCTCTTTGCGCTGACGCCAGGCCGAGTCAAATTCGCCGCCAAACGCGGCGGCAAAAACTATGTATCGGTGCTGCCCGACGCATAAGTAAATTGCGGCGATTTCCGTTTCGAAAGGGAAGGCGCCGCCTTCCCTTTTTTGTTTTGGAGCGCGCCCATGAACTGCATCACGACCAAGCGCTTTCGTCTGCGCCCCATTGAACGCGGTGACGCAGCGGAATTGGCCGTTCTGTGTAATGACGCGGATATAGCGCGCAACACGGCCCGCATTCCGCACCCTTATACGCAAGAACACGCTGCTGCGTTTGTGGACTATGCGGTTCGGAGCTTGGCGAACAAGTCTGAATATGTATTCGCTATATGCAAGACTGACGAAATTATCGGCTGTGTCGGCGTTTTCACTGAGAGCGCTGGCGTTTATGAACTCGGCTACTGGGTCGGCCAGCGCCATCGCGGGCAAGGCGTCGCTACGGAGACTGCCATTGCCCTCGTTGAGTTCGCCTTCACGCAACTTGGCGCCGGTACCATCACGGCGGGCCACTTTGTCGATAACCCGGCGTCGCGCCGTGTCCTCAAAAAGGCGGGTTTTCATCCGACTGGCGAGGTCGTAATGATGTTTTCGACCGGACGCGGGGAGGAAGTCGAGACTATAAGATTTGTACGGAGCAAATAACGCAACAATCGTTCCCGCAGGCCTTCAGCACTTTGCCTTCCCTTAATCGAGAGGCTCTAACAATTCCTGTACGAAGGCCGGAACGACTTCTGTCGCCGGCCCGTAGCGGCTCTCACTAAAGAATGAAGCGTTTTCAGACGGTTCCAAATTGAGTTCCGTTGCAGGAACGCCAAGACGGCGCGCCTCGCCGACAAACCCCGCCGCAGGGTAGACCGATCCGGACGTGCCAATGGACACAAACAAATCCGCGCTGGCGATCGCCGAGGCGATTTCGTCCATAAAGCGCGGTATTTCCCCGAACCAAACAACGTCCGGCCGCATGGCGCCTTTTGCATTGCAAGCAGGGCAAACCGATTCCAACGAAAGATCATCGGCGTACGGCGTGCTGGCGTTGCAGACGCCGCAAAGCGCAAGAGACAATTCGCCGTGCATGTGCAATATGTTTTTCGAACCAGCACGCTCATGCAAATCATCGACATTTTGCGTGACCAGCGTCGAGCGGCCGCCGACTGCTTCAAGACGTTGTTCGAGTTCGGCGAGCGCGTGATGCGCCGCATTTGGCTCAACGGAGGGAAGACCGCGCCGCCTTTCATTGTAAAAGGAATGCACCAGCGCCGGATTGGCGGCGAACCCTTCCGGCGTCGCCACTTCTCGATAGTCATATTTCGCCCAGACGCCGTCCGCGTCGCGGAAGGTTGCAACGCCTGACTCAGCGGAAATCCCCGAGCCGGTGAGAACAACCAATTTGTCGAACCGTGCTGTCAATGCTTACGCTCCGAGCTTGCGGGCCAGTGAGACAAGATAGTCACGCTTGCCGATATCAACGCCGAGCCGCCGCAAGATGAGATAGGCGGTGGTGACGTGGAAATAAAGATTGGGAAGCATCCACTCCCGGGCAAACGCCGCGCGGGGGAAACGCACCTGGTTTTGTCCCATGGGCACGGTGATTTCGGCTTCTGGTTCAGCATCAAGAGCCGCCATGTCGAGTCCTGCTATAATCGATCGCACGCGTTCGATGCGCCCCTGCAGCTCTGCAATGGTCGCTTCATCATCGTCGAAGCCCGGAACCTCCCCACCAGCAAGGCGCGACAACGCGCGCGCCGGAATTTCGGTTGCAAACCTGATCTGCGTTGCGAACGGAAACATGTCAGGCGCAATCCGCCATTCAAGATAGACGCTCTCTTCAACGTTAGTCGCAGCGCAACGGTCAGCTGCTTTGACAAGCAAATGGTCAAGCGTGTCAAGCATTTGTTGAGCAGCCGGGACAACGCTCTTGGAAAGATCGGCACTCATAGAAGTCTTCCTTCCTAGTCTAACACACGCCTATTGCGTGAAACTCATCTTTAAGCGATCACAGAGGCAGTCATAACCGCAAACAAAGGCGCCCATGAAACGCATTTTATTTGTCTGCCTTGGCAATATCTGCCGCTCGCCGGCGGCGGAAGGCGTCATGCGCGCCAAAGCCAGAGAACGCGGCGTCGACCTTTACATCGAATCCGCGGGCACCGGCGCCTGGCATGTGGGCGACCCGCCTGACGAACGCATGATGAAAAGCGCGGCGCGGCGCGGCTATGACTTATCGCACCAACGGGCCCGCAAAGTCGCGCCGGCGGACTTTTACGAGTTCGACTTTATGCTCGCCATGGACCTCGCCAATCACACTGATTTGCTGGAACTGGCGCCGCCAAATCGCGAGTGCGACATCCGCCTGTTTCTCGATTTCGCCGCCGGCGACATCCGCGAAACGCCTGACCCTTATTACGGCGGCGTGCAAGGGTTTGAAGACGTCCTTGATTTGATCGAGGAGGGCGCAGAGGGGTTTCTTGATTATCTGGAAGACGAAAGTGCGTAGCTCGCTTCAATCTCGTAGTGACTTGCTTCACCGCCGAGTTGTGACGAATAAAGGTGAAACTCTGAAACGGGGAATGGCCCGCAGGAAAACAGCCCATGCGAGGAGCAATAGCGCGCGACCGCATCCTGCCGCGCGTGTTTCAGGTAAGCGAGCGTCACATGCGGCGTAAATTTTCGTCTTTCAAGCTCAAACCCGGCACGCCGCATAGCCTGCTCGACTTTCGACTGCAGATGATTAAGCGCCGGCGACACTGCTGCGCCCACCCAAAGAGCACGAGGGTTTTTATCGCCAAAAAAGCCAAGTCCCGACAGGGTCAATTCAAAG
This sequence comes from Hyphococcus sp., assembly GCA_028285645.1. Taxonomy (GTDB): domain Bacteria; phylum Pseudomonadota; class Alphaproteobacteria; order Caulobacterales; family Parvularculaceae; genus Hyphococcus. The sequence continues at coordinate 23,781 of JANQOV010000134.1, forward strand.
GCCGGCGCTTCAATCTGCGAGAGCGCTTCGACGGCGCTGGCGAATCCGTGCCGGTCGGCCTCGCCAATGAAGGCGAGCGTCAAATGAAAGTTCTCCGCCGGTCGCCAGCGCGCGCCCTCAACACCGGACTGCAATGTTGATAATGCATCCGCAACAACTTCCGGAATTTCGAGCGCAACAAAAAGACGAGGCATGGGGCCGCTTCAAGCAGGATGCGCCTAATCCGTCAATCGACCGGCTACGCGCACGGCAGGTTTCAGGGGCGTTCGCCTCGGGCTGGGTAATCATGCTCAAGCGCATAATCGATGGCGCCAATAAGTTGGTTGAGCGGCGGCCTGGTAAAAGGCATCGATTGAATCGAGGCGAAGTAAATCGTTCCGTCGGGACGCACCAGAAAAAGACCGGGTTCGGAGAAAATATCAGGCTCGTTCTCCTTGATGCCGGCGGATATATAAAGCCCCCAGGCTCGCGCCGTTTCTTCGTCGAGGCTATGTCCAAGGGTTACGTCGCTTATTTTCCATGTTTCCCGAACCTTTTTCCATCGTTCCTTGTCGTCCATGGAAACCGCAATCGCGTCAACGCCCCGTTCTGTGAGCTTCGGCAAATGTTTGTTGATATCTTCAAGCTGGCCGCGGCAGATCGGGCAATGAAGGCCGCGATAAAAAACGACGAGTGTAAAATTGTCAGGCCTTTGCACCGACAACGTCCACTCCCCATGTTGCGTTTCCACCGAAAGCGTCGGCGCAGGCGCGGCGGGAAGCGGCTTCGATTGCGTCATGTGTTTTCTCCTCAATGGCGGTGTTGCTCACTGCCAGCCAATATGGATACTGCCGCAAATACCGCAACCCAAACCAAAGAGACGCCGCCCATGACCGCCGACAAGACGATTTTCTGTTTCGGCTACGGCTACACGGCTGCGCGCCTTGCAGCGCGCTTACGCAACGATGACTGGCGCATCGCCGGCACGACGACCCATGAAGACAAAGCCAACGCTATGCAGGCGGAAAGCATTGAAACGCACATTTGGAAAGGCGAACGGCTTAACCCGGCGGCGCTTGAAGGCAAAAGCGCCGTCCTAGTCTCGACCCCGCCAGGCGAAGATGGCTGCCCGGTGCTTCAAGGGGCCAGCGACGCCCTTGCGGTGCAAAGCAAGGGCGTCGACTGGATTGGCTACTTATCTTCAAACAGCGTTTATGGGGATCATGGCGGTGCGTGGGTGACGGAAGAAACACGCCCCGCGCCGGCGACGGTGCGCGCCAAACGGCGCAACACAGCGGAAACGCAATGGCGGCGCTTTGCAGACACGTCGAACTTGCCATTGATCATCTTCCGACTGCCGGGGATATATGGGCCCGGCCGGTCCGCCCTTGATGCTGTCCGCAAAGGAAACGCCAAGCGTATAGATAAGCCAGGTCACATCATTAACCGCGCTCATGTAGACGATATTGTTGGTGTACTGACAGTCAGCATGGAGCAGCCGAAAACGCACGACATTTACAACGTCGCCGATGACGAACCGGCGCCCACTCATGAGGTCATTGCTTACGCTTCTGGGCTTTTGGGCGTCGAACCGCCACCGCTAACGCCACTCGAACAAGCGGGACTGTCAGACATCGCCAAAAGCTTTTATTCCGAGTGCAAACGGATTTCCAATGCCAGAGTAAAGGAAGCCCTCAGCATTCGCCTCAAATACCCGACTTATCGGGAAGGGTTAGAAGCGATATTGGCGGCGGAAACGCCGTCGCCAAAGGCATAATCCAGCTCAATACGCGTCGCCTTCGTCTGTTTCCGCATCGTCTGCTTCCGGTCCATCGCCGGGCGCTGGCGCATCGTCATCCCATTCGTAGATCTCGCTGATAAAACAACGGTTAACGAAGCCGCCGCCGCCTTCCACCAGCAAAATATCGCCGCGCCTGACGCAACCGCCGCGCGGCCGTGAATCGATGCCGATGGTCTGGGCGAACCTGAAATCACGCGCTCGGCATGCGCCTGACACTTCCACGAGATACCAGTCATTGACGCCGCGTTCGAGCAACACCGCGCTGTCAAAGCCTTTGGCTTCTTTCCAGCCATCGATATTGCGCTGAAAACAAATCCGGTCGACCTCCTCGCCAATCCGCTGGTCGACGACATCTTCCCTCGCACTGAGGGTACCGCTCAGCATCGTTGCAGCGGCAAGGGCCGTGATGGTCGTTCTTCGCATGCTTGTTCTCCCGTCCTGGCGCCCCCAAGCGAGGTTTATAAATATTGCACGAAACCGACGAAATTGGGGCCGCTCGCTGAAAGGTGAAGAGGCCAAAGGCTAAAGAGCATCGCGAATATCACATAAAGAAATCTTTATATGCTCTTGGCAGGCTCGTCGCCCCCTGTTATACGCGCCGCAACATGGCGGCCGGGTTTTTCGCCCATGATCGTCCAATTCGAAGGAATGCAATTCATGTCAGCCAACGGAAATGACTACATCGTCAAGGATATCGAACTTGCGGAATGGGGCCGCACGGAAATCGAGATCGCCGAAACCGAAATGCCCGGCTTGATGGCGACCCGCGAGGAATATGGATCTTCGCAGCCCTTAAAAGGCGCGCGCATCGCAGGCTCTCTGCACATGACCATCCAGACTGCGGTGTTGATCCAAACCCTTGAAGCGCTGGGCGCCGAAGTGCGCTGGGCGTCGTGCAACATCTATTCAACCCAGGATCACGCAGCCGCCGCGATCGCCGACGCCGGCACGCCGGTCTTCGCCGTCAAGGGCGAAACGCTGGAAGAATATTGGGACTACGCCGACAAGATTTTCGAATGGCCAAATGGCGAGACCGCCAACATGATCCTGGACGACGGCGGCGACGCGACTTTGCTGGTTCTACTCGGCGCTGACGCGGAAAAAGATCCGTCATTGCTGGATAATCCGTCTAATGAGGAAGAAGAAGCGCTGTTTGCGACCATCAAACGGCGGCTTGAAAAAGATCCCGGCTGGTATTCCAGAGTCAAAGCCAACATCAAAGGCGTCACGGAAGAAACCACAACCGGCGTGTTGCGGCTTTATCAGCGGCAAAAGAACGGGACGCTCCCTTTCCCCGCCATCAATGTCAACGACTCGGTCACAAAGTCGAAATTCGACAACAAATATGGCTGCAAGGAATCGCTTGTGGACGGCATTCGCCGCGGCACCGATGTGATGATGGCCGGCAAAGTCGCGCTGGTCGCTGGTTATGGCGATGTGGGCAAAGGATCAGCGCAATCGCTAAAAGGCGCCGGCGCGCGGGTCATGGTCACAGAGATTGACCCGATCTGCGCCCTGCAGGCGGCCATGGACGGTTTCGAAGTCGTCACCATGGACGAAGGCGCGCCACGCGCTGACATTGTTATTACGGCGACCGGCAACAAAGATGTGTTGACCGTTGATAACATGCGTTCGCTCAAAGACATGGCGATCGTTGGCAATATTGGCCATTTCGACAATGAGATTCAGGTTGAAGGCCTGCGCAACTTCAAATGGACGAATGTGAAAGACCAAGTCGATATGATCGAGTTCCCGGACGGCAAGCGCATGCTGCTCTTGAGCCAGGGGCGCCTCTTGAACCTTGGCAACGCAACCGGTCACCCTAGCTTCGTGATGTCTGCCTCGTTCACAAATCAGACGCTGGCGCAAATCGAATTGTGGACCAAAGGCGGTCAGTACAAGAATGAAGTTTATGTGCTGCCGAAGCACCTCGACGAAAAAGTCGCGAAGCTGCACCTCGATAAAGTCGGAGCAAGTCTCAGCAAGCTGAGCGAAGAACAGGCTGACTATATTGGCGTGCCCATCGAGGGCCCTTACAAGACGGATCATTATCGATATTGATCGCGCCTAAAATCTGAAGACAAGCCCATCGCAAAATCGATTTCGGGCTTGCGCTTTATTCTTATAACAGCGCACTACAATTGCAGCATAAATGTCAAGCCGCGACAACGCGATGGATGGCGCATTCATCACTACACGGATTATTGCGCTTGCCGGGAGGCAAATCAAGGCCTTTGTTCGTTTGTCTACGGGACTGCCCTTCGCAGCATCTATCACCGCCGGACTGTTTTTGCTCATGGCCAGTCTTGTGACACCGGATAACCGCACGCCGTCAGCACCAGCAAAACATGCAGACCTCCAGATTATCGCCGATGTGGAAGAAACCGACCCACGCGATCTGCCGGATCAGGCGACAAAGTTCATTTCCGATGCACCGATCGATCCGCCCGCGATTCGACATTCGCCGCCCATCCGGAAAACTGCCGGGTTAGAGGCACTCAAGGAACCATCATCATGCAGTTTGACGTGACGCCTTAGGGCGAATTCACCAATATCCAGATCATAGAAAGCCCCCAAAGCTGCTTTGAGCGCCCAGTTCGGCGGGGTTCGTTTCAAAGTGGAAGTATCGCCAGCAATTCAGAATGAGCGGTCGGTCATGCGTTACGGCGTTGTGGAGGTCTTTAGCTTCCGGTTCACCGACTGACTGGTTGGCTGTTCATGTTGAAAACTTCATCTCCGGTGCGATGAAAAAAGCTAAATCTGCTCTAGCGACTCGGCGCAAACACCGTACATATTGTGAGGCTTGATGAGCAGGCCTCTAAATGTTGAGTGAGCTGGTTTCTTTGGCGCGTCTCAAAGCCAGCCCTCGGGCGCAAATTGGGTAGCAAAAATGCGGCGGGCGAAGACCACCCTGAAGTTGTTTGCGGCGACGGCCAGCCTATTGGGCTGGAGCGGTGCTAACGCACAGGAAATGGGCGCATCCGGCTTCGCCAATCTGGACCCCCTGGTCGCTGGCGCCGCCGGCGCGGTGGCCCTTGCCATTGCTGCTGTTCTGTGGGCAATCCGCGTTTCGGCTGTGGCGCGGAACCAGACGCTCAACTGGTCCCGGCGGCTTTCCGAGATGGAGACAAAGCTCGAGAAGTCCGACGCTGTCCTTTCAGCGCATCCTGGTCTCGTGCTTGTCTGGGACGACGCTCAGGATGATCTTAAACGCGGCTGGGGCGATCCCAAGATTCTCGGCGGACCTGCCGCGCTGGCGTCACTTCTATCATTCGCCGTGGATGACAAAGGCGATGACAAGTCACCGGCGGACAGGCTCCTTGAAACGCTCTCAGACCTTCCGGTCGACGATGACAATGCCCCCGATGACAACAGCGTCTTTGGACAGAAAGTGCTCGATCTTCGAACTCATGGCATTGCTTTTTCAGGAAGCGTTTACACCGCAGACGGACGCGCCATCGAAGCAGACGGCCGCGTCGCCGGCGGACAAGTTGCGCTCTGGCTAACCGATCCCGCCGTCCGCATGGCAGAAGACGGTTCGATCATCGGCGCCGTTCGCGAAAGAACCACCGATCTTCACGGATCGCACACGCTGCTTGACCGAGCGCCGCTCCCGGCCTGGCGCCGCGGCGCTGATCTCAACCTGGTTTGGGTAAACAAGGCATTTGCCCAGGCCGTTGAAGCGAAAAGCCAGCAAGATGCCTTGAAAAGCCAGGTAGAACTCGACGGCGCCGCCAAAAAAATCGCCGAAACAGCGGCGAGTTCTCAAAACATTTCCGATGGTCGCGTCGTTGTAAACGTGCATGGGGAACGCCGCGTGCTGCGGGTTATTGAAATGCCCATGCACGGCGCTGGAGAAGCTGCGCTCGGCGGTTTCGCCATCGATATCACGGAATTCGACAAGGCAAAGGCGGATCTTAAACAACACATCGCCGCCAATCGCAGCACGCTGGATCAGATCCCTTCCGCAGTCGCGCTTTTCGGCGCAAATCAAGACCTCGTTTACTATAACAACGCCTTCAAACGATTATGGGATCTTGAAGACGCAGAATTGAGCGGCAAGACCTTTCATGGCGAAATCCTAGACAAGCTGCGGCACACCGGGAAAATTCCTGAACAGGCGGAATATGACGCCTGGAAGACGGGTCAGCTTGCGCTTTACACAGAGGAACTCGCGGCGCCCGGATCTGAGCGATATGGCGGCGCGCCCGACGACATTTGGAACTTGCCTGATGGGCGAACTTTGCGCGTAGCCCGGCAACGCCATCCGCTCGGCGGCGTCGTCACTGTGTTCGACGACATTACAGAAAAAATGGCGTTGGAAGCGCAATTCAACACACAACTAAAGGTTCAGGAGGCGACCCTCAATAATCTTTCGGAAGCAGTTGCTGTATTTGCCGGCGACGGTTCCCTCAAATTATTCAATGAAGCCTTTGAAAAACTCTGGCGATTAAGCAAAAAGGCGCTTGGCGGCAATCCGCATATCGACAAAGTTATCCAGGCGCTTTCCCAAAAGACCGTTAAGGCCAACGATCAGTTCAGCGCGTTGAAGAGATGTGTTACATCAATGTCTTACGACGATCGGAAGCCGATTTCTAACGGTCTCATGTCGCTTCGTGACGGTCGCACTTTTGCTTACGGCTCAGAACCGCTTCCCGACGGCGCTACGCTCATTCGCTTTCTTGATGTTACGGATTCAATGGAACGCGAGAAAGAACTCAAAGAACGCAATGCCATTCTGGAAAATGCGGACCGATTGAAATCCAAGTTCATCGACCACGTCTCATATCAATTACGAACGCCGCTTTCGACGATTATCGGCTTTTCGGAAATGCTTGACGGCCAAATGTTCGGCGTGCTGAACGACCGGCAAAAAGACTACAATGCGAGCGTGTTGTCGGCGTCCTACCATTTGCGGGACTTGATCAACGACATCATCGACCTGGCGGCAATCGATGCCGGCAAGATGGAACTGAACAGAACCGATACGGATGTTCGCGCCCTGCTAGACAGCGCGGCAACTTATGCAGCGTTAAAGGCTGAAGATACCCAGGTTACTCTGGACGTCGATTGTGAAAAACAGATTGGTTCAGCAAACCTCGACGAAAGGCGGATCAAACAGGTTCTGTTTAATCTTCTGTCAAATGCTTTCGCCTATTCGAGCGATGGCGGAGTTGTGACCTTAGGCGCCGACCGCAGCAACGGCACGGTTCGGATTTGGGTGAGCGATACGGGCCGCGGCATTTCGCCAGAAGACCAGGCCAAAGCTTTCGACGCCTTTGAAAGCCGCGGTCCCAGCGCCGGCGCCGGTCTTGGCCTGTCGCTCGTAGAACGATTCATCAAATTGCACGGTGGCTGGGTCAAGCTCGATTCGCAGGAAGGGAAAGGCGCCCGCGTTACGTGCTATATTCCGGAAAAATTAGCGGCGCCCGAAATCGATGAGGATAGCCAGACGCCGGCTAAAACCGCTGGCGCAAAGGCCCCCGCCCTGAGCGACGAAAAGGCGTCCGCAACGAAGCCCGCCGCAAAGGATCGCGCAACAGCGACCACCGCTGGCGTTCGCCCACGCTCAGCACCCAAAAAACGGCGTCTTCGAGTCAAGGCGGCAGAATAAACCGGGCTTCAATCTACATTACGATGGATTGCGAGTCGCCTTTCAGCCTTAATCTCATGTAAAGTCGCGGCCATGTTTGCGATTGCAACTCTCGCCTTGTCCGCTGCAGCAGCGGCGGAGCCAAGCCTAGATCCTCGATATCAAGCGTGCATTGAAGGGGTGAAGACGGATTTGGAGGCCGGTCGAAGCGCTGCGCAACAATGGGCGGCGGAAGGGGGCGGCGCGATGGCGCAACATTGCCTTGCGGTTGCTGACCTTGCTGCGGGATTTCCAAAACTAGCAGCAGCGCGGCTGCAATCGATTACGGAGCGCAACGACGCAGGCGACAATACAGTGCGCGCCAAGATTCTCGCGCAGTCTGCAGAGGCGTGGCTAGAAGCTGAATTGCCTGAAAACGCGGAAACGGTGGTCGAACAAGCCTTCGACCTTACGCCTGACGCTGGCGAACTACATCTCGTCGCAGCGAAAATCTATGAATTACAGGACCGGCCGCTTGATGTGATCAAATCGGTTGATGCCGCAGAAGCTTTAAATTTGGGCTCCGCCGCTGGTTTCGTCGCGCGGGGACGCGCCCAATTCAAGACCGGAAATTACGAAGCTGCCGCTCATGACGTAGTGCGGGCACTTTCCCTTGACCCTCGCAATATCGATGCGCTGGTCCTGCGTGGCGAGTTGCGCCAAACTGGCATAGCAATCGATGTCGACTATGCGGGAAGCCGGTAAATTGACCGGTAGGTAGTTTCAGCGACGCTGGCCAGTCAAAGCGTTAATCAACTGTTAACGATTACTACCGTTGAATGAAGACGTTCGACGAAGAGACCCTTTCCTATGCCTGCCAACGACCTCAACAGCAGGTCCGTGCGCGAGCTTCAGCGCATCGCGACACAAGCAGATTTGCCGCGCCGTCCGGCGAAAAAAAGAACAATGTCGCGGGCGGCGCGCTTGCAGCTCATCGACAAACTGTCCCGCTGGGGCGCAACCGGGCTGGCTGCGATCGGCGGCGCGTCGATCTATATTGCAATCGTCGCCGGGCAAACACACCCGGCGCGCGCCGCCGCCTGGACGCTACTTATCTTGGCGTCGATCTGGGCGTGCCGAACGCTCCGCGCGCGGTTTCGGGCGGGAGAAGAAATTGCCTCGCGGCCGTTTCGTTGGCGGGCGCACTACACCTCTTGCCTTAGCGTCTTAGGCGTCGCCTTTGGCGGCGGTGCCGTATTGCTGATCCCTGCTGACGCGACAGCCACAACCTTGCATATCATCGCACTGTTGTTCCTTGCGGCGTCTGTTGCCGGCGTTGCTCACGCTGCTCACCGGCCGAGCGCTGTCGCCATTGCCGGGCCCACCGTGCTGTTTGCCTTTGTTGCACTTGCGAGAAGCGGCGCTGAACCATTGGCGATGGCTGGAGCAACGGCGCTTGCGGTTCTCGGCGTCGGTTTCATCGCTTTGACTACGGCGGCGCTCTATGGCGACGCCCGACGGCGCCATCCCAGGACAAGTTTTTTGCGGAGCGATGTCGAGGCACCCAGCTCGTCCGCGGGAGACCCTGAGACGACAGAAATCTCCGCGACCACTGGATGACGCCAAAACAATCCTGGCACAGGATAATTCCCGGACATTCTCTCGCAAATCGTTAGACATCGCTGAACTCTTCACGCTAATAGGGCCTAAAACGCCTTTATGCGTCGAGGAAGGGTGATGCCAGATAGCTACCATGTTGACGACGACGATGCGATTTTCCGCGACGTTATTTCCTACGCAAAGAAAGAAAAGATTGGAGAGTTTTTAAAAAGCGGGGAACTGGCGCCGGCGTTCGAAAGCTATCTCCACCAGCTTGTTCTCTACGCGACCGGCGAGGATCAGATCTGGGCTGAACCGTCGGCGCTTCTGGATCGCGCGCTTTCATCCTGGAAAGTCGGCGAAACCAGAAGCGACAAAGACCATATCACTGCATTGAGGGTCATAGAAGGCGATGACTGGCGAGAACGCCGCCTTGTCCTTGACATCATCACAGACGACCGGCCTTTCCTAGTCGACTCACTGACGGCTGCATTATCAGACGCCGGAAAACCTGTCTCGTTCTTTGCAAACGCCATTGTCGATGTGCCGAGGGATAAAAAGGGCAAACGCCAATATGAAGGCGATGCAAACGCACAGCGTGAATCGATCATTCACGCTGAAATGGACCCGCCGGAGGACGAAGCTGAAGCCGAAGCGTTACGGGCGGAAATTGAACTCGTTCTGCAAGACGTTTCACTCGCCGTCGAAGACTGGGAGCCGATGCGCGCACGATTAGGATCATGCATCGCACAACTTGAAAGGGCGCGCCCGATTGGCAGCGATGTTGATGATCACCGCGAAGCAGTCGAATTTCTGAAATGGCTGTGGGATAATCGCTTCGCCTTTCTCGGCGTCCGACGCTACGCGTTTTCCAAAAACAACGACCAAACTAGTTTCCAACATGACAAGACTCATGACCTGGGCATCTTACGTGATGACGATAGGCGAATTCTCAAAGCTACATTTGACGAACAAGGCGCCTTGTCACCCGCCGTTGAATCGTTCCTGGAATCTGGCGAACCAATCATTGTCGCCAAGGCTAACACGAAATCTCGCGTCCACCGCCGCGCCTATATGGACTATGTAGGTGTCAAATCATATTCCATCGACGGCAAGGTAAGCGGCGAAGATAGGTTTGTGGGCTTGTTTACCGCCGAAGCCTATAATCAACCGGCCTCAAACATCCCGCTTTTGCGTTCGAAAATAAAGAAAGCCGTTTATAAAACATCCTTCTCACCCGGCGGTTACAATGAAAAAGCGCTGGTCAACATCCTTGAAACATTTCCCCGCGATGAATTGTTTCAAATTAACAGCGAGCAATTGCGTGAGACCAGCCTTGGCATTTTGCGGCTTCTAAAGCGTCCGAGAGTTAAGCTCTTTTTGCGGCGGGACCGGTTTGATCGGTTCATTTCCGCCCTCGTGTTCATTCCGCGCGATCGCTTTAATTCAGAAGTACGCGAGCAGATTGGCGAGTATATAGCGTCGACCTTTGAGGGCCGTGTGACTTCGTTTTCGCCGTTCTTCGGCGACGCCTCGCTGGTGCGCGTGCATTACATCATCGCCATTGATATGGGCGCGCCGGAAGGGCCCGGCCTTTCCGAACTGACCAGAACGGTTCGCAACATCTGCCGGGATTGGAGTGACGACCTCCTTGAAGCGTTGCGCAGAGCTTATGAAGGCGCAACGCCAACCGGTTTGTTTGCCAAATATGAAAGCGCATTTGGCGCCGGCTATCGCGAGCGCATGACTGTCCATGAGGCGATCACGGATATTGGCGCGCTCGAAGCGTTGTCTAGACCGTCGTCGCCCGCTTTTGGTTTAAGGGCTTACCGGCACGCGAAGGACGACAAAACAACGGTTCGTTTGAAAATATACCGGCGCGGCGAACCGCTTAGTATATCGAAAATCATTCCCATTCTTGAAAACCTTGGCCTCGATGTGCACCAGGAAGCTTCGCACCATGTTCGGCCGGCAGGCGTTGATCAGGGCGACACCCTGTGGATTCAAGATTTTCTGATGCAAGAAGCGCATCAGCGCGTCGTAAAACTAGACGACGTCAAGTCTGATTTTGAGGCGGCGACAACCGCCATTCTTGACGGCAATACCGAGGATGACGGATTTAATGCGCTTGTTTTAACCGCGGGATTGAACTGGCGGGAAGTTTCGGTGATGCGCGCGGTTGCGAAATATAGTCTGCAGGCGGGCTTTCAATATTCGCAGCAATATATCGAGGAAACGCTTTCGAAACACTCTGATATCGTCAGGCCGCTAGTCGCTGTTTTCCATGCGCGCTTTAATCCGAAAAGCGCCAAGAAAACCGACGCCCGCCTCAAGGACGTTCACGCCGCCGAAGCAATTGTCACGGACAGCCTGGCGAATGTGAGCAGCCTGGATGAGGACCGAATTTTACGTCGTTATCTCAACTTTTTTGCGGCGGTTACCCGGACCAATTATTTTCAAACGAACGAAGACGGCGGCCCAAAACCCTACATCTCCTTCAAAATCGACAGCAGCAAAATCGACAATCTCCCGCACCCAAGGCCTTATCGCGAGATATTCGTTTCAGGCCCGCGCGTTGACGGCGTTCACTTGCGTTTCGGACCGGTTGCTCGCGGCGGATTGCGCTGGTCTGACCGAAGGGAAGATTTCCGAACTGAAGTATTGGGGCTCGTCAAAGCGCAGCGCGTCAAGAACGCCGTCATCATTCCGACGGGCTCCAAGGGCGGGTTTTATCCCAAGCAACTGCCGCAGACCGATGATCGCGCGGCCATCTATGAGGCTGGACGAGACGCCTACAAGGAATTCATTAGAGGGTTGCTCGACCTCACCGACAACATTGTTGAGCGCAAAACCGTCGCTCCGCCAGACATGGTGCTGTGGGACGATCCGGACCCCTATCTCGTCGTCGCGGCGGACAAAGGCACTGCGCAATTCTCAGACACGGCAAATGCAATTTCCGCTGAATACAATTTCTGGCTTGGAGACGCCTTCGCATCTGGCGGATCGGCGGGATACGACCATAAAGCCATGGGCATTACAGCCCGCGGCGCCTGGGAAGCCGTCAAACGGCATTTCCGGGAACTTGGAAAAGACATTCAGTCGGAACCCTTCACTGCCGCTGGGGTCGGCGATATGTCCGGCGACGTATTTGGCAACGGCATGTTGCTTTCCAACAAGACAAAGCTTGTCGCTGCATTCGACCATCGCGACATTTTCATCGATCCGGCGCCCGACCCTGAGGCCTCCCACACAGAAAGGCAGCGTTTGTTCGACCTGCCGCGGAGCTCCTGGCAGGACTATGATAAGAAAAAGATTTCAAAAGGCGGCGGTGTTTTTCCGCGGTCCGCAAAATCCATCAAGCTCACGCCGGAAATCAAAAAGCTTTTGCAGATTACGGACGATAATCTCCCGCCAAACGAACTTATACGAGCAATTCTAAAAGCCCCGGTGGAGCTGTTCTGGCTCGGCGGCATCGGCACCTATTTCAAAGCGGCGGGAGAAGAAAATTCCCGCGTCGGCGACCGCGCCAACGACGCAGTTCGCATCAACGCTGACGAAATGCGGTTCAGCGTTGTTGGTGAAGGCGCCAATCTCGGCCTTACACAATTGGCGCGCATTGTTTTCGCCCGCAATGGCGGGCGTATTAACACTGACGCTATCGATAATTCCGCAGGGGTCGACTCATCTGACCACGAGGTAAACATAAAAATCCTGCTTTCAAACGCCATCGAACGCGCAGAGCTCAAAAGCGAAGAACGAGAAGCGCTGCTCGCCTCCATGACCGAGGACGTAGCGGAGCATGTTCTGCGTCATAACTACGAACAGACCCGCGCGATAACGCAGCTTCAGGCGACGGCGCCGGATGATCTTGACGCGCATTCGCGTTTTATGCGGACTCTCGAGGCTAATGGCCGGCTTGATCGCGCAATTGAGTATCTTCCAACACCAGATGATATACTTTCTCTCAAGCAATCGGGAAATGGTCTCACACGGCCTGAGCTCTCGGTTCTGCTTGCCTATTCGAAATTATGGCTGTTCGATGAACTTGTAGCGTCATCGGCGCCTGATGATCCGATTTTCGAGCGGGAACTATTTTTGTACTTCCCCGAAGCGCTACTGGACTTCAAACACTCCATGACAACGCACCGGCTGCGTCGTGAGATTATCGCAACCCGCCTTTCAAACGATATTGTCGATACTTGCGGCATCAGTTTTGCACAACGCGCGGTGGAAATTAGCGGCGCCAGCTTTGCCGAAGTGGCGCTTGCCTATGAAGCCGCGCGACGCATTTTTGAACTGGGCGAATTCGCAAATGCAATCGACAGCCTAGATAATCAGAGCCCGGCCGACTTACAGACTGACCTTTATATCGCAGCCTCGACACTTTTGCGTGAGCAGGTCTTCCGATTGTTGGCGTCACAGGAGAACCGTCTCACGCTCGGCGAAAAAGGCGTTAAAAACATCGTCTCGCGCTATCAAGCACCCGTGAAAGAGTTCCAGTCAGCGTTGCATGACATACTCCCCTCAGACAGCGCCATGGCTCTTGATCAGCGCGTTGAAGACTGGAGCAAAAAGGGCACCCCGAAAGACATCGCCGAAATCGCAGCCAGCTTGCCGGTTCTGGAACGCGCTCTCGATATCGTAGACCTTGCCTCGATGACCGGCTGGTCAAATCCCGGCGTCGGAAGCGTGTTCTTTGCGGTCGGCAGAATATTCCGCATCAATGGGCTGCGCGAAAAAGTGCGTAACGAACCGCCGAACGAACATTACGACAAAATCGCGATCCGCCAGCTCAACGAAGATTTTGCCGTTCGCCAGCGCCAGCTGACGCAGCGCGTGGTTGAATATGCCGGCGACGAACCGAAGGGGGAGCCCAAGAAATGGGTTGAGAAAATCGTCGCCGCCTGGAGCGAAGCGAATGGAGAAGTGGTCTCTCAATTTGATGCATTTACTCACGAACTGGATATTGCGGGACAAGTGAGCGTCGGCAAACTGTTGCTACTCAACAAAAAACTTGCGGAGATGGCGAAGGACGCAGCACGCGTCCAATAGGGCAGAGAGCTAGCGAGCGTCCGCACACAACCACATGGATCGGACAAAGGCAGTCTCACGCGCTCAAAACAAAGAAGCTAGAGCCGTTTCGTGACTCTCATCAGATGCAAACGACTCTAGTGGCGGAAGTGGCGCACGCCGGTGAACACCATGGCAAGGCCTGCTTCATCCGCCGCTGCGATGACCTCTTCGTCACGAATCGATCCGCCGGGCTGAATAACTGCAGTTGCGCCTGCTTCCGCCGCAGTAATCAATCCATCGGCAAAGGGGAAAAACGCGTCCGACGCAACAACCGACCCTTCTGTCAATGGCTGCGTTTCTCCTGCGCTCTCCGCCGCGTCTTCAGATTTGCGGGCGGCGATGCGGCTTGAATCAAGCCGGCTCATTTGCCCAGCGCCAATGCCAACCGTTGCGCCGTCTTTGGCATAAACGATCGCGTTGGATTTCACATGCTTTGCAACCGAAAATGCAAACAATAGGTCATCAAGCTCGCGTTCGTTGGGTTTTCGTTTTGTTACGATTTTTAGGTCAGCTCTGGAGATTTGCATGTTGTCGCGAGACTGGAGCATATATCCTCCGGCAATTTGCCGGATAATCGTTCCTTTGGCCGCGGCGTCGGGCAACCCGCCCGCTTCAAGCAAACGCAGATTCTTTTTTCGAGCAAGCATTTCCCGAGCGTCCTCCGATACCCGCGGCGCGATGATCACTTCAGTAAAGATCTCCGTAATTTTCTCTGCGGTCGCTTCATCCAAAGCCTGATTGAGGGCGATGACGCCGCCAAACGCCGACACGGGATCGCAGCGCAAGCTCTTTTCATAAGCCTGTAACAGCGTATCACCGGTCGCGACCCCGCAAGGATTGGCGTGTTTAACAATCACCACCGCCGGCCTTACGGGATCAAATTCCGCGACCAGCTCATAGGCCGCATCAGTATCGTTGAGATTATTGTAGGAAAGCGGTTTGCCCTGGAGTTGCTGTGCGGTCGCAACACCCGGACGTTTTTCACCGATCAAATACAAAGCAGCTTGTTGATGCGGGTTCTCGCCATACCTTAATTTCGTCGCCAAAGCAGCCGACGCCGTCATTCGGTCTGGAAACTTGTTTCCGTTGGATAGATTGAACCAGTTTGAAATCGCCGCATCATAGGCGGCTGTCCGTGCATAAGCCTTTGCAGCAAGGCGGCGACAAAGTTCTCGGGAAAGGCCGCCGCCTTCGATCGTGCTTGCAACGGCGTCGTAATCGGCCGGGTCAGTAACAACACCCACAAAGCGATGATTCTTTGCAGCGGCGCGGATCATTGCAGGCCCGCCAATATCGATATTCTCAATGCATTCGGCGAAATCTGCGCCCCGATCCACCGTTTCCTCGAAAGGGTAAAGATTGACCACAAGCAAATCGATCGGCCGAATGCCGTTTTGCTCGAGAGCGGCGTTATGCGCAGCGTCATCGCGCAACGCCAATAATCCGCCATGGACGTTGGGATGTAGTGTTTTGACACGGCCATCCATCATTTCCGGAAATCCGGTAACGTCTGATACGTCGACGATTTCAAGCCCTAAGTCTCGTAACACTGACGCCGTGCCGCCAGTCGAAACAAGTTCGACGCCCGCGGACTGAAGGCGCTGCGCAAATTGTTCAATATTGGTCTTGTCGGAAACTGAAATCAGCGCCCGACGCACCATTACGGGCTCGGTCATGTCTTGCTCCCAATACGCCGGAACACATTAGCGATGCGCTCCGATCGCCATCTATTGGATTGATTTATTGGACTGGTCTATAGCCTCGCCGGGCGTCGGGCTAAACTCGGGTACAAGATGATGCACGGCTTCATCAAGCGCGTCCTGATCCCCGAGTTTCGCGTTCTCAATCACTTCCTGAAGCCGCGGATTCAGAAGCGGAAGATCAATCATTGCCGGAGAGGCCAGCAAGACGCCATCGGCGCCCGTTTTCACAAGCTTGTCGGTATCCAGGAATATCTCTTCAAAAAGTTTCTCGCCCGGACGGAGCCCCGCAAATTTGATTTCTATGTCCTTGCCCGGAACCAAACCGTACGCCTCGATCATGCGTTTCGCCAAATCGAGAATCTTTACTGGCTCGCCCATATCAAGCACGAAGACGCGACCATCATGGGTGACGATAGTGTTTTCAGCGCTATCAAGGCTCGCAGCCTGCAAAACAAGCTGAACGGCTTCCCGCGTGGTCATAAAATAACGTGAAATCTCCGGATGCGTTACAGTAACCGGGCCGCCGCGTTCGATTTGCCTGATAAATAGGGGCGCAACAGAACCCGTCGACCCGAGGACATTGCCGAACCGCACCGTCACAAACCGAGTGTCGTTCTGCGCAACATCGAGCGCTTGCGCGTAAAGTTCGGCGATGCGCTTCGTTGCGCCCATAAAGCTTGTGGGATTAACCGCTTTGTCGGTGGAAATGAAAACCACTGTCTCGGCTTTTTGCCGGATAGCAGCGTCAAAGACGTGTTTTGCCCCAAGGAAATTGGTCAGCGCGCCGGCGCAACGATTATGCTCGACAATCGGCACATGTTTGAACGCCGCGGCATGAAGCACAATTTCGGGTTGGCAAATCTCAAAAACGCGATCGAGATGTTCTTCGCGGCAAACATCCGTCAGCGAAGAGAACAGAACATCGCCATGCCCCGCTTCATGCATCGCGAGGTCGATCTGGTAGAGCGCATATTCTGAATTATCGACGAGCGCCAGCTTGGCCGGCTCGAACTCGGCAACTTGACGAACCAGTTCAGATCCGATGGTTCCGCCGGCGCCGGTGATCAATACGCGCTTGCCGGCAATCAATTGGCGCGCCGCTTTTTGGTCAATCTTGCGCGGCGGGCGCGCTAGAAGCGCCGAAAGGTCAAAGTCAGTCGACCGCATGCCGAGCCGGTTGAATGGCCGAGCGCTTTTGCCAGCCAAACGATCGAAGAAACCCCGTAATTTCAACAAGTCCGGTACCACCCCGATGACAATCCAGAAAAAAGGTTAACCGCAAAATCCGCCGCCCGCCAGCTTGCTTCCATTAAACGCCTGCAAGCCGTTTGAACGCCCATTTTAAGCGAAACACCGGCGCGGCGGGCGCATGATCATCTGCGGAAAGGACAATTTGTTCAGTGGTTTGCGGCGCTGCCCCGCCGCCGCAATAGACGCTTTTTTTCAACGCAAGTCGTGCGCTGTTGGCGCGAAACCGCCAGCCTTCGCGCCCCGGCAAGGCCAGCAACACCGATTTGCGGTCCCGCGCCAGTGAAGCGCGGACGCTCGGATGTAAGTGAAACCGCCAGCGCGCATGCTGCAAGACCGCTGGGTCAGCCCCGCGAAGCTGCTCTTCCCCGCGTAAGTCGCCACCCCCGGCAGCAAGGTATAAACGCCTGACATAGCGCGCGTTTTCTTGGTCTACCGAGACGATGTCGCACTCAAATTCAACCAGTTGACCACGGATATCTTCGGCGCGCGCGTGAGAGGTTTCTCCCAATATGAGCCGGTAGCCGCCGCCCTCAAACGACAGCGTAGAATGCGCTGCATTCCTCGTCATGGCGCTGCGCCAGTCAGCGCCGAGATGGCCGCCATTGCCGCAATTGCCGACAATACGGTTGCGGCCAGAGGAAAAATGGAAAGAACCGGCGCTCTCGAATTTGTTACCGGAAGACTTCGTTTTCGCCGATACATCGACGATCACTAAAGACCGCCCGCATCCAAGTCGCTGATAGCCGGCATGGCGCGCGAACCCGGCAGGGATTGCATCTTCATCAAGGAAACTGCGCGCCGCCAAGACCGCTCGACCATCATCCTCCTGCCCACCGTTGAACACCGCCAATTGCCCGTCGCCGCAACGAAAAAACTGGGCAATCGCGCTTGCGCGTCCGGCGACATGACGGAGGTAGCCAGGCGCCGCAATTTTTCGGGCGGCAAGGGTTTTCAAAATCGTCTGCAGGCCAAGTGCAACGACAAGCTGGCGCGACGGATTTCGGCTCACATGACCGCCGTCAGGCAAGAGCTGTAATCTGGTTTCCCGGCGCACCAGCTCAAGACCGCGCTCGCCGGCGTTTTCGCAGCCTGGCAGGCAATAGCCGACAACCGCAAGGCTACTCGCCGCTGCGAGGCGATCAAATCCTGTTGTCGCGCGATGCGCCGAGCGCGCAAGATGGCGGGTCTGCCGCGCCATCGATGACAAGACGCGGCTGCGCCACAAGGCGTCGGTATTCGTCAACACGAGCGGCGCATAGCTGGACAAAAACAAGAGACGTTGCGAGGTTATCGATGGCTCCCAAACATCAGGCGCCCATTTTTCATATCGGGCGAGCCACTCGCCCAGAATTACTCGCGCCGGCGCAATCCCCGCCTCGCCCAACGCATTAAGGTGACGCATCCAAGAGAACTCATGCAGAAACCGGTATAGCGGCCCGCCGGTTTCAACGCGGTCCCAAAGCGTTGCTAATTCGCCTTCGCAATCGATGGTTTCGTCACCAAGCGTCATCGAGCCTTTGGCGAAACTTTGCGCAAAGGCTTTGTCCGGGGCGTAAGGATCGGGCGGCTCAAAACAAAGACGATCGGGCGCCGGACCTTTCAGCCGGGACTGATAAAACGGGCTTTCCCCCCATGCTTTCTGCACGCGGCTGACAACCTGGCGCGGATCGAATATCGCTGCATTTTTGTTATGCTGAGAAATCCGCGCCATCTTATTGTCCGCCGCGCAGAGCGTCGATATTGGCGCGATAGTCGGCGGCGGCGCCCTTAAAGACTGCGGAACCCGCGACCAAAACCGTCGCGCCGGCGCTAATGACTTTCGGCGCAGTCGCCGGATCAATGCCGCCATCGACTTCAAGCAAAATATCCTTGCCAGTCTGGTCGATCAGGCGCCGTAATTCTTCAATCTTACGCAATTGCGAGTCGATGAACTTCTGCCCGCCAAAGCCGGGATTAACGCTCATCACCAAGGCCAAATCGAGATCGTCGATAATCGGCGCTAAAGCGCTGACGGGCGTTGCCGGATTAAGTGCAGCGCCGGCTTTTGCGCCGCCTGCATGGATGCGCTGCATGGTCCGATGAAGATGCGGGCCGGCTTCGGGATGCACCGTTAGAATGTTCGCGCCCGCATTGATGAATTCGTCAATATAAGGATCAACCGGCGAAATCATCAAATGCACGTCAAATGGCAAATCTGTCGCGCTGCGGATGGCTTTAACGACGCCAGGGCCAATCGTCAGGTTGGGAACAAAATGGCCGTCCATCACGTCAACATGAATGTAGTCAGCGCCGGCGTCGGCGACGGCGCGCACTTCCTCGCCAAGACGCGCGAAGTCTGCGGCTAAAATGGACGGGGCGATCTTGACGGAACTCATGAAAAAATAGCTATCGTGATGCGGCTCTTGGTTGCAACAAAGGACACAGCTGTTGCGCCATGAATTATTGCGAAAGAAGCCAATTGCCCGGTCCGCGAGGAGAGAAAAACCCCGCTCTTTTCAGAGCGGGGTTCTTCATTCCTGTGCAAGGGGGGTGGTCAGGGTCGGGAAATCTTGTCTGGACCTTTGGCAAATCTGGCGCCGTGGCCGTCATTCTCTCCTGTTGGTCGGCGCCGCTGATGACGATCAATATGCCCGAGCATTGCGGCGAAAATAAGACGAAAGCCGCCCGATTTCGTTACAAGCTATTGAGATTATTGGTTAATTTCGTGTTTACCATGTTCGCGCTCCCGGCGAATCCTAGCTGGGCGCACGCGCATTGCGCGCATTTTGGTAATCCCGAAGGCGCCAAAGCCAGCCAGCGCCAGGCCGACCGCCATGCCGCCAATCCATTCAATATCGTAAAGACCGACGCCGGTCAGCGCGAAGAAGGAAAGGCCCGCGAAAAGCCCCAAATAGTGCAAGGGCGAAGATAGGGCCGAACCCACCGCTTTCGCCGCGCTTCCAGCCGCCTGACCGGCGGCCTTCGCGACTTTCGGCGCCGTTTCCGCAACCGCGCGAACGACTTTTTTGCCGCCGATCAGCTTCACAATCCCGGCCAAAGCGCCCGCTGCGATGGCGATAAGCGCCCATTTCTTGGCGGTCGAG
>JANQOV010000138.1 GCA_028285645.1 Hyphococcus sp.
AAATTGACCGAAGAGACGCGGAAGGAAATACCGCACACACTTGATCTGGCCTATGGCGACGATCCCAAGCAAAAGCTTGATATTTACCACCCGGAAAACCCGGAAAACGCTCCTGTGGCGCTCTACTTTCATGGCGGCGGATTTTTCGAGGGTGATCGCACAGATTACGGCTACCTCGCCGCGCCTTGGGTGAAACGGGGCGTCATTGTTGTTCTGGCGAGCTATCGGCTTTGCAGTGACGGCTTCACAAAACTGGACGCCGTCGCCGACGCAAAATCAGCTCTAAAGTGGGTTTATGAGAATATCAAAACCCATGGAGGAGACCCCAACCGGATCGTGATGAGCGGCAATTCAGCAGGCGCAATCATGACCGCAAATGTCATCAACGATATGAGCTGGATGAGCGACGAAGGCATTCCTTCAAGCGCTGTCAAAGGCGCCGTCCTGATCAGCGGGATATATAACTTCCCGCTCGACTATAATGATCGTCCGGACACTTTGCCCACGCCGGAAATCAAAATCGCCATGAGCGCTATCCAGCACATTAAAAGCGTTCCTCCAAAGATAGTTGTCGTGGCGGGATCGCTGGAAACTGGCAGGGACAATTATGTCGAGTCGTCCATCGCCTTCACTGAAGAGCTGAAGAAATTGACCGACGCAGACGTTCAGTTTCATGTGGTTCCCGATAAAGATCACCTTCAAGCACACCACATCTTTAACGATGAAAGCTTGCCGTCGTTTAAGGCGATGGAATCCATGTTTGGATAATTACCGGGCAAGAGGTTAGACGGCGCGCGCTATCACGCACCCGGCGTAGATCGATGCCATTTTGCGAAAAAATGCCAGCACGTCATTGCTGGGGACTAGCACCTATGATATACAAGTTTGTATACAAGATGTTCTGCACTCATATGCTTTATCCATAGCAATGTCTGAGCGTTTGGATGCCGGCATGGGCAGACCGTACTATGCGGCGTTTGACGTCGCGATAAGGATCATGCGCGCCCCTGCGCCATAGCCAAGCGGATGAGTTAACCACCAAGAATAATCGGCAGAGTCGAAAATGGAGAAAGAGAAGTATGGGTGATCGATTAGAAGGAAAGACTGCGATCGTTACGGGCGCCGCCAGCGGCGTTGGCAAAGCAATCGCCAAGAAGTTTGCAAGCGAAGGCGCCACCGTCCATGTCGCAGATATTACTCAGGAGCGATGTGAGGAAGCGTGTCACGAAATCGGCGACAGCGCTGTCCCGGCGCAAGTCGACGTCGGCGACGTATCTTCCATCAAAGCTATGGTTGAAAAGGCCGCCAAAACCTCTCCTCGCCTGGACATACTGGTACAATGCGCTGCAGTCGTCAGCATGCAGCCTATTACGGAAATAACAGAAGAAGAATTCGATCGCGTAAACGGCATCAATTATCGCGGGGTCGCATTCACATTGTCCGAAGTAGCTAAACGTATGATCCCCGATGGCAAGGGCGGGGCCATCGTTAACTTCACCACCCTTAACCGGGGCTATCCCTGGATCGGATCTTATGTCTCCAGCAAGCATGGCGTAAGCGGCATAACCCGATGTGCAGCGCTTGAGCTGATCAAATATGGAATCCGCGTCAACGCGATTTCTCCGGGGCCCATCAAGACGCCGCTAAAGGATGATCTAATCAAGCGTTTTGCGGACAATCCCCCTCCAGGATCTGAATATCTCCAAGAACAAGGGTTTGTGGTGCCGGCCGGGTATGAGTCTGCGCCAGAGGATTATACCGGAACCGCGATGCTGTTGGTCTCTCCGGAGGGAGCCTATTTCATCGGACAAGTGTTGCAAGTCGATGGCGGCATATCAGCATAAAACGATCCGTATGTATTGAAAGGAACACTCATGAGCGACAAGTCAAAAGACACGCTTTTTGTGGGCGGCACGGTGTCTACATTCGGCTGGGGCGAAAATGGCGGTATCGGCGCTATGACCGGCACCATCGACGGCGTCGGATACGCAAAGGCTACCGGCGAATTCAAAGAGCTTGAAGGCGGCGTCATCGAAACAGGCGTCACCCATTATTTTCTCGATAAGGATGGCTCCGTTATTCACACCACAGACAAATGCACCATCCGTCCGGATCCAAATGGCGACCCAAATCTGCGCTTCATGGAAAATGTTTACACCGTCGTTTGGGGCACAGGTCGTTTTGCTGGATATAAAGGCAGCTTCAGTAGCCGCGGCTGGATGAGATCCGGCATCGATGGGCTGCCTGAAGACCATAGCGCCGGCGGTTTGCGCTATGAAGGCGTGCTCTATCGAGAGTAAACGCCATCATATGCATTAATCTATGATCTATGATTTCATCATAATCGGCGCTGGGATCGCAGGCGCTTCCATTGCATATAAACTCGCCGAGCATGGGCGGGTATGCATGCTGGAAGGCGAGGACATGCCCGGCAGGCACTCGACGGGCCGTTCTGCCGCTTTGCTTTCCTTAAGTTATGGAAGCCCAAAAGTGCGCGCGCTTAGCAAAGCAAGCAAAGACTTTTTGGAAAACCCGCCAGATGGCTTTGCAGAACATTCTCTGCTCGAGCCGCGCGGTCAACTTTTTATCGCACGATCCGATCAACATGATTGTGTAGAGAAAATTACAGATGCAATAAGTGACTCCGGCCAGCCTGCTGTGACCATCGATAGTTCTGAAGCGACACGAATGGTTCCGCTCCTTCGTGAAGGCTATGTCGCAGAAGGCGTTTGGGAAGAAGGCACCAGAGACATAGATGTGGACGGCCTGTACCAGGGCTTTCTTCGCGCCGCGCGTGCACGCGGCGCCAAACTGATGACGAATAGCAATGTCTCTCAAGCCAGCCGAAAGGACGGCGTTTGGACCATTCCTCTTGCCAAAGAGGAAGTAAGCGCGCCGGTGATTATCAACGCAGCCGGCGCCTGGGCGGACGAAGTCGCTAAGACTTGCGGCGCCCGCGAGATGGGCTTGGCGGTGCTTCGCAGAACCGCCGTGCTTATTGACCCGCCTGAGGGCGTCGATGTCAGCAAATGGCCGGCCGTAATTGATGCAGGAGAACAGTTTTATTTTAAACCGGACGCAGGCAAACTCATGCTGTCGCCTGCGGATGAAATACCTGACCGGCCATGCGATGCGCAACCGGAAATACTCGATATCGCAGTCGCTGTTGATCGTGTTCAAGCCGCGCTGGATATCGACGTTCAAACGGTTTCCCACAGCTGGGCGGGCCTTCGTACTTTTGCCCCTGACCGAACGCCGGTGTTAGGTTTCGATCCTGAACTGCCTGGCTTTTTCTGGTGCGCCGGCCAAGGCGGTTACGGCATTCAAACCTCACCCGGAATGGGACGTATCGGCGCCGCCCTAGCGCTCGGAAATAGCCTTCCCGCAGATGTAATCGAATCTGGCCTCAAAGTTGAGGACCTCTCTCCAGCGAGAGAGATGGCGCCCGCGACATAGCAAAGACATGACAGACGCTATCACCAATTGTTTTCTGCCCCGCCTCTGCATCTCAAATATTGGATTTGGGAATACTGGATTGCTGTAACTTTGCAAAATAATCTCTACAGGAATTATATAAGTGACAGTAACTGACAATAACAGTCACTCAACACTAGGCGCAGTTGAGCAAATCCTTCCTTCCATTGCGGCTCAGGCTGACGCCATGGAAAAAGAGCGTAGGGTTCCGGCAGAGATCTGCGAGGCCATGGAAGAAGCCGGATGCCTTACCATGGGCGTTCCGCAGGAATTGGGCGGTACTGCACTCTCCCAGATAGAAATTTCACGGGTGCTGGAAACGCTGGCCTATGGGGACGCCTCCGTTGCCTGGACGGCAATGGTCGCGCTCGGCTTCAACCACTTCATGAGCCGCTATCCTGCGCAAGTCGTAGAACAGGTCCGCTCTGTTTCTCCAGGCTTGCTCATACGAGGCGCGGTCGCTCCGCAAGGACGGGCGACGCCCGTTGACGGCGGCTATATTGTAGAAGGCCGCTGGGCGCTCGGCAGCGGGAGCTATGACAATCGTTACGTGATGGCGATGTGTATGATCATGGACGGTGACAAGCCGCAAACGTCTCCCGACGGCAGCGTGGTTACGCGCATGGCGCTCATCCCGGCTTCCAATGTCGAATTTCTAAACACCTGGGAATCGGTTGGCCTATGCGCCACCAACAGTCACGACTTTGTGGTGAAGCCTGTTTTCGTCGCCGAGGAATGGATGGCGTCCGCCTCCGCGCCGGACAATTTCAATCTGTCAGTCACAAGATTCGACTTCCAAATGGCGGTGACGCTCAATCATGCAAGCGTGGCCGTCGGCGTCGCACGCGGCATGCTCGACGACATCATAGCGTTGTCTCTCAAAAAGCGCCCGGCGCGCAGCGGCGGTAAGACATTGGCGACGGACCCACAATTCGCCTACGAGCTGGGACGCCTCTTAGTTCGACTAGAAGCGATGAAAGCGTTCTTAGAAGCACGCCTGATGAAAAACGAAGAGCTCGCCGAGAGCGACGACCCAATTGATCCGATTGAATCCTCAAAAGTGTGCGCAGCCGCTTCTTATATCCAACATGAATGCCAAAACATCGTAGACGCAGCATTCTCTTTAGGCGGCTCTACCGTTTGCTACCTATCAACATCTGCGCAACGGCGCTGGCGCGACATGCGCTGTGTTGTGCAGCATTTTTCCGCCTCGAAAACCAAATATAAGCAACTTGGTTTCGATGTTCTCGATCAAGCGCAGAATTGATATATGTACTGCGAATCTGATGAAGCGCGTTTTCAAAATCGCGCTTCGATCGAAAGCTTGAATGCTCTACCCGGCGCCACGTCGCCAAGCGGCACGACGCCGAAGCCTGGAAACGTCACCTCGCCGGTTCGGCCTGCATGGGAGCTATAAGTTTCATCGAAAATATTGTCGATGCCCGCGACAATCGTGAAACGCTCATCTGAAAATTCTGGTTGCCAAAGCACAGATAGATTGTGCACGTCATAGCCTTCCTTCAACTCATTGTTGAAGGTTGATTTCTCGGCGACAACCTCTCCTCTCGCACTGATTTCGATATTAAACGGCTCGTAGCGGTAGCCTATTTCGTAACTGAAGGAGTCCCCCAATTCGCGCAAGCTATATATGACGTCAACACTATTGACGTTTGGATTCAGATTGTTGGCCTCGAAGTCAGCGGTCGCAAATGTCAGAAGGGCGTGCAGATTGTCACGATCGAAAGACAATGTCGTTTCAAGGCCCTCTATTGTCAGATCCCCAATATTCGTGTCACGGGCGACGGTTCCCCCGCCTGGCTGTGCGAGGACAACATCGGCGATCACGTTGTCAATATCAGTCTTAAACCATCGGACAAAAAGCTGACCGCTTGTTCCACGCCAATCGTAAGATATGCGAGAACCGATCTCGGTGTTGCGTCCGGTTTCAGGTTCTAAATCATCAGCAATTATTTTTACCGCGGCGATGCCGGAGAACGGATCGGATGTTTCAGGTCCTTTGAAAAGGCTTGTCGTCGAGGCAAAAAGTTCGAGTTGAGATATTGGCCGCCAACTCGCCCCAAACGAGGCGGTTGTTTCGTCAAAACTCCTATCGCCAGTCGCAGGATATTCAACTTTATGATCGGTATAGCGAAGACCGCCGCGCAGGTCGAATTTATCCGTGATGGAAAGCGTGTCTTGCAGATAAAAAGCCGCTGTTCTCGATGCAGACACCACCGCGGCGACATCGCCTGGCCGGTATTTCAACTCGGTCTTTGTCCATTCAAAACCGGCTTCTATGCGATGAGGTATTATGAACTCAAATGGCGTGTCAGTCCTAAAAAGACCGCCGGTCCTGTCCCCATCTACAGCACGTAAAACGCCTAAAGAAAAAGGCGATCCAGCCAGTGCGCGTTCGTCGACGGTCAGCTCCGAGTTTTGCAAATAGGCCGATGCGCTGATCTGGGCGGGGCCCACGCCGCCCTCATAGGTGAAACGCGCATCATCGCGGCTAAAAACTGTAGGAAAAAGCGTGTCGCCGAAGAACAACGCATTGCCTTCGGGCGATAGATCCGGTCGCGGCGCTTTATCGCCGTCCTCCTCAACCATGTCGTAGGCGAGTTCCACACGGTGTCCCTCGGCAATCGTCCAGCCGACCTTCCCAAGGAAAGTTTCGCCGCGTCCGCGCGTGCCCAGCCTTTCGTCCCCCGATGGGGTCTTGAAATCATCCCGCTCAATAATGCCGCCATGCACGAGAACATCAACCTGTTCCGCTAACCTGACAGCAAGGCTGATATCCCCGCCAATGAACCTGTTGTTGCTGGCCCGAAACGCCGCGCGGCCGCCGAATTTCTGTTCGTCAGTCAATAAATCAGCGCCGTCGATTGTCTTGAGGACGATTGATCCGCCAAGGCCGCCAAAAAGAACATCTGTATTGCCAAGTCGCACGTCGACGGTGGACAGAACAGCCGGATCGACCAGGACGCTGCCCACATGATGATAAAGATAATTGGTTTGCGGCGAGCCATCGAGAACAAGCGCAAGGTCGCGATTGTCGAGGCCCCGCAAATTGATCCGTGTAACGGTGGAGTCCTGTCCCGCCACCTCTACGCCAGGCAGGTCGCCAATGAGGTCGCTCAGGTGATCCGGTTGGCGGAGAAGCGTATCCTCTCTGTCGGTAGAAAGAGCATCCGTGCGAACGATCGCGCCGCGCACAACAATAGTATCTTCAACATCTCGATTGCCTTCTTCGGCCGCGGCGACGTCTAACGAGACAGCGGGCGCGCATACGCATGCGACAACGGCAGTCAAGCGATGAACACGCAAACTGATCATGATTTCGACTCTCTGATATCGCTAGGTCGATGATGAGGAAGGACGCGGCATCCCGCAGCGGTCAAATTGAAGGTTCATCGCCTATGCAAGCTCTAAACATGGGGAGGCGCCGAACGTAAGGGATAATAGCCTTGTTAATCGGCGGGATAATTGCCATTATCGGGGCATTATTAATGTCAAATACGCAATTATCATAGCTTCCCTCTTGAATTCATAAGAGGCGAGGATGAGGGACAAAACCGTGCTCGATCTTTCTCGACTTCGCGCCTTTGTTACTGTTGCTGAGGAACTGAGCTTCGCGAGAGCCGCTGTGCGGTTGAATATCAGC
>JANQOV010000031.1 GCA_028285645.1 Hyphococcus sp.
ATCAGTATTCGTCATTCCTTTGTAACCGCCTGGTCGAAATAATGAACTTCGTACAAGACGCACCCTTTCGTTGATTTGAAAGGGCCGTGAAAGGCGCCCGGCGGGCGGCAGGCATATGTCGGCGCCTGAAAACTTTCCCCGCCATCGCCGTTTTCGTCATTTCCGACGATCAGGTCTCCGGAGATAAGATAAACCTCCTCCCAATGATCGTGTACGAATGGCTTCGTTGTGTATTCGCCCGGATCAAACCTCAGCAATCGCGTCCTGCTGCCAGTCTGATTGGTTTCATCCAAATCACTCGTCAGTACCTTCTGTTGAATGCCTTCAGGGTAGCCTGGCGGGACTTCCCACCCAGAATCGATATCAATCGCTAAGAACTCTATATGCGGCTTAGTCATAGGCGTTTTCCTATTCGTTCTAATGAACTTGTAATGGTTCGATGAAATGAATCGATATGATCGATCATCGCCGCTTCGGCTTTATCCGCATCGCGATTTTTTAGCGCCTTATATATCGCTTCATGTTCATTCTGCACTTCATGATGATGATCGGCCGCACCAAGGGAGACAAACCAAAATCTGAGCGATCGCTCGTGCAAGTTTTGTAATATTCCAGCCAGAACAGGATTATGCGCCGCCCTGGTCAAGGCAATATGAAATTCCCGATCCAGCAACATCATCTGTTCGGTGTTTTGGTCGACCTTAGTTTTAGCAGTGCGTAGCACAGTATCTTCAATCTCCGATAAATCAGCCTCGGTCGCTCTTTCTGCTGCTAAACGCATGCAAAATGCTTCATTAATCCGGCGCGCTTCGATGATTTGGACAATCTCATCAAGGCCTAGAGGTTTTACTACAACTCCCTTACGTGGAATGACTTCCAGCAAACCATCCTGGGCCAGACGATCAACTGCCTGACGAACCGGCGTGCGGCCTATGCCGATTAATTCCGAAACCCAGGCTTCATTTAGATATTCGCCTGGCTTAAAGACACAGGTGATGATTTTGTGCTTGATTTGCTCATAGGCCTCATCTCGCAAGCTCTGCGACGATCCCTTAGAAATGGACGATAAGGAAAGATCGGCCGAAACCGATGCGGCGCTAGGTTTTCTACGAACAGACTTCATGCATCCACCGGCAATTCGGAAACATCATATCTGGACGCAATACGTCGCCCCGAAACTGGATCTTCCAAAACAAACTCAAATGTATTTGACGGCCTGATCTCGCCAATAACGGAGGCAGTACCGCAAAACATCATCATATTGTCGGTGAAATCGCCAATCTTTGCGAAAAGATCGATTAAAGTCTGTGGACGGAGAAGGTGGGCGACGGTGCTGTCTTGATAGAGGGTGCGCCTGCCCTCCTCCACTATATATGACTGCAGCTTCAGCGAGTCCCAGCGCCCGATGACATCATCTATGCTCCAGAATGTAGACGCCACAGGTTTGTCGCAAATCTGCTTTGATTGCGGCACGTCACTGGTTTCAAGATCGCGGTCGGTATGATCGGACCCGATGCCGATCCAAAATTCTCCTTCGGATTTCAAAAGAACGCACTCCACCTCGCCGCTTGTTTGCGCGCCCAACACCTCGATCTTGTCTGCTGTCGTGACCCTGGAACTGGATGCGAAATAAAAGACAGGAACCTTTGGCGGTCTTTTAACGCCAAGCAGCTCAAGCTCCGCGATGTGCTTTTCGACAGCCTCGGGATCACGGCCCGCCCAGCCGGCAATGACCAGCTTTTCCACGTGCACATCCCTGACAGACACGAGATTGTCGCGCTCAAATCGAAGTTTCATGAAATACCCTTTGCGTTTCTGAGAAATTTCACAGTAATTTCTGTTTGTCAATCTGATTGCTATCACCGGGAGTACAGCTTTGGAGACCATCAGCCGTGCGCTCTCGCGCTTTAAACGCGAAGGCGGCAGAGAAAAATTCATTGAGGGCTGCCTTGACCGCATCCGCGAACCGAATGGCCAGGGAGAGCGGGCTTTTCTCAAGGTTTATGCAGCCGAAAGCCTGTCAGACGCCCGGCGTTACGATGAATGGCAAAGCCAGGCGCGCGCTCTGCCCCCCTACGCCGGCATTCCCGTCAGCATTAAGGATCTCTTTGACGTTAAAGGGGACGCCACCCCCTCAGGGTCGACATTCTTGAGAAATGCGGCGCCCGCCGAAAGCGACGCTGCCGCCGTATCCCGACTTCGAGAGGCGGGCTTCATTCCAATCGGCCGCACCAACATGACGGAATTCGCCTTTTCAGGCCTTGGCCTGAACCCGCATTTTGGGACGCCGCTAAGCCCATATGACAGAGCAAATGCGCGCATTTCAGGCGGCTCCACATCAGGCGGCGCCGTGTCGGTGGCGGATGGCATGGCGACGGTCGCTCTGGGAACCGACACGGGCGGGTCGTGCCGCATTCCCGCCGCGTTATGCGGCCTTGTCGGTTTTAAGCCCACAGCCAGCAGAATACTGATGGACGGCGTCGCGCCGCTTTCACCGTCCCAAGATTCTGTCGGCAGCATCGGGCGTTCCGTCGCCTGTGTCGCCGCCGTTGACGCTGTGCTTTCCAAACAAAAATTGATGCTGGAGGCCGCTGACATCGCCGGCGCGCGCCTAGGCTTGCCCATGCAATATGTCACTGACGATATGGATGGGCCCACGCAAACCGCCTTTTCCCGCATACTAACGCTGCTTTCCGATAAAGGCGTTGTCATCGTTGATGTGCCGATACCCGAATTGTCGGAGATACCTAACATCAATGCGAAGGGAGGGTTTCCAGCGGTCGAAGCGTATAAATTTCATTCCGCCTGGATCGATGTGCATGCCGAGGAATATGATCAACGCGTTCTCACACGCATTTTGAGAGGCAAACAGCAAACAGAACAAGATTACGCAGCGCTGAAAGAAACGCGCAAAAGGCTGATCACAGCTGTTGCAGAGCGCACCCGCAATGTCGATGCGCTGATCATGCCCACCGTCCCCCTCGTCGCCCCGCTATTGAAAACATTAGAAGATGACGATGAGTTTACCCGGATCAATCTGCTGATGCTGCGCAACCCTACCGTCGTCAACATGCTCGACAGATGCGCTATTTCCCTGCCCTGTCACTTGCAAGGCGAAGCTCCGGTTGGCTTCAGCCTTGTCGGCGACCATAACCAGGATCAACAGCTGCTATTGCTCGCTTTCAATATTGAACGCGTTGTTATTGATCCTCGCCAATAATGGATGCATTATTGCATACAAAACTTACCTGTAATAGGCTTGCCCTCAAGGCATGCACAAGAGCTGCGGAAAACAGGCTTGCAGTTTTTACGCAGCATAGACGAATGGCGGAGACGTGATCATGGCGACATCTCAATACAAGACCTATAGAACCTATGTTAATCCGCCCAATGATGGCCGCGATTTCAGGTCCTTTTACGATAAAATCAACAAATTGACCGAAGAGACGCGGAAGGAAATACCGCACACACTTGATCTGGCCTATGGCGACGATCCCAAGCAAAAGCTTGATATTTACCACC
>JANQOV010000150.1 GCA_028285645.1 Hyphococcus sp.
CGCCGCCCGTGCCGACAACGTCTTATCCGCCGCAAAACCCGGTGTTCGTCCCGCGCAACGTCTTCAATCCACCGCCGCGGGTCATTGTACCGCCGGTAGTTGTGCCCCCGCCGACACCCGTCTGCCCTGACGGCAGCACGCCGGATGAAAACGGCGAATGCCCGAATGGCGAGCCGCCGGTCGACGTCCCCGAACCCGGCATGATCATTCTTTTGATCACGGGCATCCTGGTGACTTTGTTTGCTGTACGTCGAGGCCCCGCGCTTTAAAAACCGCCGGACACTGAAAAACAAAAAAAACCGCAGCCTTCCGCTGCGGTTTTTTTTGCGCCTCTACGCCGACGGCAAGAGGACAATCACCGCAAGTCCGAGAAAAACAAAAAAGCCGACCACATCAGTCACCGTCGTTACAAATACGGACGATGACACGGCGGGATCAGCGCCGGCGCGCTGCAAACCGATCGGCACCAAAATGCCGGCAAGGCCCGCCGCAAGCAAGTTGATGATCATTGCAGCGCCAACAACAAGGCCGAGCCGTAAGGCCTCCTCTCCGCTGCCCCAGCCGGAAGCGGCGTACCACACCGCGGCGAGCGCCCCCATGATGATCGCGAACAAGATTCCATTGACCCCGCCAACCAGTGTCTCACGCATAACAATACGCGCAGCGTTTGCGGCGGTAAGGTCCTTGGTGGCGAGTGAGCGAACGACAACGGTCAGAGTCTGCGTGCCCGCATTGCCGCCCATGCTCGCAACAATCGGCATCAATATCGCCAACGCTACGACTTGGCCGATAGCGGCGTCGAACAAAGCAATCACCAGCGACGCTAAAATCGCAGTGGCAAGGTTCACCGCCAACCAGGAAAAACGTGAACGCACCGTTTCAAAAACAGTGTCGGAAAGGCCGGTGTCCGCCTCAACGCCAGCCAGCGCCAACATGTCTTCCTGAGATTCTTCGCGCACCATTTCGACAACGTCGTCGACAGTGATCATGCCCACCAGGCGATCGGCGGCGTCTACGACCGGCGCTGAGATGAGATCATATTGTTCGAACAGATAAGCGACCTCTTCCTGATCCATCACCACAGGAATGGTGCGCAATTCCTGGCTTGGTATGAGATCGCCGATGACAACTTCCCGCTGCGCCTTCACCAGCGTCGATAACGCAACGGCGCCCACGGGCTTGAAGGTGGGGTCGACCACAAAGACTTCATAAAAGCGGTCGGGCAATTCATCCGTGCCCCGCAGGCGGTCGATGATCTGGCCGACGGTCCAATAGGCAGGCGCTGCGAAAAACTCCCGCTGCATGACCCGGCCGGCGCTCTCCTCTTCATAATCGAGGGCAGCGCGCACCGCGAGACGGTCGGCAAGCGGGACTTCCGCAAGGATTTCAGCACGCTTTTCTTCGTCTAAGTCTTCAAGAATGAACGCCGCGTCGTCGGTCTCGAGCTCCGCTACCGCTTCAGCGACATGGGACGGCTCCATGGCCTCGACGACGTCTTCGCGCAAATCATCGTCAAGTTCGGCAAGGACGTCGGGCAGCAAGGTCCCGCCCAAAAGCTCGATCAGGCTGGTGCGTTCTTCATCGCGCAAGAGACCGATAAGGTCGGCGACGTCGGCGGGGTGCAGGTCCTTGGTGAGATACTCAAAGCCCTCCGCATCGCCATTGGCGATGACATCGGAAACCGATCGCACAAATTCCGGCGAAAGGGTTTGGTCGTCGCTGAACTGCACGTCGGCGAGGTCTTCGTGGTGGTCGTCGGCGTCTTTTTCCGGCGGATGAGCAGCGGGCGTCGTTTCGCTCATAATGACTCCCGCGCGTTGCTTCGGTTCGATCAGCCCGTCACCATAGGTTAAGGAGCCGCCATCGTAGAACAAGCAAAGGCGCGCTCCCGGCGCCACTAGCTAAAGCGCGTTCGCCGGGACTGCAAGAATGGGAAACTGATTATTCGCGGAAATTAAAGACGCCGCTTAAGATCACTGCAACCGTCAGCACCCAAAGGATGGCGCTGAGGCCCGTCGCCATTAACAGTTTCTTTTTGAGGTTAGGCGCTGTCGGGGCGCCGGGGTCAGCGCCTTTGACGCCGTCATCTTCCGCTTCCCACCGGCCCTCAACGCCGACTGGCAGGACCGCAAGAAAGGCGACCCACCACCAGATGACATAGACAACGATAGCGCTGGCGATATTCATGCAACGATCCGATGGATTTGCGTTATGACGATCGGGCGTTTGCCCCAAGCCTCGTCAAAATAGCTGCGCACCGCGCGCTTTACCATGAGTTCAATTGCCTCGTCGTCCTTGCGCGATGAGGCCTTTAAGGCGCCGAACGCATCTTCAATCCGCGCTTCAATGACCTCATTGACCGATGCGCCCGGCTCCAGTTGTTGCGGCGCGCCGAAACAGTCCACCCGTACGGGCGCGACGAGCCGTGCACGGTCATCCAGCACCAGTGACACCTGCACGGTACCTGTATTCGCTAGCTTGCGGCGCTCCTTCATTGGCGGCGCCCCGTCGGGCAGCAAAATGGCGCCGTCAAGGTAAAGCCGGCCCGACGGAACTTCGTCGATAAGAGCGGGGCCGTTGGGCGCCAGGCGAATAAGATCGCCATTGCGCGGCGCCAGCGTTTTCTTCGCGCCCAGCTCAAGGGCGAAGTCGGCGTGTTCTTCTAAGTGACGGGCTTCGCCATGAACGGGGATCGCGATCGCCGGCCGCGCCCAATTATACATCTGTCTCAATTCATCCCGGCAAGGGTGACCGGAGACGTGGATGAACTCATCTTTTTCGGTGATCACATGGACGCCGAGATCGACCAGATCATTTTGGAGGTTAAAAATATCGCGTTCATTGCCCGGAATGATCTTAGACGAAAAGATCACCGTATCCCCTTCCGACAAGGTAAGGTCGCGGTGGTCATCGCGGGCGATCCGCGCGAGCGCAGCGCGCGGTTCTCCCTGACTGCCAGTGCAGAGATATAGCACATGCTCCCTGGGCAGATGACCCGCGTCCTTTGGATCTACAAATTTTAGATCACCCGGCAACAAGCTGGTCTCTTCGGCCGCATCGACAATGCGCAACATGGAACGGCCAAGCAGGCAAACGCTTCGATCCGCAGCCGCCGCCGCTTCACAAATCGATACAACACGGGAAACGTTCGACGCGAAGGTCGTCACCGCAACGCGGCCGGTCTGGGCTGCGATAAGCGTTGTGAGGGAATCGCGCACCGCAGACTCTGATCCGCTTTCGCCGGCCGAGAGGACATTGGTTGAATCACAGATCATCGCCAAAAGCCCGTCATCGCCCAGCTTTTTAATGGCGCTGGCGTCAATCTCCGGCCCCAGCGTCGGGCTTTGATCAATTTTCCAATCGCCAGTGTGCAGCACTGTCCCAAGACTGGTCCGCAAGGCGATGCCGCTTGGTTCCGGGATCGAATGGGTAAGCGTCAGATATTCAATATCGAAGGGCCCGAGCGTCATCCGCGCATCAATGTCGATGACGTTGAGGTCAAGATCTTCGGCGCCGTATTCTCCGAGTTTGCGGCGTACCAGCGCCGCTGTGAACGGCGTTGCGAAGACGGGACAGTCAAACAACGGCGCGAGCAACGCCGTCGCGCCGATATGATCCTCATGGCCGTGGGTCAGCAGAAGCCCAAGGATGTTTTCTTTTTCTTCGAGAATATAGGCCGGGTCCGGACAAATGAGTTCAATGCCGGGCGTCGCCAAGTCGCCGAACATGACGCCGCAATCGATCATCACCCATTGGCGCTTCGATGGCGGGCCGAACCCGTAAAGGTTCATGTTCATGCCAATTTCGCCGGACCCGCCAAGCGGCAGAAAAACAAGTTCGTCTTTCGCCACTATGGCTTCGCCTTGGCTGCGGCGCGTTTGTGAATTTCAAGGAGGCCGCGAATGGTAAGGTCGGCGTCGAAGATGTCGATCTTGTCGGTCACGCCTTCAAACAGCGCCGCAACGCCGCCGGTGGCGACAACTTTGAGCGGCGTCGGATATTCTTCCTTGATGCGGTCAATGAGACCTTCGATCAGACTGACATAGCCCCAAAAGACCCCCGACTGCATGGCGCCGACGGTGTCCGTGCCAATAACTTTGGCGGGCTTTTCAATGGCGATCCGCGGCAGACGCGCCGCCGCATCATGCAGCGCTTGCATGGAAAGATTGATGCCCGGCGCGATAATGCCGCCTTCAAAGCCACCATCGGCGCCGACAATGTCAAAATTGGTCGCGGTGCCTGAGTCGATAATCGCCAGCGGTCCGCCATGAACCGTAAACGCGCCGACCGCATTCACCAGACGGTCGGCGCCCGCTTCAGAGGGCTTTGGGATGCGCACTTCAACGCCGGGAATGTTGCTCGCCGTAATTACAAACGGTTCCGTGTTGAAATAGCGACGCGAAAGATTGCGAAAGTGAAACAAGGATTGTGGCACCACATTCGAGATGATGCATTCGTTCACATCATCGAGCTTCAACCCGGCAAGTCCCATCAGCTGCGACAGCCATACGGCGTATTCGTCGGCGGTGCGGGACATGGACGTCGCCGTGCGCCATTGGGCGACATTGTTGTCGCCGTCAAACAGCGCAATCACCGAATTGGTGTTGCCGACATCAATCGCGAGCAGCATTGCTGGGTCCTCGGTGTCCAAAGAAAACGTCGCCGGCGCTGATGATCCGACTTCCGGCGTCGTTTCGCAATATGAGCGCGCCGTTTTCGTCGAGATCTTCAAAAATCCCGCTGATTTCCTCATTAGGAAGCCGCACGGTGATTGTCTCGCCCAACCCAACAGCGCGTTCGAGCCACGCCGCGCGGATCGGTAGAAAGCCGTTTTCACGGTAATGCTGCAATAACCGCCAGAAACGTTCGTCAATGGCGGCGGCCAGTTGCGCTATCCCGGGCGCTTCGCCTGCACTGTGATCGATCAGACGCGTTGCCCGATAATCAACGCCTTGCGGCTTACTGACAATGTTAACGCCAATGCCGATCACCAGGGCGTGCCGACCTTGATGTTCAGTTGTCTCCAGGAGAATGCCGGAAACCTTGCCGCCGTCCAGCAGAATATCGTTGGGCCATTTGAGTTCAGCCCCCGCAATCGGCGCAACCGCCTCGATTGCGTCCGCCACCGCTACGGCGAC
>JANQOV010000156.1 GCA_028285645.1 Hyphococcus sp.
CCCGATCTTGTTCAGACCGTTGAGGTGGTGCGTGGCCCCACTTCGGCGCTCTACGGGTCCGGCGCGCTTGGCGGCGTCATCGCTCTGCGAACCGTCACCGCGAATGACCTGCTGCAGGAGGGTGAAACCGCGGGCGTTAAAGTCGGCGCCGGATATCAAAGCGTCAACAATGAATGGCGCGTGACCGGCACAGGCGTTTGGCGCAGTGCTGACGAAAGGTTTGATGTCGTCGGCAATTTCACCGTGCGACAATCGGAGGACATAGAGCTCGGCAGCGGGCTTACGCTGCCAGCGGATGATGAGATTGTATCCACGCTTCTCAAAACGACCTTTCGCCCGTCGAGTGATTTAACAATGTCAGCGTCCTGGATTC
Source organism: Hyphococcus sp. (assembly GCA_028285645.1). Lineage (GTDB taxonomy): Bacteria > Pseudomonadota > Alphaproteobacteria > Caulobacterales > Parvularculaceae > Hyphococcus. Next base: position 374 of record JANQOV010000156.1, read on the forward strand.
GATTCGGCGGCGACAGCATTGACCCTAACAATCCGCAGGGCGCGAACATCGCCGGGCCCGGTAATGGCGAAGTGTTTCGTGATATTGAAACAAACACTATCCGTGGCGCGATCAATTATGCGCCGTCATCCGATCTGATTGATCTCAATCTCGTCGGATATTATACGCAAAACACAGTCGAAGAAGATGAAGTCGATACGACACGGTTGATCTCGCGGGACGTCGAGACGATTGGCGTTTCCTTAGACAACCGCTCGAGATTTTCTTTTGGTTCCGCCGCAGATCTGATTCTAACCTATGGCGGTGAATATTACCGCGATGAACAGACGGGTCTGGATAACACCACAGCAGACGGCACACGCGGCGGCGTCCCCAATGCAACAAGCCGTTTTTACGGCGCCTTCGCGCAGGCGGAGCTTTCCTTAAGTCGCCCTCTAGGCGCGCCGGGGATTTTGACGATCATTCCCGGCGTTCGTTGGGATAAGTTTGAAAATGAAGCGCCAGGCGAGCCATCCACTGACGATACCGCCGTTTCTCCGAAGGTCGGCGTGTCATACAAGCCGGTCGAGCAATTGATCATTTTTGGCAACTGGTCTGAGGCGTTTCGCGCCCCGTCCTTCAACGAGATCTATGCGGACGGCGTGCATTTTCGAATTCCCAATCTGTCGGTCCCGGGTCCCTTCGGACCCTTTGGTCCGCCCGCTTTTGTAACGAATTTCTTCGTAACAAACGAGGATCTGGTTCCTGAGGAATCGCAAACATGGGAAGTTGGCGCTGGTGTCGATTTTGACAGCGTCCTATTCGACGGCGATAGTTTCACCGCAAAGGGATCGTACTACCGGTCCGACGTCACCAATCTCATCGACCTTGAGGTCAACATTCCGTTTACCTGCTTTTTGACGCCAGGCATGGTTCCGCCATTTGCGCCGCCTTGCGGTTCCGGCGAAGCATTCGGGAATACAAGCCGAAACGTCAATGTCACTAATGCTGAAATCGACGGCGTTGAACTCGAAGCGCAGTATGATTCTTCCTACTATTACATGCGCGCTAATTTTTCGACCATTGACGGGCAGGATGTTGATACCGGCGATTTCGTTGGCGTGCTCTCGCCAGACCTGTTCTTTGTTGATGCCGGCGTTAAATGGCCGGCAACGGACTTGCGATTGGGCGCGCGAGTAACGATTGCTGGCGATTTTAACAAGGTCAATGACCCGACGCTTGTCCGCGACGGTTATACCGTCGGCGACGTTTACGCCGTATGGGAACCATCGAGCGGCGCCCTTGAAGGGCTGCGGCTCGACATCGGCGTTGATAATGTCACGGACGCTGACTACGAGGTCGTCGCTGCCGGCGTCAGTCAGCCCGGGCGAAACGTCAAAGCAGCAATCAGCTGGCGAAAAGGCTTCTAAATAAATGAGTTTCGTCAAGGATCTGCGCATAACCGATCTTGGAACGGGCGGCGGTCTGGCGGTGTGGTCGTTCCGCGCCGCTGCAACCGGCGAATATCCATGCTGCGTCATAAGAAAGGGTTTCAATTCTGCGTTTGGTGAAGAAGCGCACAGCGCGCTTGGCGCATTGATTGAGTTCGCACAGTTGTTGGGAAGTGCAGGCCGGCGCCGCATTTTGTTGGCGCGCGCAGGCTGTTGTAGCGTCACAGCCGATGAATTGAGTATCATTGCAACTCTTGCGGCGGCGCAACGCAATGACATTGAATTGTGTGATGCGCATCTTAGCTGGCTGATGTGCGGCAGAGGCGAACAACAAGCAAGAGACGCCGCGTTAAAGCTCAGCGCGATATTCGCGAACGCGAAACTGACGATTTTGTCAGCGCCAGTCGAACTCTCCAGACCGAAACGCCAAGGCCCGCTTCCCGTGTTCTATGCCGTAGGACATGCTTGAGATACCCGTAAACCGCGCTGACGGGGGCTCACAAATAAGCCGTGGTTCCAATTCAAATGAGGCGTTGGAGTGGCGATAAGGTTGAATGATTTTGCTGATTCGATCTTGTTCGTCGAAAGAACTCATGCTGAACGCTTCAAGCAAAAAAGTACTCGAAAATTTGTACGATCATTGAACGCTAACTGGTGCTGATGGTTCAAGCCGGAGACGCGCCGGGAATTCGTGATCGCACTATCAAGGTTAATATTCAGTAGTCGGTACACCATGAAAAATTATCTCCGCGGATATTGCTTTCGTCCGCACAAGCTGTTCTGTTAACAGCAAAAAAGAGTTCAATCATAATGAGTTAAGCGCATGAATGGTAGAGTAGCGATTGCGGAGAGGATTTTTCAAAGCGGATTCTCACCGTTAAAAATCTCGCAATACGTTCTGACCATTGCTTTTCCTGCTACGCTTTTTGTTCTCGTCATTTTGCAGCCATGGATGGAGCCGAGCTTGCTGATCACCGATGTGATAAGTGCGGCGCAAATGGTTGGAGCTGAGCGGTGCTGCAGCGTGTATTTCGGCGCATTGTCAAATTTCGGCATACTAAACTGGACTGTCGCGGCAGGCGTTTCTCTTTTTACCGGGCTTGTTCTCTTTATCATGCGCGCAGAGGCGACATTGATTCGTTTTTTAGTCCTCAGCGGCATACTCACAGGGTGGTTTGCTCTTGATGATATGTATCTTTTCCATGACCAGTTTCTCCCTGGTATTGGCGTCAATGAAAATTTCGTCTTATTGAGTTATGCATTGGCGGCGCTGTTTTATTTGTTAGATTCACGGCGTGAGATCCTTAAGACGGATTACGTGCTGTTCGGTATTAGCGGCTTTTTTCTGTTTTTGAGTTTGTTTTCTGACGTATTGAGGCAAGTCATTGATGTGACCGCGACTCAATACTTAGAAGATGCCTCAAAAGTCATCGGTATTTTTTGTTGGATGACATACCACATAAGCGCCTCGGCCCGCGCGATTTTAGTGACAATGAAAGTAATTGGTGATGAAGCCACGCCACTCATAAGGTCAGATTAACAACGTGGATAATCCGAGTAGCTGGTTTTCGAATTGCCCCCATACGAGTTCTTGCAGGGCGCTATTTGGAAAGCTGCTCCAAAATAACGGAACCGAATTTGCGGGTTAGCTTTAACACGCTGCGAGAGAGATCGAATTCGGCGACCACCGGTGGTGCGAAGAATATAGCAGGACGGGTGTTAACCTAGATCGCCGGATGCATGCGCGGTTCAATCTGTGGAAAACGAGCGCTGCTTGAAATGAGTTGCAACGAAAAACTTCGTAGATTTTTCGTAAACAATGCTCGGCGTTCACGAACAGTTCCGCACAAAACGATACAGATCGGAACAGTCGCAAATCGTTTAAAGCGTTGATCAAAGCCGCTTAATTAAAGGGTTTGCGTGGTGCCGCAGGAGAGAATTGAACTCTCGGCCTCATCCTTACCAAGGATGCGCTCTACCACTGAGCTACTGCGGCGGATTTATCGAGTGTGCGGCTTCTAGCAAGGTTCTCGCCAGATTCAAGCTTCGCCAAATTGGGGCGTGATGTGGGAAGGCCGTGACACGCGAGCCGATTGCCGCTTGTAAAATACACCAATAGCGTGTATTTTAGTGTTCGAACACGTTAAGAATGAACGAAGTTGGTTCTGCCCGGCGCTGCTGAAAGATCGCGTGTGCGCACCATGAAATCCTTGATGTAAAGTCGCTATCGGTCGCTTCAGATGAGGCGTGTACTGAGGAATTGATGATGTTGAATGCGAAACGAGCGCGGGCGAAGCAGTGTCGTTTATTGGAACGAATCTATATTGCCTCTGCGATAAGAAATTTGGAAAGGTTCAAAATCTTTTCAATCGAAGCCCGTTTGAAAACGCGCATTTAATTCATGCGTTCTAAAACGCTCGCACTTACGAACTTTCTTCGCTGATTACAAAAAAGTGATTTGGCTTGAGCATGCAGCGCAATGCAATCAGTCAAGCGCATAGTCAACGACAGTAAATAAAAATAGGTGGGCCGACGATGAATTCAGAGAATTTCAACCCGACCGAATCACCTGATCGCATCATGCGTAGTTGCCCGTTTTGTGGGCGGCAAAATACGCTTGTCATTGATACCCAAAGCGATGACGTGAGCGACGAATTTTTGCGCGTTGTGTGCGATCCCCACCGTCAAGGTTGCGGGGCAGAAGGGCCGCTGGTTCGCGTCGCTTGGAAACGAGGGATAACGCTTGCCAGCGAAGCGGTTCGCCTTTGGAATGAGCGTGCTGATAATGTGTGCGAGGAAGCGCCGCTCGCTCGCCAATCATCCAAAGAGGGCTTAACTCGGAATGCCGAAGGGGGTGAAAATATCAGGACCCACACGGACGGGTTTGCGGCTTTTGGCGTTGATAAGGCACCAATCAGTTAGGAGTTTGGCTGAGGCTCGCGTTGCGCGCGGTTTGCGAATATCCACATGGCGCTCAAAGCGCGCGCCGCGGGCGCGTCCGAGCCAAGTGCGTATTTCAACCGTTTCGCCTTCCACCACCTGGTCGCGATAATCAATCTCGTGGCGCAACACGACCCAAACATATTTGCGCACAAGATCGATCGAACCGACTCGCATCCAGTGTGCCGTCGCGATCTCCTGGGCCCAGACCAGATAGACTGCGTTATTAACGTGACCGAGTTCGTCAATTTCGTCCGCGGTTGCAACCCGCGTCGCCATGGCGGCTGTTTCAAAAGAAACGGCGCCGTTGATATTGCCTGTTAATGTCGCCGGTTCGATCATCAAGCTAGGTCTGTTGTTGCGGGCGGCGGGGCGTTTTAGCGCCCCCGCGCCGACGGACCACAGAACGGCGTGCGATTCAATGATCTTTTTCAGCCTGCAGGTTGGTTTTGGAATCGGCAAAAACCGGGACGCGCTGCGGCGCTGTCCCGGTTTGGTCGCGTCTGAGATGTGTCGCCGCCTAGTTTGAAAGCGACGCCAGCTGGTCGCCTTCGCCGCCGGTCCAGGCGATGTCGATGACTTCGCCGCGTTTAACGGCGCATTCGACCGTTTCCCGCTCATCGCCCGAGCGCATTTCAAAGGTCAGTTTCTTCACCGCACCGCCGCGGATCGACTTGAACTTGAAATTAACGTCGTCGCCAGCGAGCGTCGGTTGGGCGGCGAACGCTTCCTGGCAGAGTTCAAGCTTGTCCTGCGTGCTGCTGGCGGCCATGGCGCCGGTTGAGGCGAAAAGCGCGGCGCTGGAAAGGGCGGCGATTGTGATGGTCTTGATGGTCATGGTCTGTCTCCTGGTTCGGTTGGCTTCGTGAACTTGATGATTGCCAAGATAGGCGCCGCTGCGTTATGATAGAAATGCATAGTTGGCATATTGAATATAACAATGACGCATAGAGGAGAGGCTCATGGAAAAGCGGCTGGAAAGCCTCGATCTCAACCTGCTTTTGGTGTTGCACTGGCTTTTGACCGAACAGAATGTGACGGCCGCCGCCGACAAGATTGGACTTTCACAGCCGGCGACGAGCCGCGCGCTGGCGCGGCTTCGGGAGGTTTTTGACGATCCGCTGTTGGTCAAGACCGGCGGCGAGATGAGCCCGACGCCGATGGCGGAAAGACTGCAGCCGGCGGTCGCCCGCGCCATTGAGCGATGCCGGGACGTGTTGCGCGTTTCAAGCCGTTTCGAGCCCTCAAGCCAGGCTGGTCAGTTCCGCATCGCCTGCGTTGACTTCACCGGCGCCATGGCGGCAATGGCGTGGGCGAAGGTGATTGCGCCTGAAGCGCCGGGGCTGGAGCTGGATATTGTTAACCCAACGATTGCCGCCAGCCGCGATCTTGTCTCCGGCAAGATTGATCTTGTTATCCTGCCGGATATTGCCGTGCTCGAATTACCGCCAAGCGTTGATATCGATCAGTTTGTGCGCCGCCCCATCCTGCAGCAGGAGTTTCAATGCGCATTTCGCAAAAATCATCCGATGGCGGGGGAGAACATCACGTTAAAGCGGTACGCCGCGATGGATCATGTGCTCGTTGCGCCCCAGGGCGGCAAGACGGGCTTTGTTGATCGCTCGCTTGCTGAACAGGGATTGACCCGAAGGATTGCTTACAGAACATCGACTTTTTTACTCGCGCTGCCGATTCTCATGAAAACCGATTGCGTTCTGACGGCGCCGATCGGGATGTTGCAGCTCTATGCCGAAAATCTTGTCATATTCCCGCCGCCATTCAAGGTCGCCGGCAATACGCTGTTCGGCGCTTGGCATCCGAATTGGACCCATGACGAGCGTCATCGCTGGGTTCGGGAAAAACTCTTTGCCGAAATGGCGCTGGAAGCCGAGCAAATAAGGGGCCGCGCCGGGAAATAGCAAGGTTGAAAGACGGACCGCTTGCTTGACCCTAGGGCTATCGCGCTTATGGTCCGCGGCCATGCCGTCCCAACCGCCCAAACAACAACAAACGCCGCGGCAGCGTCGCGAGATCGCCTCGAAAAAGCCCGTCCCGTCCGCTAGCACCGCTTCTTCTGGGCGCGAAGAGCGGCTGGCCGAGGCGCTGCGGGAAAATTTGCGCCGCCGAAAGGCCGCCAATAAGAAAGACAAATAATGGACAAGCTGGCGATTATCGGGGGCCGGCCGCTATTTGGCGAAATCGCGATCAGCGGCGCCAAAAACTCGGCGCTGAAAGTGATGGCGGCGTCGCTTCTGTCTGACGAGGCGCTGACGCTTCACAATGTGCCACGGCTTGCCGATGTCGACATGTTGTTGCGGCTTCTGGCGCAGCATGGTGTTGACGCGTCTTTCGAGGGCTCAACGCTTCGCCTTAACGCCAAGACCATCACATCGACGCTTGCGCCTTATGATCTTGTTCGCAAAATGCGCGCGAGCTTTAACGTGCTCGGGCCGCTTCTCGCACGGGAAGGCGCAGCGAAAGTATCGCTGCCGGGCGGTTGCGCGATTGGCGCCCGCCCGGTTGACCTCCATCTTAAGGCGCTTGAAGCCATGGGGGCGAGCGTTGCGCTAGATGAAGGTTATGTGATCGCCGAAGCGCCATCGGGATTGCACGGCGCTGAAATCGCGTTTCCTTTCGTATCGGTAGGCGCAACTGAACATACGATGTTGGCGGCGGTGTTGGCGAGAGGCGAAACCGTTATCGAGAACGCAGCACGCGAGCCCGAGATTGCCGATCTTGCGGATTGCCTGAATGCTATGGGCGCTGATATTTCTGGCGCCGGCGGAACGACGATTCGTGTTACCGGCGTTGATCGTCTGCATACGGCGGAGCACCGGGTGTTGCCGGACCGAATTGAGACCGGCGCCTATATGATGGCGGTGGGCGTCGCCGGCGGCGAACTGACACTGACGGAGACCCGCGGCGAATTGCTTGGCGCAGCCTTGCCGGCGCTCGAAGAAACCGGCCTTCATATCGAAGAAACAGAAACGGGGCTTCGCATTCGAAAAACCACAGACCGATTGCACGCCATGGATATTGTGACGGAACCGTTTCCGGGCTTTCCAACCGATTTGCAAGCGCAGTTCATGGCGATGATGGCGACGGCCGAGGGCGTCTCGACCATCAAGGAGACGATTTTCGAAAACCGTTTTATGCATGCGCCGGAATTGTCGCGCATGGGCGCGCAAATCTCTGTAGACGGAGAGACGGCGACGGTGCGCGGCGTTGAGCGCCTTAAAGGCGCGCCAGTGATGGCGACTGATTTGAGGGCTTCCATGTCGCTGGTAATTGCCGCGCTCGGCGCTGAAGGCCAGACCATGGTCAACCGCGTCTACCACCTTGACCGCGGCTTTGAACGGCTCGAAGAAAAGCTCGCCCAATGCGGCGCGCTGATTGAGCGCGTGAAGGAATAGGAGACGAAGGTTGGCGTCGCTGAAGGATTATCGGCCATTGCGGCTAATGGCCGGAGATGAGACTGATCTGGGCGTCATCTCAGCGTGCCTCCAGGACGCCGTCGCTAAGCTCGGCGACTTCGCCTGGCTGCCGAAAGAGCGCCGGTTTGCCTTTGTCGCCAACCGGTTTCTTTGGGAATGCGCTGGCGAGCGGCGCGCCAGCGGCTTTGCGCGGGTTCGCACGGGCGTTCATTTCGATGATGTTCTGGCGGCGCAATTCCAGCATTTGCGTACCGACTCCAAAAACGCAGTGGTGGAGCTTTTGTCGATCCGGTTCGCTGCTGGCGAGGATGGTGCAGGGACCGTCACATTTGATTTCGCTGGCGGCGGCGTCATTCGCCTCAATGTCGAAAGCATCAACGCATATCTGTCGGATTTGACGGATCCCTGGCGCACAAGGGCGAAACCGCAGCATAAAGAATAGGATTTGATTGATAGCGTTTCTGGATGTGTCATCCCAAATATAATTTGGGATCCAGGTGTCTTGGCGTTGGGTTTGCCACCCTGGATTCCAGCTTTCGCTGGAATGACGGTTGTGTTGGATTAGATCGCCAATCTAAAAAGCTAATTTTTAGGACAAAACGGCATGGTTCGCAGACTTAACAATTCGGCGTCAGACTTCGATGCGGCCTTCGACTCCTTTGTGAATGCGTCCCGCGACGGCGGCGATGATGTCGGCGCCGCAGTCCGCAATATCATAGCAGCTGTCCGCAAGGAGGGGATGGCGGCGTTGGCGCAACTCACGCAAGAGTTCGACGGGTTTGCGTTGACGGATGACAATCTGCGTTTGACGCAAACCGAAATCGATGAAGCAGAAGCCGCTTGCGACCCAGAAGACTTGAAAGCGCTCGACTTCGCTGTGACGCGCATCCGCGCTTATCATGAAAAGCAATTACCGCGGGATGAGCGCTATACGGATGATGCCGGCGTTGTGCTCGGCTGGCGCTGGACATGTGTTGATGCTGCGGGCCTATATGCGCCGGGCGGGCGGGCGGCCTATCCGTCAAGCGTCTTGATGAACGCGATCCCCGCGCGGGTTGCGGGCGTTGGGCGCCTCGCCATGGCAACGCCGGCGCCGAAGGGTGAGGTTAATCCCTTGGTGCTGGCGGCGGCGCGGCGCGCGGGCGTTGATGAAATTTACCGCATAGGCGGCGCCCAGGCGATTGCAGCGCTCTCTTTCGGCGCGGGGGAGATCGCGCCCGTCGATGTCATTGTCGGGCCCGGCAATGCCTATGTCGCCGAAGCCAAGCGGCAAGTGTTTGGCCATGTGGGCATCGACAGCGTTGCTGGCCCGTCGGAGATTCTGGTCGTCGCAGACGGGAAGAACAATCCGGATTGGATTGCCGCGGACCTTCTAAGTCAGGCGGAGCATGATCCTTCGTCGCAGAGCGTTCTGATTACGGATGATGCCGCGTTCGCTGATGCGGTTGCTGCGGCAGTAGACAAGCAATTATCGAACAGCCCGCGGCGGGCCATTGCCGAGGCGGCATGGAGTGACAACTCCGCCATCATTGTCGTCGGCGCGCTTGAAGACGCGCCGGCGTTGGTCAACCGCCTTGCGCCCGAACACCTTGAACTTGCCGTCGATGATCCGGAAAGCCTCATGTCAGACATCCGCCATGCGGGCGCGATATTCCTCGGACGCTACGCGCCGGAAGCCGTAGGAGACTATGTGGCGGGGCCTGACCATGTTTTACCGACGGCCCGCGCCGCGCGCTATGCGTCGGGCTTGTCAGTTTTGGATTTTATGAAGCGCACCTCGATCATCGGGTGCGACGAAGCGGCGCTTGGCGCCATCGGTCCCGCCGCTGCGTGTCTTGCGGACGCCGAAGGCTTGCCAAGCCACGCCCAATCGATCCGGGTGCGGTTGAAGCCTCGCAAATAGGCTTACTGCCGCCGGCTAGCGAATGCCGCAAGACCAAGCTAATGAGGAATTCACTACATGGCGGACAGGAAGAAGAAGCCGAAACTCCTTTCAGGCGGCAATCCTCAGATAGCCAAAGGGTACGGCGATGCGCCCGTCCAGGAATATGTCGCAGCAATGCCCGAATGGAAGCGCGATGTCGGGCGCCTTATGGACGAGATTATCGTTCGAATGGTTCCCGACGTACAAAAAGCGGTAAAATGGAATTCACCTTTTTACGGCGTCGAGCGCGATCACTGGTTCCTCTCGTTTCACGTCTTTACGCGTTACGTAAAGGTGACCTTCTTCCGCGGCGCGTCCCTTGAGCCCCAGCCGCCCGTTAAGTCCAAATATGAGGAAGTCCGTTACTTTCACATTCATGAGGGCGATGCGTTCGAAGAACAGTTCGCCGATTGGGTGGCGCAGGCGAGCCAGCTTCCCGGTGAGAAGATGTAAGGGCCGCAACACTTGCCGCGCCATGGCTAATCGATCCGTGTGCGGTTGAATAAATCAAAATAGCCGTCATCCGAAGTTTGACTTGGAATCCAGGGCTGCTTGCACAGGAGCATTAAGCCCTGGACCCTGAATTAAGTTCAGGATGACGTGTACGGCTAGTTGGTCAAAACTTTCACTGAAAAGCAGGACAGCCAATATAATATGCGCGACCCCTAAAACCCGTAAATCACCGAGGCCCGCGCAATCGTGTCGGTGTTTTCGCGGCCAAGCGGCGGATCGGTTTCATAGCGGTACTCAAAGGAAAGCCCCGTTGAAATGGAATCGGTCAAGTCCGTTGTCAGCGCCGAGATCGACTGGAAGGTCGTTGTTGGCGATGTCCAGGTCACAAAGAAATCCTGTTCAAAGGTAACGCCTTCGCGGATCAGCCAGTCCATTTCGCTTGCGCCATAGAGCGCGAATTCTTCTTCCACTTCCCGGGTTAAGTCGATAGGCGAATAGCGGAAGCCGGGACCGCCCTCGACCTTCCAGACGAAGGGTTCGTTGAGCGAAATGAAATAGCCAACGCCGGCGCCGCCGAACAGACGGTAGTCGAAGCCAGAAAATTCGTCTTCGTCATAAGAAAATCTGCCGTAGGCGTATAATCGCTCGTTGAACTTATAGTCGAGCTGGTAAGCGGCGCCCCAGCGTTTCTGGTTGGTGACGCCATTCGATTCAGCGATATCGAAATAGGCCGTTACATTGTGCACGAACTTGCCGGCCTCGCGGGCGGCGTCGAGCGCAACGCCAACGGCTGCATTGTCGGAGTTGCCCGAGGCGAAGGAAGCGCCGGCGGAAAACTTGCCTTCCCATTTGCGTAAAGACAGGAGACCGCCGGCGTCGTCGTCTGCCTCGGCGGTTTCGCTCGCTGCTTCTTCGGCTCCCTCTGGCGGCGTTGCGGCGGCGATCCGCTCTGCAGATTGTGCGATGATGGCGGGCTCATAATCCGGGAACACCGCCTTCACGGCTTTTGCGACAGCTGCAATCTCGCCGGGATCGCCGGTCTCATAGGCGGCGTTGAGCATCGCCTGGGCAAGATCGGGGATGGCTGGCGTCTGGCCTTGCGCCGAAGCCTCGGCGATCATCAGGCCAGCGATGGCGAGCGGTCCAAATTTCCGTTGAATTTTCACTTCCAAACTCCTTACTGCGCATATTGGTCTCTCGCCCAGTGGTGATTCATTGCTGATTCGCTGCGAGGCATGAAGCGCGTGACGGGCGCGCCGAGCGCGGCTACAAGACCGGCAGTGATGATTCGGAAAGACGATGGCTGAAGACGATCAGCAAGACGACAAGGCGGGGGCCTACCGCATCGTCAAAATCGAGCTTGACGAGCGCAGCCTTGCGCGCGCCACCGCCGATATCGAGCATGAGCGCAAAGTCGCCATCTATGACCTTCTGGAGGAGAATTTTTTCAAGCCCAATGGCGCCGGCGAGGGGCCGTTCGAGCTTTACCTGTCAAATGTCGAACGGCGGTTATTATTCGATGTGCGCCGGGAAGGTGGTGAGGCGCTGGGGCAGATTCACCTCTCGATGACGCCGTTCCGCAAAATCATCAAAGATTATTTCATGCTGTGCGAGAGTTATTATGACGCCATCCGCAACGCCGCGCCGGCGCAGATTGAGACCATCGATATGGCGCGGCGGGGCATGCACAATGAGGGCTCCGAAATCCTGCAGGAGCGTCTCAAGGACAAGATTGAGCTCGACATGAATACCGCACGGCGCCTTTTCACGCTGATCTGCAGTTTCCATATGCGATGAGGAACAACCGATGACCAAATCCGTACTCTTCGCATGCAACATGAATTCGGTGCGCTCGCCGATGGCGGCGGCGCTGTTGCGCCGTGCGGCGGCCGATCGTCTGCGCGTTGACTCCGCCGGCGTTTATGAGGGCGGGCTTGATCCATTTGTCGAAATTGTCATGGAAGAGATATCGGTCCCGCTGGAAGGGCACGAGCCTAAAGCGCTAAGCGATGTGGACCTTTCGAAAATTGATGTGGTTGTGGCGCTGACGCCTGAGGCGGCGGTCGAAGCGCGGCGTTTCATGCCCCGTGAGAGCATTGAGTTCTGGGACATCGATAATCCGTCCGATGAGCGTGGCGGGCGCGATATTATCCTTGAATCCTACCGCCGCGTGCGTGACGAGCTCGACGCCAGGCTCAAAAAACGATTCCCTGAAATTTATGAAAACCCTTGATTTTGGCGGCTTACGCGACCATGTTCCGCCCGCACAAAAGCCCGACAGAGGAGTGAATGGCTAAAGAAGAATTATTGGAGTTTGAAGGCACAGTTGAAGAACTGCTGCCGAATGCGACGTTCCGCGTAAAGCTTGAGAACGAGCATGAAATTATCGCGCATACGGCGGGAAAAATGCGCAAGAACCGGATTCGCGTTCTGGCCGGCGACAAAGTCCTGGTAGAGATGACGCCCTATGATTTGACCAAGGGCCGCATCACCTACCGTTTCAAATAATCCGCAATCTCCCTTAAACTGCCGCCAATGACTGGCGCGTCCTTCATCCTGGCGAGCGCGAGCCCGCGCCGCAAAGCGCTATTGGCGCAAATTGGCGTTCACCCGGACGACATTGTCGGCGCCGACATTGACGAAACGCCGCGTCCGAAAGAATTGCCGCTTGATTACGCTTTTCGGTTGGCGAAGGAAAAAGCGGAGGCGATTGCTGCAGCAAAGCCCGATCATTTTGTCCTCGGCGCTGATACGGTTGTCGCTTGCGGGCGACGCATTTTGCCCAAGGCCGATGATGAGGCGTCAGCGCGCGAATGCCTTGCGCTGTTGTCGGGGCGAGCCCACCGGGTCTATTCAGGAGTCGCGCTTGTTGCGCCAGGCGGCGACGTTTCAACGCGGCTTGTTGAAACCCGCGTAAAAGTGCGCCGGCTCGATCAAGCTGCGGTTGATGAATATATCGTCGCCGACGAATGGCGCGGCAAGGCTGGCGGCTACGCAATTCAGGGCCTGTTCGCAAAACACATCATCAGCATTATTGGTTCGTACACGAATGTTGTTGGGCTGCCGCTCTATGAGACGGCGAACCTCCTTAACGGCGCTGGCATTCGGTAATGAGCGCGCGAACAATTGTCATTGAATGCGGCGCTGCTGAAACGCGCGCCGCGCTTATCATTGACGACATTGTAAGGCGGTTCTGGTTCGGACCAGCGCGGGGAGAAGAAGCCTCGGCGCCGGCATCGCCGGGTGAAATTTTTACCGGGCGCGTCAAGGTGGCGAGAAAATCAGGCGCCGCGTTGTTCGTTGATATTGGGGAAGCGATCGACGGATTTTTGCAACTTGGCCAAGGCGACGCTTTTCCAGCAGAGGGCGCGCTTGTTTCGGTACGCGTCAAGCGCGCAGCGCGGGGCGAGAAGGGTGTAACGCTCGCGCTTGTCGGCGAAGAGCAGTCTTCAGTCGCGATTGGTCGCCAATCATCGCCCGACGATGCGGCGTTGCAAGCGGCAAAGCATCTAAGCGGCGATGCGCCTGTCGATGAAATCATCATCGATAACGGCGATGCAAAGGCGGCGCTCGAACGGGCGGAGGCTTGGCGGGGGACAGCGCTTGTTCATAAGTCCGGCGCACTCTTTGAATGCTATGGCGCCGACGAAGCGCTGCAAGACGCCTTTGCGCGCAAAGTTACGTTGCCATCGGGCGGTGTCCTCGCCATTGATGAAGCAGAGGCGTTAACGGCTATCGATGTGGATGCGAGCGCGGCGTTTGACGCAATGGATGGCAAAACCATCGAGCGGATCAATATGGAAGCAGCCTGGCGCCTTTCCCTTGAGCTTGGCCGGCGCGAGATTGGCGGCCAGATTGTTATCGATTTTTTGCGCGCACCGCGTGCGAGACGGACTGCGCTGGATGAGGAATTAAAGGCGCAATTTCCAAAGGCGCAAAAGGCTATGTGGACGAAGTCTGGTCTGTTTTCGTTTACAATGCCGCGCGCACGAACTTCGCTATTAGAGCGGTTCACGGAACTGGCGCCCGCCGATCCGCTGGGCGGCAGGCGCTTTACTATTGAATGGCTGGCGCGGGCGGCGATGCGGGCGGGGGAGCGCCGCCTTGCGGAACAGAAATCATCGCGCATTACGCTGACAAGCGGCGCGCATTTGTATGAATACTTGGCGAACCGCCCGAACTGGACAAAAGCGCTCGGCGAACGCTATGGCGAAAGGCTGTCGTTGATCAAAGACGACAACATGGAGGATCGGGCTTTTGAACTCTCTGAAGGGTGAACATCAAAAGACGGCGGCAAAGGGCGCCCCTTGTCCGATCTGCAAGGCGTCGGCCGATCCCGATTACGCGCCTTTCTGCTCAAAGCGCTGTGCGGATGTCGACCTGCATCGCTGGCTTTCTGGCGGCTATGGCATTCCTGCTGTGGAAGATGAAGGCGACGGCGGCCCAGGCGCAGGCGAAGACGAAGACCTATAAGATATTTCCGCGGCGATTGTTGACATCGGTAAGATGTGCACTATTATTCAACCGTAGGGTTGAACAATAACTGATGATGCAAAGCACTCTTGATCACACCATGACGGCGCTTGCGGACCCGACGCGCCGCGCCATCCTGCAACGGCTTGCAAAGGGCGAGGCGCGGGTGACGGAAATCGCCGAGCCCTTCGAAGTTTCGCTCAACGCGGTGTCGAAACACATCAAGATTTTGGAGCGGGCGAACCTTGTGCGACGGCGCCGGTCAGGGCGCGAGCATTATCTTTCCTTCAACCCGAAACCGCTCGATGCAGCGTCGCAATGGATCGAGAAACAACGCGCCTTCTGGAACGCGCGGCTCGACACATTGGAACACCTACTCGAACAAGAAGACAGGAAGGGATCGCGGCAATGAACGACTATGGCGAACAAATTGATGAGACGACGATCCGGTTTACACGGACCTTGCCCGGACCCATTGAACGCGTCTGGTCATGGATTACCGATGGCGAAAAGCGTAGTCGTTGGCTCGGCGCTGGTGAAATGCAGCTCGAACCTGGCGGCAGGGTGGAGTTGATCTTTAACAACGCCAACCTTTCGGCGTCCGATGATCAGCCGCCGGAGAAATACAAGCAATATGCCGGGGAAACGCGATATGTGGGTGAGATCCTTGAGATTGATCCGCCGCGGCGTCTAAAATTTACCTGGCCCGACGGCAGTGACGAAGTGAGCGAAGTCTTGTTCGAACTTGAGGCCAGAGACGACAAAGTGGTTTTGACCCTAACCCAGACCAAGATCACCGATCGCGACAAAAAGCTCGGCGCGCTTGCCGGGTGGCACGTGCATTTCGCCATCATGGCCGCAAAGCTCAAGGGTGAAACGCCGCCCTCCTTCTGGAAGACGCATACTCGCTTAGAGGATGCGTATGCAGGCCGGCTCAGCTAGAAGGCGCGTTGCCGCAGCGCCATATCCTGGCGCTGGACTTGGGTTCGCCTATGTGAGATTGTAACACCCCGCATGGCCTAGCTGACCAAGGGGGGTCTGGATTGCGCAAACCGGCGAATAAGCTGGTCGATTCCCGTCTCGCTGCGTTTCTCATCGCGGCGGTAACGGTGTTTGCGTTGTCGCAAATCATCGCTTCTGCGCACGCTGCGCATTTTGGCGACGAGCCCCATGAACACAATGGTCAAGTTTGCGTCCTGTCGCTTGTAGCGCCGGGCAGCGACAAGCTGACCGCTTCGGGCGTTTTTGCGCTGACCGTTTCCTTCGCCATCTGGGCGGTCTCGGCCAACAGCGCACAATCTGAGCGTGCGCGCTTAGTTGTTCGCGCCGCTCGGCCGCGCGGTCCCCCCAACCGATAAATTTCAAACAAAAAGCACTGTTGAAATTATCTGCGCTCGAAGTCTCGGGAAGAGCTGCAGCGCGTATCGGTTGAGGAATTGAAAAATGACGAGAAAGACATTGATGCTTGGCGCAGCTGCACTTGCCGTAACGGCGCCGCTTAACGGCGCGGTGGCGCAACAGCCCATAGTATCTACTGACGACGAAATCATAGTAACGGGATCGCCAATAGCGCGTACCGAACATGAGTCGATCATCGGCGGTTCGGTGTTGAGTGAGGAAGAGATCGCCAAGCGTAACGACATTTCGCTTGGACAACTCTTACGCCGCGAGCCCGGCATCTCGACGAGTTTCTTCGGGCCCGCCGCGAGTCGGCCGATCGTTCGCGGCCAGGGCGGGCCGCGTGTTGGCGTGCTCGACGCGGGGATCGGATCGATCGACGCTTCGACCGTAAGTGACGACCATGCTGTCGCCGTCGATCCGGCGACGACCGAACGTATCGAGATCGTCCGCGGTCCGGCCGCCCTTTATTACGGCAGTACTGCGGCTGGCGGCGTTATAAACGTATTTGACGGCCGCATTCCAAACGCTGTTCCTGAAGGCGGTGTTGACGGCGCTTTGCGCGTCGGCCTTGGCAGCGTGGACGAGTCTGTCGAGACAGCCGGCGGTTTCGACGCTCATCTCGGCACGTTCGGCGGCGCTGATCTTGTTTTTCACGGCGATGGGTTTTTCCGCAATACAGATGATTTCGAGATTCCCGGATTTGCTGAGTCTGAACGCCTTCGCGCATTAGAGGAGGCCGAGGAAGAAGATCACGATGACGACGACGACCATGATCATGACGAGGAAGAAGAAGAGGTCTTCGGAATTGCTGAAAACAGCGACACAGAAAGCAAGGGCGGCTCTGTCGGCGCATCGTTGATTTTCGAAAATGGTTTCATCGGCGTTTCCGGCAAGATTCTTCGCGCCAATTATGGCATTCCGGGCGGTGGTCATCATCATCATGAAGAGGAAGAAGAGCATGGCGACGACGACCATGATGAAGATGAGCACGAGGAAGAAGAAGAAGAGGAAGAAATCCGCATCGATCTGGAGCAAGAACGGCTCGACCTTATGGGCGAATTCAACAGTCCGTTCCTGATCTTCGAGACCACGCGCGTCCGTTTTGGATGGGCTGATTATGTTCATACGGAGCTCGAAGGCGCCGAGATCGGTACGGTCTTTAAAAACGAGGGCTACGAAGCGCGCATCGAGTTAGTGGAAAGGCAGTTTGGCAATTTCCGCGGCGCGTCCGGTTTCCAGTTCAGCCATCGCGACTTCGAAGCGATCGGAGACGAGGCCTTTACGCCGCCGAACATAACAGATCAGTTCGGCGTCTTTACGGTGCGCGAATACGAAACCGGCCCGCTTCTTCTGCAAGTTGCCGGCCGCTACGAGCACACCAACACCGAGGCGAAAACCGTCGGATTGGAGCGCAGTTTCGATACGTTCAGCGTATCCGCAGGCGCTGGCTTTGAGGCCACCGAAAATATCTTCTTTGGCGTTAATCTCTACCGCACGGAACGCGCGCCAGCGCCGGAAGAATTGTTCTCCGACGGACCGCACCTTGCTACCAACGCCTATGAAATCGGCGACCCGGATCTGGACACCGAAGTCGCCCTTGGCGTTGAAGTAACTGCCCATGGCGAGAACGATCGTTTTTCTGCGACGGTCAACGGGTTCTTTACCAGCTACGATAACTACATCGCGCTCATTGCACGGGGTGACGAACTGGACGAACTGCCAGTTTTTGAATTCCTTGCGCGCGACGCGACCTTTAGAGGCTTCGAAGCTGAAGTTGCGGCCAATCTCTTTACATTCGGCGCCTTTGACATTGGCGCGAGGGCGCAGGGAGATTATGTGCGCGCCAAGTTTACGAATGGCGGCGGCGACGTGCCGCGCATTCCGCCCTTGCGCGGGATCGTCGGGCTGGAAGCCGCGTCGCCTCACTTTGACGTAAGCGCCGAACTTGAAATGGCGGCGGAACAGGACAACGTTGCAACTGACGAGTTGCCGACCGACGGCTATCAGCTATTCAACCTTGCTGCGACCTGGCGGCCAGGCGGCGCTGACAGCGGTTTTTCTGTTCAAATAAGGGCGGACAACATTACGGACGAGGAAGCGCGATTGCATTCCTCTTTCCTGAAAGACATGGTGCCGCTGCCGGGCCGTAATGTCCGGCTCACAGTGCGCGGTACATTTTAGAACGACAGGCAAGCCTTTAAAGCGACAAAAAACCGCCCGCATGGAAGTCCATGCGGGCGGTTTCTTTTACGCAACTAATCTTTAATCGGCGCGATTAAAGATTGTCAGCCGGCGCTGCAACAGCAACCAGTTTGGCGAAATGCGCACGCTCTTCGTCGTCCAGCGTTTCGTCGTTATTGGCGTCAGCGGCGTCGAACACGGCAATGCGCGATTCGATGAGTTCTTCTTTCGTGAGCTCTTCGTCGCCTTTGCTAAGCTCTGCGAACTGCTCTTCCGTCGTCAGAGCCTTTTCTTCTGCTTTCTCATCGGTCTTGGCTTCTGCAACGTCATAGGCTGCGTCGCCTTCGACTTCTCCTTTAGCGGTTTCGATTTCAGCGTCGCCTTCGCCGATTACTTCAGCAGCAGCTGTTTCGGCGTCTTTCTTGGCTTTTTTAGCTTTCTTGCCTTCTGCTTTCGCAGCTTTTTCTGACTTCTCGTCAGCTTCGATAGGCGTGACAGAAGCAAGGATCGGCGTAGAAACACCGTCTGTATCGCCTTCAGCGTGAACAGTCGAAGTTACTTTCGCAGAGGCGTAGGCGACAAATTCGATCTTGGAAACTTTGCCGTTTGCATCGAGGTCAGCTTGGGTGAACTCGGCTTCGGCGAGCGCTTTTGCGTCGTCGCGGGTCAGAACCTGCGCGGCGTCGATGATTTTTGCAGGCTGCGTAAGCGTTTCTGCAGATGCTTCGATCGCAGCAGCTTCAGCTTCTTTGGCTTCTGCCTTGTCTTTGTCTTTTCCTGCATGCGCAACAGAAGTTGCAATGGCAAGCGCCGATACGCCGGCGATAATCGGTCGGAACATGGAGATCTCCTTAGGGTTCTTATTCTGTAAGTCAGGCGTCGCCCTTCGCGACGTGCGGGGAGGGATATAGCCCGTTTGAAAAAAAGCGTTAGTTACGCTTGGTTCATGACGGCATTGTAAGGAAGTCGTCCGTGTAAGTGACAGAATGTTCACTTTGCTTTTGGCGCGAACAATGAACGCGCAATGCAATTAACTTGTTGCTATTGCGTGTTGAACATGGCGCGCAAATCCACTGACGACTGAACGCCGACATCGTCAAAATTCGCATGCAGCCAGTCTTCTGCGATCTCCCGGCCGCGGGCCTTCAAATCTGTAAGAAACGGCCAGTCTGTGCGGTATTTGCTTTCGATGGAGTATTCCACAAGCGCCTTGTCCGAACGGATCGAGTGTATGCGGATGTCACGCAGTCGGTCCCGGTATTCGTCCTTTAGCCAGCCGTCGTCCAGCAGTTTGTGAACGAAGCTGATGGCGCGGAGTTCCCGCAGCAATGACGAGTTGAAGCTGATTTCGTTAACCCGGTTCATGATTTCCGGCGAGGTTTGGGGCAGGTCTTCGCGCTCAATCGGGTTCACATGGACAATGACGATATCAGACGCTTCGACCTCATAGAAGAACGGATAAAGGACCGGATTGCCCATATATCCGCCGTCCCAATAATGTTCGCCGTCGATTTCCACAGCCCGGAAGAGATGCGGCAGGCAGGTGGAGGCAAGCACCACATCGGTATTCATGTCTTTGGTTTCAAACACGTGCACCTTGCCGGTGCGGACATTGGTGGCGGCGACAAAGAGTTTGGTCGCCGTGCACTGGCGAAGGCTTTCGAAATCGATACAGCTGTCGAGAATGTCCCGGAGCGGATTTATGTCAAACGGGTTGAACTGATAGGGTGAAAAGGTCCGCGTCAGACTTTCGAACATGCGGTAGGAAAAGGCGTTCACAAGATCGCTTTGACCCATGGCGAGCAGCGGGATTGCATGGACCGGGCTGTAGACTTTGCCGGCGTCGCTGACCTTTCGCCAAAGCGCATCCATGGCTTCACGCCCGCCGGCCGCGCCGCCTTTGTGCAGACCATAAGCAAGCGCTGTCGCATTCACCGCTCCCGCGCTCGCCCCTGATATGCCGGCGATTTCGATGCGGTCGTCTTCAAGGAGGCGATCAGCAACGCCCCAGGTGACCGCGCCATGGGCGCCGCCGCCCTGAAAGGCGAGGTTGATCTGCTTTCGTTTGGTCATTTGTTTAGTGCGCGACCCAACCGCCATCGACTTGCAACGCGGCGCCGGTGATTGAGTTCGCACCCTCAGAACAAAGAAACACCGCCAGCGCGCCTATCTCAGCCACGTCGACAAATTTCTTCGTTGGCTGCGGCCCGAGCATGACGTCTTTGACGACTTCTTCTTCGGTAATGCCGCGCTCCCGCGCTGTGTCGGGGATCTGTTTTTCAACCAGCGGGGTTTTCACATAACCGGGGCAGATTGCGTTGGCAGTAACGCCGAATTCCGCGCCCTCAAGGGCGACCGTTTTGGTCATGCCAACGACGCCGTGTTTTGCCGCGACATAGGCTGACTTGAATGGCGAGGCGACAAGGCCATGGGCTGACGCGATATTGATGATGCGTCCGAAGCCGCGTTCCTTCATGCCGCCTATGACGGCTTTGGTGGTGTGAAAGGCGGACACCATATTGATTGCGATGATGGCGTCGAATTTTTCTTCAGGGAACTCCTCGATTTTCGAGACATGCTGAATGCCGGCATTGTTCACCAGCACATCGACCGGGCCGAAGGCGCTTTCCGCTTCCCGCATCATCGTCCGGATTTCCTCGGGCTTGGTCATGTCAGCGCCATTATAGAGAACGCTGATGCCGTATGTTTCTTCAAGGCCGGCGCGGATCTTTTCGATTTCGTCGGCATCGCCGAAGCCGTTGAGCATGACATTCATTTTGTTCTCGGCAAAGGCGGTCGCGACGCCGAGACCGATGCCTGAGGTAGAGCCGGTGACGACGGCGGTAAGAGGCGCGGGCATGGGATGTTCCTTTCAAGATGACGGCGGCCAAACAGGCGGCGACAAGGCTTATATTCGTTACTGTATGTGAGGCGGTCACGTGAAGCGCAAATTCTCTCGGCGGCGTTTATAAGGGAAGCTTCCACGTGAGTTTCAAGCGTCAGCGCCGTGAACGGCTTATCACGCTTGCGTTTTTGGCTGTTGTCGACGCCGGGGGCGGTGTGTGTTGGAATTGCTGAGTGACTGAATACATCGACCTTTGGTCCGTCGGATGGCGATTTCGAGCCGCTTCAACCGTCATGGGGCAAGGCGCCGACAGTCGGCAAGGGCTCAATCAGGCATTTGCCGCGGCAGCGCGCCCTATTGTAAACCTTAGCCCCAAGGAGACGCCCTATGAGCATTTCAAGCTTTCCCAATGAACCCGATGATTATCGCGCCGCGCGTCAAAAATTGTTGCAGGCGGAGATAGAGCTGCGCGCCAAGGTCGCTGACGTGGCGGCGCTCCGGCGCGAATTGCCCTTCGGCGGCGAGGTCAGGCAAGACTATGTTTTCAAGACGATTGAGAACGGCGCCGAACAGGACGTTAAAATGTCAGACCTGTTTGCGCCGGATAAGGATACGCTCTTTCTTTACAGCCTGATGTATGGCCGCAAGCAGGAAAATCCGTGTCCATCTTGCACGTCGCTCATTGATTATTTAAGTGGCGGCGCGGCGCATGTAGGGCAGCGCATCAATTTTGCGGTATGCGCAGCGGCGCCAATTGCCGACTTCAAAAACTTCGCCGATGGTCGTGGCTGGCGCAATGTCCGATTGCTGTCGTCAGCGGATAATACGTATAACACGGATTATTTTGCGGAAACGTCCGATGGCGGGCAATTGCCCATGGGAAATGTCTTTGTGAAGCGCGACGGCGCCGTTCGCCATTTCTGGGGAACAGAGTTGCTTTATGCCAACCTTGACGGTCATCCCCGCCACATGGACCAGATGTGGCCTTTGTGGAACATTCTTGATCTGACGCCCGCGGGACGCGGCGATGATTGGAGCCCAAGTCTTACTTATTAGCGGCGTTTGTGTTGACCCATCATCCTCATCGTTTTTGCGTTGCCCCGCTTATGGACGGCACCGACCGCCATTGCCGCTATTTTCATCGGCTGCTGAGCAAACACGCCCGTCTTTATACGGAGATGATTACGGCGTCGGCGATCTTGCATGGGGATTGCGACGCGTTGCTTGGCTTTGATGAGAGCGAGCATCCGGTTGCGCTGCAGATCGGCGGCAGCGAGCCTGCGTTGCTGGCGGAGGCGTCTATGATCGGCGAGGCATTCGGCTATGATGAGATCAATCTCAATGTCGGCTGTCCGTCCGACCGGGTGCAGTCAGGCGCCTTTGGCGCTTGTCTGATGAAAACGCCGGCGCTCGTCGCAGATTGCGTGGCGGCGATGCAAGAAGCCGTTCAGGTTCCGGTGACCGTGAAGTGTCGCCTTGGTGTTGACGACCAAATTCCAGCTGAGAGCCTGCCTTCCTTTGTGGAAACCGTCGCTGCCGTTGGCTGCAAGACGTTCATCGTCCATGCCCGCATGGCCTGGCTGGAAGGGCTGTCGCCAAAGGAGAACCGCACCATTCCGCCGCTCGACTATGACCTTGTGCGCAAGTTGAAGCGCGACCGGCCCGACCTGTCGGTCATCTTAAACGGCGGCATCGAATCGATCGACGAGGCTGTGTCGCTGGTTGTGGATTTTGACGGCGTCATGTTGGGGCGCGCCGCCTATGGCCAGCCTTTCCTGTTGGCGGAAACAGACGCAAAACTGTTCGGCGATAGCGCAGCGGCGCCAAGCCGCGAGGAAGTTGTGAAAGAGATGTCCGCCTATCTGAGGGCAAAGGTGAAAGAGGGCGTCAGGCCGCATGCGGTGACGCGCCACATGCTTGGGCTTTTCCACGGCGCGCCGGGCGCACGGGGCTGGCGACGGTTCCTGTCGGAAAACGCATCAATTGGCGGCGGCGATCTTCTGGACCGGGCCTTAGACCAAATGCGCGCGGCGCGCGACCGAACAGCAGCAGCGCAGCGGTCTGACGTTCATGCTTGATTTTCTTGCTGCAAATCTCGCGCTCATCGGCCTTGTCTTTGCCGCGGGGTTTGCCGCCGGCTTTGCTGGCGGACTGTTCGGCATTGGCGGCGGCATCGTTACCGTGCCGGTGCTCTACGCAGTTTTTCAAACTCTCGGCGTCGGCGAAGCCGAAAGTCTTAAGACCGCAGTCGGCACGTCGCTCGGCGTCATCATTGTTACATCCTTCCGCGCCCTGATGACCCATCGCAGCGTCGGCCATGTGGATACGAAGCTGTTGCGCGCCTGGACGCCGTGGATTGCTCTTGGCGCCGCCGCTGGGGGCTTGCTGGCGAAATGGGCGCCGGTGGAACTGTTGACGCTGGTCTTCGCAGGCGGTGCGTTGTTCGTTGCCTGGCGGCGACTTGTCCCGCGCAAGCGCAAGGCAGACAGCGCGGCGAACTTGCTCCATGGCGTCGTTAAAATCCCTGTCGGGTTTGGCACGGGATTGTTTTCGAGCTTGATGGGGCTTGGCGGCGGCGCGGTCGGCGTATTGTTGATGACCGGGTCCGGGCGGACAATCCATCAGGCGGTCGCAACCGCCGCTGGTTTTGGCGTCGCTGTGGCGGCGCCCGGGGTGGCTGGCTTTATCGTTTCAGGGCAGGGCGCAGTGGGCCTTCCTGCTGGCTCAACCGGCTATTTCAACCTGCCGGCGTTCGCCGCCATGTCCCTCATGGCCGCCATCGCAGCCCCTCTCGGGGCGCGGCTTGCCCACCAGACCCAAGGCGAGCTCTTGTCGCGAGCCTTTGGCCTTTATGTGGGCGCTGCGGCGATCGGGCTCCTCTGGGATGTTTTTGCATAGTCTGACAAACTAATTTTCGCGCTGCAGCATTTTTCAGTATGCAACGCAGCGGAAGGCTGTTACCGTTCACATTCAAGCGGGCGGTCGCGTTTATGTCTTCTATTGAGTCCATCATTGCCGGGGTCGGAAGTTTTCTGCCGGCAAATGTCGTCACCAATCATGACCTGGCGAAACGGGTCGACACCAATGACGAGTGGATCAGGAGCCGCAGCGGCATCGCCCAACGCCACATTGCCGGCGATGACGAAGCGACATCCGACATGGCGACTGCCGCCGCCTGGAACGCCCTCGATCAGGCCGGCCTTAAGCCTCGCGATATTGGGCTTATTATTGTTGCAACGGTAACGCCTGACAAAACGTTCCCGTCGACCGCTGTTTATGTGCAGCAAAAACTCGGCGTGCCGCCGGGCATTGCTTTTGACGTGTCGGCCGCCTGCGCTGGTTTTCTTTATGCGATGAATGTCGCGGACACCTTTGTCTCATCGGGGCAGGTCAAACACGCATTGATCATCGGCGCGGAAAAGCTTTCCTGTTTTCTCGACTGGAACGACCGCGCCACTTGCGTATTGTTTGGCGACGGCGCCGGCGCGGTGGTGCTAAGCGGCGAAGAAGCGCAAACCGCAGCGCCGCCTCGCGGGGTTCTCGCAACCTATCTTTCCGCTGACGGACGGCTTGCAAAGCACCTTTATGCAGATGGCGGGCCGGCGACCACAAAGACTGTTGGGCTTGTGCGCATGAACGGCAAGGATGTCTTCCGCAACGCCGTGCAAGAGATTTCAAACGCCGTCTTTGAAGTCACGGAACGGGCGAAAGTCAGTCGCCATGAAATCGATTGGTTCGTCCCGCACCAGGCCAATATTCGTATTATTGAATCCTGCGCCCGCAAACTTGAACTCGACATGGACAAGGTGGTTGTCACTATCGACCAACACGCCAACACCTCGTCGGCGTCGATCCCGCTCGCCCTCGACGCTGGCGTTCGCGACGGGCGAATCAAGCACGGCGAGTTGCTTGTCTTTGCGGCCCTCGGCGGCGGCTTGGCTTGGGGCAGTGCGCTGGTGCGGTACTAAGCGCAGCTGCCCCCGGGTGTGAGCGCGCAACCAACGCTTCGGGGCGGCGGCTGATGACTGAGAAGCGGCGCGGTTCGCTTAGTCCCGGTTCGACTTCGCATGCTTAGCTGCGGCTTCAAACACAATCACAGGCGTTGCATACACCAGCAGCACAAGTCCGGTTGTCTTGGGGTCAAAGTGAGAGCCCATGACCGGAAACAGCATCCAGGCAAGATTGCTCATTGTGTGAAACAAAGCGGCGCCAAACACGCTTCGTCCGCCGCGCGCATAGACCCAAACGATAATGATCCGTCTCATCACCGTACTGAGCGCCCACCACGCGATCCAACTCCAAGTGCGATCGGCCTGTATAAGCGGTAATAAGTGCCAGACTGCAGCAACGAACCCGACTATTAGTCCCGTGCTCAGAATGCTTTGCGTATTGAGCAAACGTTGAGTCGCAAAACCTGTCCAGCCGAGTTCTTCAGCGGTCGCTGCAACAAAAAAAGCAACAAGTAAGATGAGCGTTTGAGTAACGTCGATCGCCGGCGGGGGAAGGTTTGCGCCTGATGCGAGTTGTAGCCAGGCAGACAAGATCATGGCGCTCGGCATGGTGAAAAGTACGATAAACCAAGCCCAGCCTCGCATTTTGTGGGCGTCGAATGATTGCGAAAGAAAACGCAGTAGCGCCGCTCGCCCCTCATGCCTTGCTGTAGCAACACTTGCGACAAGCACCGGGGCGACGACCATCAGTGCGCTGAGCGGCAAACCGGGAAGGATCATATCCCTTGACAAAGCGCCCAACGCCCAAAAAGGCATTGAGACCAGAAACAACCAGAAAAAGTATTTTGTGACGGTCATTCAAATTGTCGAGGCGAACACGCAATCGGTGATTATCTGAGCGCCCAATCGAACGCTTTTTCAACGGTGCTGCGCGCATTTTCAGTGATGCATTTGCCATGCGCAATCACCACCCGGTCAAAGTTCCAACGAAGGAGTTTTTCTGCACTGGCGCGGGCGGCGGCGCGATCCCTGAATGCGCTCCGCAAATCTATGGCGGTGCCGCCTTTGTCGCCAAGCACGCCGGCGAGGCGCTTGCCAAAACGCCAGAAAAAAGTCTCCTTTGCGGGATCGTGGCGCTGGATGAGATCTGTAACGATCAAGGTTCTTGAATTGTGGTGGAAGAACACGACTTCATCGAGAAAGATGTTTCCGCCAAAACATAGGTAGTCGATCTGACTGCTCCATGCCGGCGGCGCATCTGCCCCGATGACGTGGTCGACGGGAGCGTCTGGATGCCGTTTTCTAAATTGTGGAGAAACCCACACTTCCGCTGCGGGGTGTCGCTTCTTCCATGGCTCGACGCCAAGACTATGGATCTTGTTCGGCGCGACGATGAACTTTACGGCCCCTAGCGAATCGACAGCGTCCTGCAGATTGGGCGTCGGCTCGATCGGCGAATGCACCCAAAGAACTCCGGGTTCGAGTTCAACGATGGTCATTCGCGTCTCGAACGGAATGGTCATCATCCGCACCCGCGGCCCGTCACAAATCCAGATCCTCTCGCCAAATCTTTGCAGTAGTGCGCTTTGGTCTGTCTCTTTTTTTGGCTTAGCCGCCTGTATCATATCGTCTGGTTATACTCGCCGACTTCAGGGTGCTTTCTGAGCTCCGCGTCCATTTCGGCGAACATAGCTTTCATGTTTTCTTCCGAAGTCGGACTTTCGATGACAACGACCAGCTCCGGCTTGTTGGAGGAGGCGCGTATAAGACCCCAGGTGCCGTCTTCAGCCGTGATGCGCACGCCGTTGACGGTCACGACATCGCGCACTTTCTGGCCGATGATCTCTTTACGCTCTTGAAGCGACGCCACGACCTTGTCGACCACGGCGTATTTTTCTTCGTCAGCGCAGTGGGGCGACATGGTCGGCGATTGATAGGTTTTCGGCAGGGATTTGCGCAAGTCGGAAAGTTTCTTGTCCGGATTGCGGTCAAGCATCTGCAACAGTGCGATCGCCGCAACCAGGCCGTCATCATAACCACGACCAATCGGCTTATTAAAAAAGAAGTGCCCAGACTTTTCGAAACCGGCCAGCGCGCCCATCTCGTGGCTCTTGCGCTTGATATAAGAGTGGCCGGTTTTCCAATATTCTGTCTTGGCGCCGTTCTGCTGCAGGACCGGATCGGTCATGAAGAGGCCGGTGGATTTCACGTCAACGACAAACTGCGCGTTTTCATGCAGCGCTGACAAGTCGCGGGCGAGGAGCACGCCGATCTTGTCTGCAAAAATTTCCTCGCCTTCGTCGTCAACAACGCCGCAGCGATCGCCGTCGCCGTCAAAACCAAGGGCTACATCAGCGCCGTGTTCTTTCACCGCCGCCTGCATGGCGTGCAGCATTTCCATGTCTTCAGGATTGGGATTATAGCGCGGGAACGTGTGGTCGAGTTCAGCGTCCATGGGGACAATATCTATGCCGAGGCGGGAAAGTGCGTCAGGCGCAAAGGCCCCGGCGGTGCCGTTGCCGCAGGCGGCGATGACTTTCATTTTGCGGTTTAGCGAAACGCCGGAGATCACATCTTCGATATAGCGTTCGCGCAGGCCTTCGACATATTTATAAGCGCCGCCGGAAAACTCCTTATACTGACCGCGAAGGACGATTTCCTTCAGCCGGCCCATTTCTTCAGGGCCGAAAGTCAAGGGGCGTGCGGCGCCCATTTTAACACCGGTCCAGCCATTTTCATTGTGGCTCGCGGTCACCATGGCGACGCAGGGAATATCGAGATCGAACTGTGCGAAATAAGCGACCGGCGACAGCGCCAGGCCAATGTCATTGACCTCAATGCCGGCGGTCATCAGGCCGACCGTCAGCGCCTGCTTGATGGAGATGGAATAGCCGCGAAAATCATGGCCGACGACAATGCGCGGCTCCTTGCCCATCTCGCGGATCAGCGTGCCCAGGCCCTGGCCGAGGGCCTGAATGCCCAAAAGATTGATTTCCTCCTCAAAGAGCCAGCGTGCGTCATATTCACGAAAGCCGGTGGGTTTGACGAGGGGCGTGATCTCATAATCGAGCGTATTGGGCGACAAGTCGGCGCAGGGCGCGGGCAACATGCGGGAGGTCCTTTTCTTTGGCGTTTGCGAGGCGCACTTTAGGCGGGTCTTTGTGAGACGCAACCGCAAAGAACGGGAGGATAAGCCCCCCGTGACAAGCGCAGGCTATTTGTTCATAGTCCCCGGCTTTATGGGGCGCCCGTTGCGTTTTAGCCTTTAGTCCAGCTTACAAAAATCAATCAACAAAAGGATGACGAATGGGCGCGGAATTTCTTCAAATGCTGGAAGGCCGTGCGGTCGGCCTCATTGGCGTCGTTGTGATCATTGCGATCGCTGTCATCTTTTCGCGTAACCGCCGGGCCATCAATTTGCGGATTGTGTTAAGCGCCTTTGGCCTGCAAGTCGCCGTTGCCTTTTTTGTGCTTTATTCATCGGTCGGGCAGGGCGTCATTGGCGCCCTTTCGGGCGGCGTTACGAACATTCTTGGTTTCGCCAATGACGGGATCGGCATGGTCTTCGGACAGCTCGCAGGCGACAGCATGGGAACGATTTTCGCCGTTCATGTGCTGCCGATCATCATCTTTTTTTCCGCGCTTATGGCTGTGCTTTATCATTTGCGCGTGATGCAGATGATTGTCGCCGGCGTTGGCGGTTTTCTGCAACTCATCATCGGCACGCGGCCGGTGGAGTCGCTCAACGCTGCGGCAAATGTCTTTGTGGGTCAGACCGAGGCGCCGCTTGCGGTCAAGCCCTATCTCGACCGACTGACGGGTCCGCAATTGTTCGCGATCATGGTGTCGGGCCTTGCCTCCGTCGCGGGTACGGTGCTCGCTGCTTATGCGCAGCTCGGCGTGAAACTCGAATATCTGCTCGCCGCCAGTTTCATGGCCGCCCCAGGCGGATTGTTGATGGCGAAACTGATCTTCCCTGACGGCGAAGAAAAGTCGGAGGATGATCTTACTGTTATGGCAATTACCAAGGAGCGTTCGTCCCACACAAACGTGATCATGGCGGCGGCGGTTGGCGCGCAGGACGGCTTGAAGCTCGCACTGACCATCGGCGCCATGTTGATCGCTTTTGTCGGCTTGATTGCGCTGGTCAACGGACTGCTGGGCGGCGTTGGCGGGCTGATCGGCATGGAAGATCTTTCCGCGCAAAAGATTCTCGGCTGGATTTTTGCGCCGCTAATGTTTTTGTTAAGCGTTCCCTGGTCGGAAGCGCAAGCGGCGGGTGCGATCTTCGGCGAAAAGCTCATCCTCAATGAATTTGTCGCTTATATCAGCCTTATCAATCAGACTGAGTCGCTTAGCCCCAAGACTGTTGCAATTGTGACGTTTGCGCTGTGCGGTTTTGCGAATTTCTCCTCGATCGCCATTCTGCTGGGCGGGCTGGGCTCGCTAATACCTGACCGCATGAGTGAGATTGCAAGATATGGCGTACATGCGATTTTGGCGGGGTCCTTGTCGAACTTGATGAGCGCAGCGCTGGCGGGCCTGATCTTGCCATAGCTGCACATAAGACCGTCGGGATTGAATGATGACAAAAAGCTGGAAAAAGGGCGGGTGCCATTGCGGCGGCGTTCAATGGGAAGCGGAAACTGATGACGACGTAACGGTCGATGCCTGCAATTGTTCGATCTGCACGATGACAGGCTTTTTGCATATCATCGTGCCGAACTCACGGTTTCGCCTGACCACCGGAGAAGATCAGCTTACGACCTATGTTTTCAATACCTGCGTCGCCAAACATTATTTCTGCAAGAATTGTGGCGTTAAGTCTTTTTACGTGCCGCGTTCGAACCCTGATGGATATTCCTTGAACCTGCGTTGCATGGATCGCGCACAATTCAAATCAATCGACATTCGCCAGTTTGATGGTCAGAACTGGGAAGAAAACGCAGGCGATCTGGCGCATTTATCAAAAGAGTAGTGCAGGCTAACGCGGCCAAAGCACCATTTGGGTGCAGCGAAAGAGTGCGATCGTTTTGTCCTTGTGTGTAACCTTGGCGTCCCAAATATGCGTGGTGCGGCCTAGATGCTGAGCTGTTGCTTCGCAAGAAATGACGCCGTCATGGGCGGTGCTAAGAAAATTCGATTTAAGTTCGATGGTCGTAAAGCCTGTTGCGCCTTCCTGCAGCGCGTGCATGCTGCCATAGCCGCAAGCTGAGTCTGCAAGCGTCACAACCGAGCCGGCATGGAGATAGCCGTTTGGTGCCATCAGCGCTTGTCGAATCGGCAGCTCCGCCTCAACGCGGCCGTGCTCAACAGACAGGAAGCGGATGCCGAGCAACCCGGGCAGGAAGTCAGCTCCAAATTTGTTGAATTGTTCATTCGTCTTCGGCGTATTAGATGATGCCATGAGTCGTGCCTTGGATTCGATGGATTGGTATGACCTTAACTTGCGCGCGTGCTCAGGCAACGCATTGCAGCAGTTGCAACTGCAATTGAAGGGATAAGAATGGCGACGCCTTCACTGACCGGCCTTATTAAAGACATACGCAACTGCACGATTTGCGTTGATGATCCAAAAGGCGCGCCCTTGCCCCATGATCCGCGTCCCGTTTTGCAGGCGTCGAAATCTGCGCGGCTCGCCATCTTCGGGCAAGCGCCGGGAAAACGCGTTCATGAAAGCGGCAAACCATTTACTGACCCTTCCGGCGACCGGTTGCGCGAATGGCTAGGCGTCAGCGATGACGAGTTTTACGATCCAAAGCGCATCGCTATCATCCCCATGGGCTTTTGCTTTCCCGGCTATAATGACAAAGGCGCAGACTTGCCGCCGCGAAAAGAATGCGCTGCCCACTGGCGAGCAAGGTTGATGGACGCCTTGCCGAACATCGAAACGGCGTTGCTTGTGGGCGGCTATGCGCAAAAATGGCATCTCGGGAAGGGCGCAAAGTCTTCGCTCACAGATACGGTGGCGGACTGGAAGGAATTCGCGCCGCGTTATTTTCCGACGCCGCATCCTTCCTGGCGTAATAACGCCTGGCTTAAAAAGCACCCTTGGTTTGAAGCGGACTTGTTGCCGGTTTTGCGCCGCCGGGTGCGGCGGTTGATTGGTTAGATTTTCCGGATGTGCTTGAGAGCAAGCGCAGCACATGATTGCACAGCCAGATTACTCGTGGATCGCCCTCGGCTCTTAACGATTTTTCAGGATTAACCCTTTATCAATTTTAGCCGAAAAATTGCGCATTTTAATATGCGCGCAAGTTGAGGGGCGGCGCTGATGTCGGCGCAAGCGATCAAGCTTTCCGGGTTCCAAGCGAAATCCGCCTTTTGGCGGCGGAAGTTTCATGCCTGGTGGGAAGGCTACGCATTTGATGAAACCGCCGAGCGCGCGGCCATTGCTGCTGAATTCCCCGGCGCCGGCGGCGTTGCCGCAGATCCGGACGAGATCATCGCGCAAGCGATCTGGGGCGAGGGGCGTATCGATCCGGGTTCGCCCGCCTGGACCATGCGGTATGCGCGGCAATTATCGCTGCCGGTCAAAGCGAACGTGATTGTGTTCGGCGCTGGCGTCGGCGCGCCGCTCAACGACTTGCGCCACGGCACGCGTTGGAAAGTATCGGGGCTCACCCGCGCCAAAGGCATTTCAGGAAACGACTTGAAGCATTACGACGTTGCTTTGCAAAAATTGCAAAAGGCCGGCGCGGCCGGCGCCTTGTCATTCTTTGAAATGTCGGCAGATGCAGACCCGGCAGCCTTTGCGCGCATTGCAGCAGAGCTACTGTTGCCTGGCGCCAAGGCGATTTTTGTTGATTATGCTGTGTCGCGAAAGGGCGCGCGGCTGCGCTCCTGCTTTCCGTCATCGATGAAGGGGACAGCGCGCGCTGTCGATGAATATGAGCGGGCGCTTAGCGGCGCCGGGTTCAGCGTTTCCGGCGCGCTTGACGAGACAGCGACGTTTTTGCCGATGATCGCACAAGGCTGGTCTGGCTGGCGCGGCGCCTATAATGCGATCAGTCAACTGGACAGTGATCGTCAGCGTGCGCGATTGTTGCGGGCGCTTGGCGATCACGCGCATTTATGGGCGGAGCGTTATGATGCGTTAAAGGCCGGGCGGCTGCGCGTCATGCGCTTTCAGGCGACGCGCGACTAACGGCGGTAATTAAACCAGTCATCGACCCGCGCATAAATAATAAACAAGACTGCGATGATGATGAGGATCATAAGCGCGAACTGAATCTGCGCTTCGACTGCATGGACTTCGTGCCGTGAAGGCATGCCTTCCACTTCGACCATCGTTCCGGCATCGGGTATGCTGTCGGTAATTGAAATGTCGTCGTCGTCGCTAGTTTCAGCATCTGGCGTTTCTGTATCTTCGGTTTCTTCCTCTCCTGAAGGCATGCCGTTTCCGGTCTCCGGCGCCGTCGGCTCGGTTATATCTTCAGGCGGCGTTTCCGGTTGGTCGTCAGGGTCGTCAGCGCCGCCTTCACGAATGGCGCTTGGCGGCACGGCGCTGCCTTCATGTTGGTCGGGACCTTCCGTCATCCCGATCCCTTGCTCGATATTTCTTTCCAATTGATCGAGCTCTTCGACATTATCCCGGCCCATGGTCGATGATGCGACGCCAGCGCCGCCGGCAATCGTGGCGCCCTGAACCGTCCGGCTTTCGAGAGGGTTGTCCCGGCGCGGGGAATCTTCAATCGGCGTTACCCGCGAGTTTTCTTCGATGCGTTCCGTCTCGGCGACCTGGACCGGTTCAGTCGGCGTCAGAAACAACGCCGCTTCCGCAGCGCGTCTTCTGGTAAGTCCGGTGACGGCGCGCAAGACCCCGCCGACCGTTGCCTTGTTCCACCAGGTAAGCGCATCAGCGGCGCCAACGCGATCGCCATTGTTGAGGCGCCGTAGCGCTGTCGATCGGCGGAAACCCTCAATGCCCACATTGTAGACAAAGCTCACCAGCGCATCGAATTCATTTTGGTTGAGGGGCACCGTGACATGGCGATCAACGGCGTCTTCACGCGGTCTTAAATCGCGCCTTAACAGCGCTTCCGCTTCCCGTTCAGTGATCCGCATCCCCGGCCGTACATCATCGCCCGTATGGCCATAGCCGATGGTCCAGATGCCGGCGATATCCTGATAGGCTTCAAGCTCAAGGCCTTCAAACCTTTTCAGGAGTTCAATACCGCTTGGAGACATTCGCATAGCAACCCACACCTCTAGCCCGTTGCGGACCCAATACAATATTATGGTCAATTGTGGCGGAAGTGTAGATAACGAGGCTGTGATATAATGGCCGGCCGGTGCGGGCGCTGTTTGCGCCCGATTGCAAATCCGTCACGAAATCAAGCAGATATTGCAAGCGTCAGTCAGAGAGATGAAATGCGGCGCAAATCAGGCGTCACATCTCAGCGATCTAGGCGCTTTCGTTTATCGAAATCGGCGTTGCCTTTGCTGGCCCTTCCGGACCATTTGAATAGCCATTTGCGTCCTGCGCAGCAGCTTCTTCAGCGACCGCTTTGACGACGCCTTCCGCTGCACGCTGGGCGCCGTCGAGGAGTGAGCGCTGCACGGCGGCGCGCGCTTCAAAGGACTTTGTGATCGCCCGCAATTCCAGAAGAAGCGCGCTGTCGGCGTCCTGAACGATGGCGCGATTTGCTGCGACGTCCCTGATTGATTGGGCGTAAGCGGCGGCAAGCCGCGCTTTTTCCGCTTGCAAGGGCGCGATTTCAAGGGGCCGCTGGTCGGCCAGCAACTGGTTTTCCTTGCCGAAAATCTCTGAGAGATTTTCAGTCAATTCGATGAGCGTTCGAACGCGCTCTGTCGCGTCGATCGTTGGTTGGGTCATGAGAGCTCCCCCTTGTCGGAAATTGCACCTTGCATTTGGATCAATACGTCTTTGACGAAGTCGGCGATGCCGACGCCGCCGCGCGCGGCGATGGCTTTGGCGTATTCGTCGTGCAATAGGCTTTGGAAAGCGTCCTGGTCGGCTTTGCCGCCGCCAAGCAGGCTCGGCCCTTTTGTGTTTTCGAACATCGGGGCCAGCATTTGAGAAAGCACCAACGCTTCAAATTCTTGCGCCTTGCGGTCGATCTGCGAAGCGTGCTGTTGCGCCGGTTGCGCAAGCGGCGAAGCGATTGACGAAAGTTCCATCACATCACCTCAATGTCAGCTTGCAGGGCGCCAGCGGCTTTCACCGCCTGCAGGATTGAAATCATATCGCGCGGCGAAACGCCGAGCGCGTTAAGACCGTCTACGAGATCGCGCAGGCGAACGCCTTCTTCCACCAATTGCAACTGCGCCGGCGCTTCATCGACTTCTGCTGTGGTGCGCGGAACCACCACTGTCTCCCCTTGTTCGGAGAAGGGGCTTGGCTGGCTCACTTGCGGTGTTTCAGAAATCGAGACTGTCAGCGCGCCTTGTGCGATGGCAACTGTCGATACGCGTACATCGTCGCCCATGACGATCACCCCTGAGGCTTCGTCGATGACAACTTTCGCCGTGTGGTCGGGCTTAACGCGCAGATTTTCGATGTCGGTGATCAGCGCCACCATGTCTCCATTGAAACCGTCGCTGCGGGCGACGCGTACGGTTCCCGGGTCCACAACGTTGGCGATGTTCGTTTTGAACTTTTTGTTGATCGCTCCCGCGATGCGTTTTGCGGTGGTAAAGTCTGGATTGCGCAGCGCCAGCTTAACATTCCTCTGGCTGGCAATGTCATAACGCAGCTCGCGCTCCACGACGCCGCCATTAGCGATGCGACCATTGGTGGGCACGCCGCGCGTGATCGAGGCGGCGTCACCCCGCGCTGCAAACCCGCTAACCGCAACGGATCCTTGCGCAATGGCGTAGACTTCACCGTCGGCGCCGTGCAGGGGCGTTACCAGCAAGACGCCGCCGCGCAGACTTTCTGCATCGCCGAGCGCGCTGACCGAAACATCAAGCCGCGTTCCCTGTGTGGCGAAAGCCGGCAGGTTCGCCGTCACCATCACCGCGGCGATATTGTCCGTATCCAGCGCTTCTGAGCGAATATTAACGCCCATGCGCTCAAGCATCGAAATGAGAGATTCGCGGGTGAACGGCGTATTGCGGATGCGATCGCCGGTGCCGTCAAGGCCGACGACAAGGCCGTAGCCGATCAGCATGTTCTCCCGCACGCCTTCGATGTCGGCGAGGTCTTTGATGCGCGAATCGGCGAATGCCGGGCCTGCAAAAAAGATGCTGACGAGCGCGACGAGGAGATGAAAGCGTGCCTTGGCCAAACTTGGACCCATTTGCGTTACGAGCGCCCAAAGACGGCGCCCGTTAACGCTAAAGCGAAGCCCGTGCCAACCGGCGCTCGCCATGAAAAATCGATCAAAAACATGACGTTGGCCGTCTTGCTGTGGCGGTCCCCCTGATTGACGATGAGCGCGGATAGGCGCCTTTGACCGGGAAAACTTTGCCGGCTTAACGAAACCTTTATCGCCCTTGCCCATCAATAGGTCTCGTTCGGTGAAACCGCGCGCCGAGCGCGCAGGATGGCCCCGATGGAAACGCAATATAGGCAAGGGCGATGAAAATAAGGGGTACGGGTGAAGCGCCGCCGCCGACGCGCACAAGAAAAAGTGAAAAGTCGAAACCCGCCTTTGCGTTGAACCGCAGCGCCCCCGCCGATGCGTCTTCCGCCTCCAAAACCAGCGCGCTGTCGGCGCCTGCCACTCTAAGCGCGCTGATTGCGCTGCAGACCCGCCAGGACGCCGGCAAAAAAACTATTGCTGCAGCGCAGCGTGTTCTTGATGCGCTTGACGGCTTGCACCTGAAACTTTTAAACGGCGAGGCGAGCACCGATGATCTTGATGCGCTGGCGTCAGCCGCGCAGCTACGCGCGCATTCCGGCGCCGATGCGGCGTTGCTTGATATCTATGACGAGATCACCCTTCGGGCGCGTGTCGAGCTGGCCAAGCTTGGCCGCTAAGCCCGACAAAAAGCGCGCCGAGCGCTAAATATTTTTAAGACATTTTTGCGAAGAGAGCTTTCGAAAAAGCCCACTTGAGCCATGGCGTTCGCGTGGGTATACAGGCCGCGGATTCGCCCGAAGAAGGTTCCCAGGCCAGTTAGTGAACGGGGAGTGAAGAATGTCGAATACCGTCACCGAAGAGTATCGTCCGTCTGAAGACGAACCGTTTATGAGTGACCGTCAAAAGGACTATTTCCGGCGTAAGCTTGTTAACTGGAAGCAGGAAATCATCGATGAAAGCCAGGGCACGCTGAACCAGCTTCAGGAAGACAATCTTCATTTGCCGGATATCGCCGACCGCGCATCGAGCGAAACCGAAAAAGCCATTGAACTGCGCACCCGCGATCGCCAGCGAAAGCTCATCGCAAAAATTGACTCAGCATTGCGTCGAATCGATACCGGCGAATATGGCTATTGCGAGGAAACCGGCGAGCCGATCAGCCTGCGCCGGCTTGATGCGCGCCCCATTGCGACGCTGTCTCTCGAAGCGCAAGAGCGCCATGAGCGTCAGGAAAAAGTCCATCGCGACGATTAGAGCCTAGCTGCCCCGGCGGTTGGTCAGGAAAGCGGCGTCGCCCGTTCGATGATCGACGCGCAATCGACCGTGCCGTCCAATGCGCCGTAAGCCAATGATTTTCCATCGTTGTTGAGACGTGCTGAGCAAAAACCGTCAACCACGTGACCTGGTGCGGTCTGCATTAATGCGGCGGCCTCCAAGGCAAGCGCCATCTCTTCGGCAAAGGCCCGCGCTGTGCTCTCACCAAGAGCGCTTGGCTCCAGCCATTTCGCAAGACCGGCAACATGCCTGTCATACAAGGCGTTGGCGCCACGGGCGGCGTCGAGTTCCGCGCGCACGGCGGCAAGACTATCGGGCTCCCGGGCGATCGCCCGCAGAATGTCGAGCGCAATGACGTTGCCGGAGCCTTCCCAGATGGCGTTCAGTGGCGATGCGCGAAACAGTCTTGGCATCGGTCCTTCTTCGACAAAGCCTGCGCCGCCATGACACTCAAGCGCTTCATAAACGAAGCCGGGTTGGCGTTTGCAGATCCAGTATTTGGCGATCGGCGTCGCGAGCCTTGCGAAGGCGGCTTCGCTTTCGCTTGAAGCTGTCGCATCGAAAGCCCGCGCCAAGCGAAAGGCAAGGGCGGTCGCTGCTTCGCATTCAAGGGCAAGGTCCGTGAGCACCGCCGCCATTGCCGGTTGATCGACGAGCTTTTTCTGAAACGCCGTTCGATGGCCTGCATGCCAAAGCGCTTGCGCGAGCGCCGCTCGCATGCCGCCCGCCGAGCCGACGACGCAATCAAGGCGCGTATGCTGCACCATATCGATGATCGTTTTAACTCCGCGGCCTTCTTCGCCGACGCGGCGCGCATAGGCGCCATGATACTCAATCTCCGAGGAAGCGTTGGAACGATCGCCAAGCTTGTCCTTAAGGCGCATGATGTGAAAGGCGTTGCGCGTTCCGTCACGTCGCCAGCGCGGCACGAGAAAACAGGTGACGCCGGCGTCCGTCTGCGCCAGCGTCAAAAACGCATCGCACATGGGCGCCGAACAAAACCACTTGTGCCCTGTGAGCTCATATTCATCGCCGCCGATGGCGTTTGCCCGTGTCGTGTTAGCGCGAATATCGGAGCCGCCCTGTTTTTCCGTCATCGCCATGCCCATGGTCGCCGCTTTTTTGTCTGCGGCGGGGATGAAGCGAGGATCATAAGCGTTGGCGGTAACGCGCGGCTCCCATTCCTTAGCGATCTCAGGGGCATGACGCAGCGCCGGAACGGCGGCGTAGGTCATGGACATCGGGCAACAAACGCCGCCATCGGCCTGACCCATCATATACAAAAGTCCTGCATGGAGAACATGACCGGCTTCTTTTGCGGTCCAGGCGCCGGCGGCGACGCCAGCACCGAGGCCGAGCGACATGAGTTCATGATAGGCCGGATGAAACTCGACCTCGTCGATGCGGTGGCCGTAGCGATCAAAGCTCCTCAGCTGCGGCGGATAGTGGTTGGCCTGCCTTGACCACTCGACCACTTCCGCTGATCCACACTGACCGCCGAAGTCAGAAAGGTGTTTCGCATGCGTGCGCCCGCCGTTCTCTTCAACAGCATTGGCAAGCGCTGCATCCGTTTCGAAAATATTGATGTCTTCGAATGGCGGCGGCTGGTTGGTGACGTCGTGGGTCTGAAGATCAGCGCGCGGGCGATAGGCGGTCATAGTCGAACTCCTTCGGCGGATCCATTTTGCGCTACGCACGGCGATGCGGCAAGGAAACTGCGCAGAACAATTTGCGCCCAAGTGAGCGTTCACGCCCGAAGCAGCGCTTGACATTGACGGGCGCCGCTTATCAACTTCTGTAATCCAAACAAAGGGACTTCAGGTGGCGGATAATACGCTCAGGGAATTCGTCAGGGAGGCGTTGGCCAAGGGTCAAAGTCGCAAACACATTGAGTCCGCCTTACGCAAAGCCGGCTGGCCGGATGATCAGATTGCAGATGCGCTCGCCGGTTACGCCGACGTCGACTTTCCGGTGCCGGTGCCGCGTCCGCGGCGGTTTGGCGGCGCGCGCGAAGCGTTCCTTTACATTGTTTTCTTTTCGCTTCTGGGTGTTTTCTCCATTCAGCTTGGCGCGGTTGCGTTCGCCTTTATCGATTCCCTGTTCGCAGACCCGCTCGAACGCGGTTTGCAATATGGCGCAGCGAGCCGCCTTCGTTGGTCGATCGCATCGCTGGTCGTCGGTTATCCGATCTTTGTCTATCTCGGTTGGCGGCTTAGCGCTGCGCGGCGGAAGGATCCGGAAAGGCGCGTCTCGCGCGTGCGCGCATGGCTTACTTATGTAACATTGATTTTCGCGGCGCTCGTGTTGATCGGCGATCTTGTTGCAGTGGTGTACAATTTTCTCGGCGGCGAACTGCAGTCGCGGTTTCTTGCGAAAGCTGGCGTCGTCGGCGTCATTTCCGGCGCGATTTTGTGGAACTATACGCGAGACGCAGAACGCACGACGGCCGGCGCCGATTGGGCGGGTCGCCTGCTTGCCATATTGACGACCCTGGTAACCGTGGCGCTGGTGATTTGGGCGTTCACCCGCGTTGATACGCCGAACGAAGTGCGGCTGCGCGCGTTCGATCAGCAGCGGATGGACAATCTTCACGCGATCGCAAGACGCGTTGACTGCCATCGCACGTATTTCGGCGCAACACCGGAAAATCTAACGGTCATGGAGGAAGCGCTTAAGCAACACGCCGAGAGCACGCCCGTTGCAGCAGGATGCGCCGGCGAAACGCCTTCTGATCCCGCGACTGACGCGCCGTATAGATATGAAGCTTTGGAAGGTGACGAATTCCGGCTATGCGCCACATTCGCCCGAGGGTGGCCGGAAGATGAAGACGAGGGCCGCACGCGGCCTGCGCCACATTTTAGTTATGTGGCCGGCGAAGCGCGGCGTACGCTTCAATATCCTAAAGCGCCGGGCGAAACCTGTTTTGATCTCGAGGCCATTGATTTTGAAAAAGAAGATGACGATCCCGCGCCGGCCCTCGAATAATCTAAACTGTCAGCGCAGCTTCAACAGATCGTCGAGTTCTGTGATCGCAGGCTGAACATCGCCAATGGGAACCTTGACCGTTGTCATGCCCATGGCGCGCGCGGGTTTTAAGTTAATCCCGAGATCGTCAAGGAAAACGCATTGCTCCGGCGCAACTCCAAGCGCCTCGCACATCATTTCATAAATGCGCGGTTCAGGCTTTCTGACGCCTGCTTTAGATGATTCAATAACCTGATCGAACAGCGCAATGATCTTTCGCGCTTCATCCATGCGGGACGCGTCTTTCACCATCGCGGCGCTGTCAAATTTAGGCAGGTTGTTGGTGATGCAGCCAGTCTGGTAACCGGCATCCTTTACCCGATTGAGCGCAGCGACCATCTCGGGTTTAAGATCGAGCCGCAAAAGCGAGACCAGTGTGCGTCCGGCGATCTCAAAGCCCGCCGTACGGGTTTCTTCTGCAAATGCGCCATCGAACTCTTCCAGTGAAATCTCAGCCCGTTCAAACCGCGCCCAGGCATTGGTGTGATGGTTCTTCTTGATGACCCCGCCAATGAATTTCTCGGGCAGTCCGTTGGCGTGTTCGTAAATCGCAAAGTTCTCAACCGGCGAGGTGGTAAAGACGCCGCCAAAATCGAAAATAACTGCTTTGAACGCCGTCACTTATTCTGCGCCTCTTGCGGAAGGCCAACGCGCTTTGCAGCGGCGCGGTCGATCATCCGTTGCGGCAGGGCGCGCAGCAACGTCCACATGACGAATTGATTCTTCATGATGGCGTAGCGGGTTTTCGGTTTGTCCGTTGTCAGAATACGCAGCGCCAAATCGCCGACTTTTGCAGGCTCTAGCCCATTGTCGCCGACCTCTTGCAACATTTTACGCATATTCTGTATGACGCCGTAATATTCCGTATCCTTATAAGGCGCTACGTCGATGTCGTCGGCCTTGGCCCAGATCGGCGTCTTGATCGCGCCGGGTCCGACGGTAATGACGTCGATCCCATGCATCAGGAGTTCGCGGCGGAGGCTGTCTGAGAACGCTTCAAGGGCGTGCT
This sequence comes from Hyphococcus sp., assembly GCA_028285645.1. Lineage (GTDB taxonomy): Bacteria > Pseudomonadota > Alphaproteobacteria > Caulobacterales > Parvularculaceae > Hyphococcus. The sequence continues at coordinate 40,984 of JANQOV010000156.1, forward strand.
TCGACATGGCGTAAGGACCAAGAATAGGGGAGGCGATTTTACCGGCGACCGAACTCATATTGATGATCCGTCCGGGCGGGCCTTTGAACACCGGATCGGCGCCGAGCATCGGCAAGAAGGCTTGCGTTACGCGCACGACGCCAAAAATGTTGACGTCGAACTGCCGATGTACTTCTTCCAGTGGAATATGACGAAGCGGTCCCGCCACGGCGATGCCGGCGTTGTTGACGAGCGCATTCAGCGTACGGCCTTCTAGCGCGTCGCTGACCGTTGCTGATGCTTCGCGAATTGCAGTGAAATCCGTCACGTCAAAGATCAGCGACGTGAAATTTTCACCGAGGCCTTGTCGCAGGGTTTCAGCATCTTCCGGTTTGCGGACGCTGCCGAATACGCGCCAGCCATTGTCGATAAGCGATCGTGCGATCGCTCTGCCGATCCCGGTTGAAGCGCCGGTGATAACGGCTGTTGATTGTGTGTCCGACATCAAGCGTCCTTTCCATGAAGCGCCCAGGCAAGCGCGTCTTCCGTGAATACTTCCTTACGCGGCGTAAACGCATTGGGATCATCAAAGACGCCTATCAAGAAGTGGGTTTCTCCCGGCCATTGATCGCTTGCATAGGTCAGTGGCGTTCCGCAGGCGCTGCAATAGCCGCGGCGAACGCCTTTAGAACTGGCGTAGAATGTAGGACTGGCGTTATCCCAACGCACTTTATCTTCATTGAACCCTACCCATGTAGAAAAAGCAGCGCCCGTGGCTTTCCGGCAGCTTTCGCAATGGCAGTTGCAAACAAATTTGGGCGGATCCGAAGCTTCAAAACGCACCGCGCGGCACTGGCATCCGCCTTTATGAATAATGTTGCTCATTTGCCGCCTCCGCGACCGTGCGTGATTTCATAAAGCGCGATGGCGGTCGCCGTAGAAACATTGAGGCTTTCCATGGCTGGCGCAATCGGGATGCGCACAAGCATGTCACAGGTTTCCGCAACGAGGGCGCGAAGCCCGGCGCCCTCGGCGCCGACAACGAGTGCAATAGGCGCGTCCTTCTCAAGTATTGTGATGTCCTCAGCGGCGTCGCCGGCAAGACCGGCGGTGACATAACCAAGCGCCTTTAACGCCTCAATGGACCGAGCGATGTTGACCGCCTTGACGCAAGGAACCGTCTCGATGGCGCCGGCGGCCGCCTTGGCGAGAGCGCCGGCGAGGGGCGGCGTGCGCCGTTCCTGTACAATGACAGCCCGGGCGCCGAAGGCGGCAGCAGAGCGAAAGATTGCGCCGATATTTTGGGGATCGGTGATTTGGTCAAGGACGAGTACCGGTCGGTTTGCGCCGTCCGGCTGGCAAACCTCCTTAAGGCGCGCCCGCGGCAGATCGAAAACCTCTGCGGCAAGACCCTGATGCACCGCGCCGGCAGGCAGGAGGGCGTCAATCGCATCGGGGCGGGCGTCTTCTGTTTTCGCGAGCCGGTCGCGGTCGATCTGCAAGTCTTGCTGGTCCGCCAGCCAGTCCGCAGCGTTTTTGGTGGCCACGACCCGGCGCATCCGACGGTCGGGATTGGCCAGCGCCGCGGCCACCGCATGGCGGCCATAGAGCCAAAGGCGCGCAGGCGCGTCGCCGCGCTTGCCGCGGGGGTGATGCTTTTGTTGCTGGGCGCGGTGTTGCATCGCTATCCAGTAGCGGTTTCTGCGGGCGCGGCAAACCACGGCTCATGGGATTTGTGGC